>JAQBGV010000184.1:0-122855 GCA_032128395.1 Planctomycetota bacterium | reverse complement strand
TCGCCCCCCCCATCGTCGGGTTCGTCAGGAGCGAGATGAAGAGGCCCCCCGATTCGCTGAATCGCTGGAGCGCCGCCGACGTCTTCGCCATCTGCATCAGGGAGAACATCCCCTCGTCCATGCGCGCCCCGCCCCCCGAGCCGGAAACGAAGATGAACGGCTGGTGCAGATCGCGGGCGAGATCGATCCCCCGGGTGATCTTCTCCCCCACCACCGATCCCATGCTCCCCATCAGGAACCGAGGATCGCTCACGCCGAGCACGAACGGCATTCCGCCGAGCTCGGCCCGACCGATCACACACGCTTCCTTCAGACCGGTCTTCGCCTGCACCTCGTCGAGTCTCTCCTTGTAGGGGCGGCGGGCGACGAATTCGAGGGGGTCGACCGACTCGAGATCGCCGAACTGCTCGTGAAACGTATCCGGATCGCAGAGGAGGCGAATCCGCTCATCGCTCGGGATGTCGAAATGGAAGTTGCACTCGGGGCAAACATTCCCCCGCTCGAGAACGAGGCTCTTGTAGACGATCTTCCCGCAGCCGGTGCAGCGAATCCACAGTCCGCTCGGCATCTCGCGCTTGCGGCGGAATCTGCTGTCGCGATCGCGACGTCCTTCGTTCATCGAATCCCTTCCTCGGTCCGCACGAGCAGGGAGCGGAACTCCGCGATTCGGGCCGCGACGTCGGGAGCCCCGTAGACCGCGCTGCCGGCCACGAATACGTTCGCTCCCGCTTCGAGCGCCCGCGGGAGAGTTTCGAGGTCGATCCCGCCGTCGACTTGGATCTCGATCTCGCGGTTGCTGCGCATCGCGGCTTCCCGCAACGGGGCGATCTTCGCGAGCGGCTCCACCTGGAAGGACTGCCCGCCGAACCCCGGCTCGACGGTCATCACGAGCACCAGGTCGCAATCATCGATGTACGGGAGGACTGCATCGATCGAGGTCCCCGGCTTGAGGGCGAGCCCTCCGCGTCGTCCTGCCTCGCGGATCCGGCGGAGGAAAGGCTGGGGATTCGGCTCCGCCTCGATGTGGAACGACACCCAGTCGGCGCCGGCTTTGATGAAGTCGTCGAGGTATCGCCCCGGTTCCTCGATCATCAGGTGGACGTCGAGGGGGAGCGAGGTGCAGGGGCGGATCGAACGGACCACCGGAGCACCGATGGTGAGGTTCGGCACGAAGTGGCCGTCCATCACATCGACATGGATCCAATCCGCGCCCGCTCGCTCGACCACATCGATCTCCTCGGCGAGACGAGAGAAGTCGGATGAGAGGATGCTGGGAGCCAGTCGTCCGGGGAGCGCCACGGCGGTCCTTCCATGCCCGTCAGTCGGGTCTGGGGCAGAGTCCCGGGCGATGGTAAATGGCGGGGGGTCCCTGTCAACGGAGGGTGGAGATGTGAGGGAGCGGGGCGGGGTACCCAGGTTCCTCGCTCCGCTCTCGCGAAATCAGGTTCGATCGCCTCGGATCAGTCGATCGCAGGGTGCGCGACGGGCGCAGCACCGTTGGGCCGGGAGTCCGCTTCGATGCGGTCTCCCCCTGCCGCTGGGATGTAGATCGAGGGAAGAGCTCGGGGCCGTGTCGCGTTGTCCACGTCGCAGATCCTCGAGTGAGGGAGTGAAGGAGCGAAGTCGAGTCATCGCAACGGGCCGAGGCGCGTGTGCACCTCGGCCCGAAATGTCGAAGATTTTCTGCCGTGTGGGAACTCGACTAGTCGATAGCCGGGCTCGCCACAGTCGCAGCACCGTTGGCCCAGAAGTCCGCCTCGACGCGGATCACCCCGGACTGGTCGCAGAAGAAGCTGCGCACGCCGACGTTGTTGTTCGTGGGGGCACAGGTGCAGTCCCACGTGTTCAAGGCGCCGTTGTACACGAAGCCGAAACCGCTCTTCAGACCAGCCCCGAGGGTGCCGTCGATGTACGGCGCCGGTTGGAGCGCGACGTTGGCCAGGTCGGCGAGGCCGGCGCCCGTAGTCGCGCCCGGATACTCGGCGAAACGACCGCGGTACTGCTCACTGACGGTGCTCAGGGTACGAAGGGATGCGATCGCTGATGCTTCGTTGCCAGAGATTCGCGCGTTCAGAAGGCTCGGAATGGCGATCGCAGAGATGATCGCGATGATCGCAACGACGATCATCAGTTCGATCAGAGTGAAGCCTTGGTTCCGGCTCATGCCATGGACTCCTTGTTCAGGGAAGATGTTCTCGGACCGTCCGATCCCATGATCCCGGCCGCTGTGTGAAGACTCGGATGGACTCCGCCAGTACGTCAAGTAATCCCTTTCAACTCCCAGAATTCGCGGCCGCGACAACGCCCTCGATCCGCGAAAGAAGGGCCTGGGAGGGAGGCATTTGCCCCTCTCCCAGGCCCCGAGGGGACGTGTCGAGGCGAAGGACGACTAGTCGATCGCCGGGCTTGCCACGGTCGCAGCGCCGTTGGCCCAGAAGTCCGATTCGACTCGGATGACGCCGGACTGGTCGCAGAAGAAGCTTCGGACCCCGACGTTGTTGTTCGTGGGAGTGCCGGTGCAGTCCCAGGTGTTGATCGCGCCGTTGTAGACGAAGCCGAAACCGCTCTTCAGGCCTGCCCCGAGGGTTCCGTCGATGTACGGCGCCGGCTGGAGCGCCACGTTCGAGAGGTCGGCGAGGCCAGCACCGGTCGTCGCACCCGGGTATTCCCCGAAGCGGCTGCGGTACTGCTCACTGACGGTGCTCAGCGTGCGGAGCGAGGAGATCGCCGACGCTTCGTTGCCCGAGATCCGAGCCGACAGGAGACTCGGAATCGCGATTGCCGAGATGATCGCGATGATCGCGACGACGATCATCAGCTCGATGAGGGTGAAACCCTGACTGCGCTGCTGCATCACTAGAAAGTCCTTTCTGCGGACGAAGAGTGACGTGGTCGATTGAAAGAGCGCCCGGCCGCCCCGTGCGACCTGGTCGTCCCCCGCACGACTCTCCGTCGCGAAGGGACTCCCCCTCTTTCACTCACTCTCTCGGCAACGGGGGGGCCAGGACCGAAGTCGATCCACAATTTCGGAGCAAGTCTTGAGCTTGGCGGGGTTTGCGCAAGGAGTCCCGAGTCGGGTCCATACGTCCGAAACCGGGCGATGGACACGGAGCGTCACTCGGTACTCGCCGAAGCGCGTCGCCTGCGACAAGGATTGTCGGTTGTCCCGGCGCTCGGGGGAGGGCTACGGAGCGACGTCGACGATGCGAAGGCGCACTCGTACGACCCCGCGGTAGCGATCTTCGGTGATCACACCGATCACGGAGATCGGGCCCCGCGCCCGGGAGAATTCCCCGGCCCGAGCGGCCCCTCGGAACCAAATTCCGTCGAGGATCCCCCCGGGGTGTCGCAACCGCACCTGGAGGTGCTCCTCGAACTTCCCGACCAGCCTCGGCGACCCCTCGAGGGTGAGGCCGTCGATACGAAGGATCGGTTCGGGATTCCCCGCACCGAAGGGAGCGAGGGCTGCGATCCCGCGGGCGAGGCCGAGCGTCGCGCTCGAGCCGTCCACCGCCAGATCGTACTCTCGAGGAGGGAGGGGTTCATCTCCGACGATCTCCGCGCACCCTTCGATGGCCGATCGAAACCCTGCGATCTGCCCCGGTTCCAGGGTCACCCCACCGGCGAATGCGTGCCCGCCGATCGATCGGACCTCCCCCCGCAACCGATCGTACAGGGCGGTGAGCGGCCGCTCGGCGAGGCTGCGCGCGGAGCCGCGGCCGATCACCGTGTCGAGGGCGACGACGAAGACCGGGCGCTCGAGCTTCTCCACGAGCCGGGATGCGACGATTCCCGCCACTCCCGCGTGCCACCCCTCTCGCGCGAAGAGGAGAGGTCCGTGTCCCGGCGGATGGGACCCGGCTTCGATCTCCTCCACGCAATCATCGAACATCGCTCGCTCGACTCCTTTTCGCTGTCGGTTCAGGCCGGCGAGGGTGGTGGCGAGCTGGCGTCCGCGTCCGGAATCACGGGTGAGAAGGATTTCGAGCGCGAGTTCGACCTCGCCCATCCGCCCCGCGGCATTCAGGTGGGGCGCGAGTCGGAACCCGATGTCGGATGCTTCGATCTGGGAGGGCTCGATCCGGCAGACTTCGAGGAGCGCGCAGAGTCCGGGACGTTCGGAGCGAGCGATCGCCCGGAGCCCGTGGGCGACGATCGCACGGTTTTCGCCCAGGAGCGGCACGACATCGGCGACGGTGCCGAGCGCCGCGAGCGCGAGCGCCTCCTCGAGGAAGGAACGATAGCGCGGCTCGACCTTTTCTCCCCCCGCCGCCGCCTGTCCGAGTCCCCAGGCCAGCTTGTACGCGACTCCCGCCCCGCAGAGACGAGCGCTCACCCCCGACGCATCGGGTCGTCCGGGGTGGACAAGAGTGAGATCCGGTAGTGCACCCTCGATCGGGTGATGGTCGGTGACGATGATCTCGAGTCCGAGCTCCCGCGCGAGTGCGTGCTCTTCCCGGTCGTTCGCGCCGCCATCCACGGTGATCAGGAGTTCGACACCACTTGCGCGCAAGTGTCGGATCGCATCGCAGTTGAGCCCGTACCCTTCGTCGATTCGGTGAGGGATGTAGCTCCGGGCCTCGATGCCGAGATGACCGAGCGCTTCCACGAGGATCGCCGTCCCGGAGACTCCATCGACATCGTAGTCCCCGTAGATGCAGATCGGAGCGCCGCGCTCCCCGGCCGCGAGAATCGTCTCGACCGCGCGCTCGAGGTCAGGGATCACCGCCGGAGGATGGAGGTCGAGCAGGCTCGGACGGAGGAACGCGCGGGCGTCGTCGATCTCCCGCACCCCACGTTGCCAGAGGAGCGCTGCCACCGCGGGTGGGGTTCCGAGCGCCGTCGCCAGAGAGTTCGCCGCCGCACTGTCGTGAGGTGTCTCCTGCCACGGTCGGGAAGTGATGGTGGAACGGCTCACCACGTGTCGCCCGACCGACCGTCGACGATGCTCCGCAAATGTTCCGCATCGACCTGGGAGACCAGGCCCCGTTCGATCCAACCGTCGAGCGTCCGGCGCGCAGACTCACGGTCCTGCGGCCCGAGGCGGGCCGCCGCGCGCGCCCACCGCTCCCGTGCTGTGGTTTCGCTCGGATCGGTCGTCACCGCGGCGGCGTACTCGATCGTCGCTTCCAGAGTCCGGCCGAGACGCAGCGAGACGTCTCCAAGATTCCGGTGTCGGCCCGCGGTCGGGTCTAGTTTCACCGCGAGGCGGAGGAGTTCCCACGCCCGAACCTCGTCGGTGGCGAGGGTGAGGACCGCCAAGTCGTTGAGGAGCGCTGCCCGCGCCGCATCGCCGAGAGGGAGACGGAGCCCCTCGTTCAGGACCTCCGCCGCGAGGTCGCGCCGTGGCGGGACGGCCCCGAGGTGGAGGCGAGCGATCGCACGACGCAAACGCTCCGATCGGGCATCGAGCTCGAGTTCGTGCCCAATCTCCTCGATGAGCGCTCGCCGCTCCCCTTCGAGACTCGCCGTCGGCACCCCGCGATGGCGGCGCCCCTCCCAATCGCGCACCGAGATCACCAGCTCCCGGATCCGCTCCTCCGGGTCGATCGAAGGATCGACTCGGAAACTCACCACTCCACCGCGGAACGGAACGCCACCGCGCGGACCCGCCTCGACCCGGTAGTTTCCCGCGACCCTGGGGGCGACGATCGAGACTCGACGTCCCTGCGCGAGGGGCCACTGCGCTCGGAGATTTCCCCTCTCGTCGAGGAGTCGGAGTTCCGGGCTCCCCTCTCCGTCCGTACTCCCGGTGTCGGGGTGATCGGGAGCGAGCGGCACTTCGATGAAGATTTCGTCCCCAGGCGGCACCGCCGAACCCGCGGGCAGGATCACCAGCGGCGAGCGGAGTGCCGGCCGCACCACGAGGTCACGGATGACGGTGCTCTCGTTCCCCGCCGCATCCGCTACGCGAATCTCGAGGCGTCCATCTCCAGCCGGGAGACCGGAAAGATCGATGGAGATCCCATCCCCCCGAGGCACCAGGTCGACCGTGATCGACCGAGCTCCATCCGGTCCGATCCAGGTCACCGCGTGGGTGGCCGGGGCTTCCTCGAGCTTTAGCACGTCCCGGAGGGGCACCCCTTCGTGGGCCGGGGGGAGCTGGAGCTCGCCGAGCAAGGGAGGTGTACGGTCGACCCGGATCGCCGGAAACAGGTGAGGTTCTTCGCCGAGGATCCCTCTCGAATCGCGGAGGAGCGCGCCGACCCACCACTCTCCCTCGTCCCAGGAGAGCGTGTCCACCTCGACGACGAGGCCGTCTCCGCCTTCGGCTTCTCCGCCGGGCACCGCGAGCCATCCATCGCGCAGGGTCTCCCAAGGAAGGTCATTCCCGCGACGGCGATGAAGTCCGATCAGTTCGATCCCCGGCTCGCCGCGTAGCTCGGCCCGGATCGTGTCCTGGACATCTGCGCGGGCGAGCACGACTTCGCAACGCGGCGGGGTCGCATCGATCCGGAACGTGGGGTTCAGCAGTCTCACGCGCGGTTCCCCCGCTGCACCGTTCCATGCGATCTCCAGTTGGAACTCGCCGTCGATCGGGGGGACTTCCCAGAGGATCATCCGCGTTCCCGCATCGACCCGACCGATCTCGAACACTTCCCCCTCCGGGATCTTCCGCGCCCGCAGCTCGATCGTTCCATTCGCCCCGCCGGAATCGAGGAGGAGGTAGCGGCTCCTGCCGCCGGCGATCGTTTCGCCGGTGAGATCGCGCACTCCGGGGGGTACTTCTCCGATCCGCACGGCCATCGTCTCGGTATGCGCGGAGTTCCCCCGCGCATCGCGAGCCTCGATCAGCAAGCGGTACGCCCCCGGCCGGAGCGGAACCGTCTGAGGGGACGCCACCAACTCGATCGTGGGGAGAACCCCGGCGTCCCCCTCGACCCGCAGGAGCGTTCGGACCCCACCCACTTCGGCGAGATCGGTCACCGACCACTCGAGCACCACCGTTTCGCGGCCGGGCTGCGCCTTCGTCAGCCGAACTTCGGGCGCGTCGGAATCGAGTGTGAACTCGGGAGAGCGACGCCCGCCCCCCTCGAGCCGGTACGGGAAGCCGGTCTCCCGTGGGAGCAAGATGGTGTTTCCTTCGCGCGGGAGCAGGCGGCTGGTCCCGTCGGGAGCGAGCAGGTGGACGGGTCCGCGGACCGGCGCCGGGAGCCGCTCTCCCCCCGCGATCCATTCGCCGGGGCGCACCGGCCACGGGATCGCGGCGGTCGGAATCACGCCAGTCGGGGATGCGCCGGTCGGGGTTACCGTCGTCGGGCTCTCGGCGGTCGGGGCCGGCGGTCCTCCGGGAGTGGGGTCATGCCGCTGCAAACCTGAAGTCGTCCGATCGCTCATCGCCCCGATCGGAGCATCGGCTCCCGCTCGCCACTTGATCCGGTCGAACGCCTCCCCGAGCCCCACCTCGATCTTGGTCTCGTTCCCGGCGAGATCGGAGGCGATCAATCGGATCCGATGCGAGGCGAGGTCCCCCGCAGGATAGGGCACTTGGAGAACTCCGGAGGAGCGGAGATCGGATGCGATGGCTTGCCACTCTCCGATCACCGGGTCGCGCCACTCGAGACGTACACCACGGGCGCGGATCCTGGGATCCTCGGCGCGCCAGTGGAGGCGGAAGTAGGCCCCCGCCAGCGAGGAGTTCCGCATCTTCTCGAATCGGACCTCGAGGGATGGCGGCTCTCGATCCACGGTGATCTGGACCGACGCGGACGCGGGGAGCGAACCCGCCGGCGCCGCGGCGAGAAGATGGACCCCTACCGCCGAGAGGTCGATCCAACCGCTGGATCCATCCCCCTCCCGCTCGACACTGCTCCAATCGGACGTCCCGGGGAGTGAGTGCCACACGAGCAGCTGGGAACGGGCGGCTCGGACCTTCAGTCGGGGGAGTGCGGAGACGAAGCGCGCCCGCTTCCCCGGACCCATCGAGATCGGCACGAGAAGCGGTACCTCGGTCGGCTCGAGGATCGTCTCTGGCTCAGGGGGACGTATGTTCCCCCAGTCCTGACACCCCGAGACGACTGGGAGCAGGATCAGAATGCTGAAGATCGCGGGCCCGAGACTGATGGCCTCGAGGACACTCTCCGTACGGGCCGGACGCAATCTCCCCTCCCCTCCCCGGGCGACCGGCGCATGGTACCGGACTGGAGTGAAGGAGTCCCGCGCCGGACGCGTATCGACGCCTCGTCCCTCGTCGTCACCGCACATCGAGAACAGGGGTCTCCTGAGGGGATTGGGGAGCAAGGTGCCCGGAGAGAGGACGACAGGATGGAAGAAGGAGGAGGAGAAGCCCCCGTGTCAGTCTCTCTGCGCCGGTCGAATTCCCCCCGCCCGGACCTTCGGAGGTGAGGACGAAATCGTGAACGGCCCGGTCTCCGAGGAGCCTCGCATCCCGTCCGGGGCGGTCACCAGGATGCGGAGGCGACAGCGATTGGAGTCGACGGTGGGGAGCTGCCAGGTCCCCGATCCGTCCGCCGGCTGCGCCTCGAGGATCGTGTCCCACCGAGTTCCGTCGGTCGTGATCTCGAGACGGACCCCTCGCCACTCGGGCTCGACCCCTTCACACGTCCACGCGAGGGAGAATTCCTCGCCGGCCGCGAGCACCTCTCCCCCAGGATCGGTGACGAGCAAGGGTCGCGGCGGTGTCGGGATCACGGTGACGGGGATGCGCTGTATCGCGCGGTTCCCCGCCAGGTCCTCGGCGATCACCTCGAGGGTGTGGACCCCGGGACGTGTCGGGAGCACCCAGGCGAACTCGGTCGCGTTCGGGTGGAAGCGTTTCAGTTCCTTCCCCTCGAGTGTGCCATCGACGATGGTGCGGAACGCGAGGGGGAATGGACTGAGGTTCGCATCGGTGACGCGCGGTCGAACGATGAGGGTCCCCCCGCGTTTGAAGAGCCGACGATCGTCCCCCGGCTCGTCGACGATGAGGGACGGTGGCACGGTGTCGACGAGCAGGTTCCCCTGTCCCTCACCACCGACGGTCGGAGTCTCACTCCGATTTCCCGCGCGGTCGATGGCAACGAGTACCACATGGTACATCCCGTCCTCGAGCTCAGCGCGCAGTAGCTGGCCGACACGAGACTCGGCGACTCGACGCCACTTCGGCATCGACACGTGACGCACCCACGCCTCGAGCCTCTCGATCCCATCTTGGTCCGCAACTCTCGCTTCGAAGATGGTGTAACGCCCCCGCGATCGCTCGGGCCCCATGAAGAGTGCGGTCGGCACGCTTCCATCGATCGTGAAGGGCTCGTCGACGGCGGCGTGGACCTCGCCCTCCAGCCCCGTCATCGCCACGCGGAGCCAGACTCGAGTCCCGTCCTCCTCGGGGGCGGTCCAGAGCACGCGCCCGTCCGTGGGAAGTTCGCGCGCGATCGGGGTCCACGAACCGTCGATCCCGATCCGCTCATCGAGCCGAACGGTACCGGTCACCGCTCCCGCGCTCTTCCAGAAGACGTAGTGACGGGATCCCCCGATCAGGGATCTCCCGCCCTTCGTGAGGAGCTCGAGCGACGGTTTCCCGGGGGGCAGCGGCGAATACAGGTCGGTACGTGGCACAACCCCGGCGTTGGGAGCGGTCCCCTCATTCCCGGCGCCGTCCACCGCCCGCAGCTCCACCGCTGAACCGGGTGGCAATTCGACTCGCAGCGGTGATCGAGGGGTGAAGTCGGTAGGGAAGCGTCGCCAGCGCGGTTCACCCGGTTTGCGATGGTAGAGAATGACGCGTGCGACCGGGTCCGACCGGTCCCCGTGGAACTCGAAATGTACTTCGGTTCCCTTGCCGGTGTCGGGTACTACGGCCGTGACCTCGACTTCGGGGGCTCTTGCATCGACCCGAAATGGCATCGCGCTGCGATGCTCGGACCGCAGCCCGCCGACCTCCTCGGCGACGACGCGCACACGCGCCGCGGCGACCTCCTCGCGTGGGAGCTCGAGCTCGACTCGGCCGACCCGCGCCGGCACGGATCCTCGACGGACCCAGTTCGCGCCATCATCGGGGCTCCACTCGAGGTGAACGACGACCCCGAAGTCGTCACCCCCGTGCCACCGGAAGAAAACGAGATGTCGTCCTCCCGCGGGGTAGCTCCCCCCGCTCTGGAAGGAGATGAGTTCGATCTGCCTCCGGTCCTCCCGAACGAGCAGAGTAAATGCATGCGTGAGGTCGACCGGCGGTCCTTCGCTCTCGAGTCCCGCGGCATCGCGAGCGACGAGCCAGAGGATCTGCTCTCCGACCTCGCCGGGACGGAACTGAATCGACGGCCCCGCCGGGGCCTCTCCCATCGATGCCCAGCGAGTGCCATCCCATCGCCACAGGACGAAGGTCTCGACCCCAGATCCGCCCCAGTCCCCGGACTCGACGAGGAGCGGGATCTCCGCGCCACGCCCCTCGGATGGAGCGAGCAGTCGAGCGGTCGGAGCGGTGGTGTCGATCCGGAGGATCGCAGTGTCAGCAGGCGACTCCTCGCCCGCGCTCCCGCCGACCAGTCGGACGCGCAGCCTCGCGGTATCACCGGAGATGCTCGGAACCCGCCACGAATGGCTGCCGGTGACGGGCAGATCGGCGGCGATCGATCGCCACTCCGATCCGTCGGTGCGGAGTTCGAGCACTGCGCTGGCGTTCGGGTAGGACGGCCAAGCCCCACGCCAACCGAGCCGGAGCACGTTTCCCTGACCGATCCAGTCACGGGGAGGATCGACGAAAGCGATGCTCGGGGGTTCGAGATAGTCCGTGGGTCGGATCGTCGTCTCCTCGGTCGCCGTGTGTCCGAGTTCGTCCCAGGCGCGGGCGCGTATGCGGATCATCGTCGTACCAGCCGGGACTCGAGTGCGCAGTGCCATCTCCGAGACCTCAGCGGGTCGCCACGGGCCGTTTTCTCTCATCACCTCGCAGTGGATGCTGCTCGGATCGAGATGAGGGTCCTCGACGCGGAACGGGACCTCGACCACGGTGATCTGGCCGCCATCGGCGGTCGACTCCGCCCACACTCGCTCGGCCTCGAATGTGATCGTGGGAGGCGTGGTGTCGACGGTGATCCACCGGGAGGGGGCGTCTCCGGGACCGGGATACTCACCACGTACGTCTCCCGCACCAGCGACCCACCACAGTCCCCAGTCGCCATCGTCGAGCGTCACCTCGTGCGGGGACCGGCAGTCCTGGTCGTATCCGAGGAGTCGCCAGTGCGCCCCCTGGTCGGGGGTCACCCAGAGTTCGACTCGATCGGCGGGCCCCCGGACACCGGTCACGCGATAGTCGACGTAGAAGGTGCCTCGACCGCTGCGCGCGGGGAAGATCGCGTCGACGGTCGGTCCGTCCGACTCCGGGGAGGTGAACGAGGCGGGGCGTACCTCGGGTTCGAGCGGGAGCCGTGCACCGTCCCTGGCGCTCTCGGCGTGCCGACCCTCGGAGATGCCCCCGGTTCCGCAGCCGATTCCGCCTCCCAGCGCCACTGTGACCGCAGTCGCGATCGCGAAACCGCGGATCCACCGAACCATCTCGACCACCCTTCCTGGCCCTCACGCGGAGTGAGAGTCCATCCACTCTTCGGACGGAAAGGGGCCAGTCTTGAACATCGGCTCGGCTGAGCCGAGGTGGGAATCGAGAGGATCTAGCCGAGAGATGCTACCGCGCGGCGGTAGATCTCGAGCCCGAGAGGGACCGGAAGATCGGACTCCTCCGGCGGCGAGCCATCGGCACGGCGATAGCGCATCCACGCAGGATGGTGCTCAGGGACGAGGAATCGCTCCGGATGCGGCATCAGACCAAGGACGTTCCCTGCGGGGTTCGTCACCCCTGCGATCGCCTCGAAGGAACCGTTCGGGTTCGCTGGATACCGGGGGGGGTCGTCGTCCCCCTGATATCGGAATGCCACCTGATCGCTCGGGAATGGCACATCCTCTCCCTCGGGGAACCAAGCAAAACGTCCCTCTGCGTGAGCGACGGGGACGAAATACTCGGTCTCCGCGTCGAACCATGGAGTCGGTCGAGGTCCGCTCCGGAGCCTCACCCAACGATCCTCGAAGCGACCGGAATGGTTCGGGAGAAGAGCGGCACGTCCCGGCCCGTCGGGGAGGATCCCGAGCCGGACCAGGATCTGGAACCCGTTGCAGATTCCGATGACCAGCTTTCCGTCGGCGATGAATCGCTCGAGTGGAGCGCGCAGCTTGCGGTCGATGATGTGAGCGAGGACCGCGCCCGATGCGACATCGTCGCCGAAGGTGAAGCCGCCGGGAATCGCAAGCATCGCGGCCTCGGCGAGCCGCTCCGGTTCCGCCGCGAGCCGGTTGACATGGATCGACTCGACCCTCGCTCCAGCGAGCTCGAGCGCTCGTACCGTCTCCCGATCGCAATTCGTCCCCGCGGAGCGGAGCACGACAGCGAGGGGTGGCCTCGAATTCATCGCGGATTTCATCACGACTCCTCCGGCCAGACGGCGGCGAACGCGCCGCACCAGACTCGCTTCAGATCGGGGACCGTGGAACGGATCCACTCTTCGCCGTTCGTGCGAATCACGAATTGGTCTCGGGCGATGCATTCTCCGATCTCAGTGATCGGAACGTCAGCGGCTCCGGCCGAGAATCGCTCGACCGAGTGGCGATCGATCTCGACCAGGAATCGATGCGGCCCTTCGCCGAACAGCAGGCTCGCCGGCGTCACATCGCTCGCCTCTCCGGCGAGCGCACTGAGATCGAGCGCGAGCCCGACCCCATCGCCTCCGAACGCCATCTCCGCGGCGGCGACCGCCAAGCCTCCATCCGAAATGTCGTGCACGGCGAGAACTGTACCGTCGGCGATTCGGGCCTCGACGAACCGAAGCAGGCGCGCGGCGAGATCGGGCTGCCACTCGGGGACGGTTCCCCCCGATCCGCCCATGATCCACTCGGCGTGGCTCCCTCCGATGCCGGACGGAGCAGGACCCACGTGGAGGAGCGCTGTCCCGACCCGCTTGAGATCGCTCCCGGGAGCGCGCGGTCGTCCGGGGGCGACACTGAGTGCGGAGATGAGCAGGGTTCCCGGGATCGACCGGGCGACCCCTCCCGATCGATACGTGTTGTGGAGCGAGTCCTTGCCCGAGACAAAGGGGGCTCCACAAGCGAGGGCCGCCGCAGCCGCCCCGCGAGAACACTCGATGAGCGCCCCCAGGTTCGCCGGATTCCGGACGTCACCCCAGGCGAAGTTGTCGAGCAGTGCGACGCGGTCCAGAGTCCCCCCGCTCGCGATGGCGTTGCGCAGCGCCTCGTCGACCGACCACGCTCCCATCTGCCACGGATCGATCTCCCCGACCAGCGGAGTGATTCCGCAGGAGATCACTGCGGTGTGGGATTGGTCGCCGGTCGGGTCGAGGGCGCAACCGTCCATCGGCGCGTCGAGATCTGCTCCCGCGAGCGGCCGGAGGACGAGCTGCCCCTGGACTTCGTGATCGTACTGGCGGATCACCCGCTCCTTGCTCGCGATACTGCCGTGCGCGAGGAGGGTGGGGAGAAGTTCGAACGGGGAGATGCTCTCGTCCGGAAGCACGATGGATGGGCGAACCGGTCGGGTGGCGCGGTGCGTGGTCTTCGGTCGTCCGTCGTGGAGGAAGGAGCAGGCGAGTTCGCCGACGAGCTCCCCCTCGTGATGGAGACGCAGCATTCCATCGGAGGCAAAAGTGCCGAGGTCGCACCCCTCCACCTCTTCCTCCTCGAGGATCGCGAAGAGTCTCTCGAGCCGTTCGGGTGGGACCGCGAGAACCATCCGCTCCTGGGCCTCCGAGATCCAGATCTCAGTCGCGGTGAGACCGGGGTACTTCAGCGGTGCACGGTCGAGATGGACCACCGCGCCCGTCTGCGCTCCCATCTCCCCCACTGCGCTCGAAAATCCTCCCGCGCCGCAATCGGTCACCGAGCGGTAGAGACCCTCGTCGCGAGCCCGGAGGAGAGCGTCGAGCACCTTCTTTTCTTCGATCGGATTGCCGATCTGCACAGCACCCCCCGAGACGGTCTCGGATTCCTCGCTGAGCTCCCGCGAGCTGAAGGTCGCGCCATGGATCCCATCGCGCCCGGTCCGGCCGCCGATCGCGACGATCCGGTCCTCGGGGAGCACCTCTTTGTCGACGTGTCTCCGGCGGATCACTCCGACCGAACCGGCGAAGACGAGCGGATTCCCGACGTATCCGGGGTGGAAGAGGATCGCCCCGTTCGCGGTCGGGATCCCCATGCGATTGCCGTAGTCGCGGACGCCGGCGACCACCCCCGCGAGCAGGCGACTCGGCGCGAGGGTGCCGGGGGGGAGCTGCACGGGGGAGATGTCGAGGGGCGCGAAACAGAAGACGTCGGTGTTCAGTACGGGACGAGCGCCGAGGCCGGTGCCGAGGGTATCGCGGATCACCCCGCCGATCCCGGTGCCAGCCCCGCCGTACGGCTCGAGCGCGCTCGGGTGGTTGTGGGTCTCGACCTTGAAGGAAAGGCCCCACTCATCATCGACTGCGATCACCCCCGCGTTGTCTCGGAAGACCGACCAGCACCAGGGAGGGTCGAGGGTGCGCGTCACGGCGAAGATCGTCTCCTTGAGGAGGTTCTCCACGCGTTCTCCGTCGTAGTCGATCGGTCCCGTGAGGGTCTTGTGACAACAGTGCTCGGACCAGGTTTGTGCGATCGTCTCGAGCTCCGCCTCGGTGGGCTCCCGCCCGAGTTCCGCAAAGTGCTGCTCGATCGCGTGCATCTCATCGAGGTCGAGCGAAAGTCCCCCCCGCTTGGAAAGAGCGAGCAGGTCCTCGTCGCCGAGTCCGACGAGCGGGACCTCGACCCGACCGGTCGGAGCGGAGGGGAACGCCCGAAACGGATCGGGAAGTCGATCCGGCTCCCCCGGGATCGCAGAACTCCACTCGTCCACGATCGTGTTCGCGAGCCGACCGGCGGCGAGGGCCTCGAGCGCATCACGTCCGAACGAGAGGCCGCTCCCGGCGAACCGGAAGCGCACAGCGACCCGGACCTCGATCTCATCCGCCGGGAATCCCGCATCGCGCAGCGCATGGCGGACGCTTCCGTCGACCGGGTCCATCACCCCCGGGCGGCGGAGCACGATGACCGAGGCCTCGTCCTTCTTCCGCGGGGGGAGATCGAGTCCGGGGCAGACGAACGTCTCGCACTCGGGGGATCCCCCCAGGAACTCTCGGGCGAACCGTTCGAGGTCGTGGGAAAGGACGCTCTCGGGGAAGCGAAAGGCGAAGACGGTATCGCGGGTCGCGCGGAGGTTGGACCCTCCGCCAAGCTCCCGAAATAGTGCGGCCAGCTCGGGGTTCGGGCGCGGAGCCGGGTCATGGTCGTGACGGACCGTGATGGTGATCAGCGACGTCATCGAGCCTCCGGGGGGGTCCCGGGTCACCCCCGGGATGCGGATTCTGCCGGGGGGGGTGAGCGGTGTAAAGCAGAGCGGGTGGAACTGATGGGGCGCCCCCGGGGACCGGGACCGCTCCCGCTCCCGCCTCGACCCGCGACCGCTCCCCGGTCTACAATCCGGACTTCGCGGAAGAGAGGACCCTCGATGGATCATGCCAGCCCGGCGCCGGGGCTCGATTTCGAGGCTCCCATCGTGGAACTCGAGGCTCGCATCAGCGAGTTGCGCGCATTCTCCCAGAGTTCCGATGTCGATCTGAGCGGACAGATCGAGGAGCTCGAGAGGAAGTGCGAAGAAAAGAAGCGCGCGATCTACGCACACCTCACCCCCTGGCAGAGGGTCCAGATCGCGCGGCATCCGAAGCGGCCTCTCGTCACCGATTACATTCGGTGGATCGTCACCGACTTCCTCGAGCTCCACGGAGACCAAGCGTTCCGCGATGACCCCGCGATCGTCACCGGCCTCGGCCGGATCGGCGGGCGAAGGGTGATGATCGTCGGAAACCGCAAGGGGCGGACCACCCCGGAGAAGATCGAGTGCAACTTCGGGTGTGCGCACCCCGAGGGGTACCGCAAGGCGATGCGGAAGATGCGCCTCGCCGAGAAGTTCGGAATCCCGATCATCACCTTCATCAACACCCCCGGAGCCTACCCCGGCATCGGGGCGGAGGAGCGGGGACAGGCCTTCGTCATCGCGCGCAACTTGTTCGAGATGGCGTCTCTTCGCGTTCCCGTGATCTCCGTGGTCATCGGGGAGGGAGGATCAGGGGGAGCTCTCGGAATTGGCCTCGCAGATCGGGTCCTGATACTCGAGCACGCCTACTACTCGGTGATCAGTCCCGAGGGTTGTGCGGCGATCCTCTGGAAGGACTCGAGCCACGCGCCACGCGCCGCGGAGATCCTCCGCCTGACCAGCCAGGACCTCGCCGGCTTCGACATCATCGATGAGGTGATCCCCGAGCCGCTCGGCGGGGCACACCGCGACCACGGCCAGACCGCGGCGAGCGTCGAAGAAGCGATCCTGCGGAACCTCGACGAAGTGTCCGAGCTCCCCCCCGAGGAAAGGGTCGAGCAGCGCCACCAGAAGTATCGTGCGATCGGTCGGTTCACCGAGGGGAAGCCGGTTCCGGAACGATGATCGAGCTCTTCCTCCGGGGGGGGCCGCTCTTCATGCTCCCGCTGCTCGCCGCCTCCGTCGGCGTGATCGCGATCTCTATCGAGCGGTTCCTGCGCTATCGCAGGGCCGCGGTCGATCCAGCGGCATTCCACGAGGAGATGCGCGCTGCGATCGTTCGTGGAGGCGTCCCCGGCGGAATCCGCTACGCGGAGTCGGTCCCCGGGCCGGTCGCCCGCGTTTGGACCGAGGGACTCACCCACTGCCAATTGCCGCTCCCGCTCCTACGGGAGCGGATGGAGGGATCCGCGGCCTCCGAGCTCTCGCGACTCGAACGACACCTCCCGCACGTCGAAGTGATCGCCCAAATCGCACCACTGATCGGAATCCTCGGCACCGTCTGGGGGATGATCTCCGCGTTCGAAGGGATCGCCGGAGGACTCGCCGCCGGGATCGGCGTCGACGGCGAGCGATTGACCGGGGGGATCGCGCAGGCTTTGGTCACCACCGGAGCGGGGCTCGCGGTCGCGATCCCCGCCACCATCGTCCACCACCTGCTGCGGCAACGCATCGACCGATTCGTCTCCGACCTCGAGGACGCGATCCGTGAAGTGGTCCTGACCCTCTCCGCGAGGGCACCCCAGCGGACTCGTCATGCGACCGCGGGCTCCTCGGTGACGACGGCGGCGCAGTGACGGCGGCGCAGTGACGGCGGCGACGCGGCCCTTTCGTGGTCTAGAGCGGCGCCAACGACCTGGCGGGGCGTTCGGGCTGGCCCCGCTCGTGGACGTCGTCCTCCTCCTCCTCGTCTTCCTCCTGATCTCCGCGCGCTTCGATCGAAGTCATATCGTGACGGTCGACCTCCCGCGGGTTCCTTCCGTCACCCAGGGGATGCCTCCATCCGCGGAGGGGCGGGTGATAGCACTCGCTGCGGACGGGTCGCTCCATTGGAACGGACGCCCGATCACACGGCCGAAACTCTCCGATCTTCTCGGCGAGAGGAGCCATGAGGATCGGCTCCTCCCGCTGGTCATTCAGGGAGATTCCGCGGCCGCGCTCGGGGATGGACTGGCCCTCTTGGAGTTCTTGCGCGGGCTCGGGTACCCCCACTGCGTCTTCCAGGTCAGAGGCCCCGTGGACCGCCAGGGAGAGTGAGGCGGATTCGGCTGGGGCAAATTCACCCGGAGCGGCTGAAGGCAGATCCCGCAGGAGCGGCTCAAGGCTCCGGCTCGCTTGTGGGTCCTCCGGGCCCTCGATAGAATTGGCAAAGCCCTCCGGAAGCCCTTCGGGTGGAAGGGTTTCGCTCGAGATGCGGGCGTGCTCATCGCGCGTCGCCCCCCCATGTGGTACCGAGAGAGACGATTCCCGGAGCGACGGTCCAAGCGAAGATGATCGATCGACGTCCCAGGGTTCGCACGAGAGGAGACTCATGTCGGCAAGGCTTCGAAAGCGGACCGCACGGTCCCTGACCGCGGTTCTGGTCGTTTGCATCCTCGTCCTCGTTCCCGCCGGATGCGGGGAAGAGAAGTCGGCCGAAACTGAGGGCGCCGCCTCCGTCGACTTCGACGCGATGCGCTCGGAGGCGGAGAGTGCCCGTGACGCGGCGAAAGAGGCCGGAGCGGCGGAGTTCGCCACAGAACTCTACGAGAAGGGGCTCTCCTATCTCGAGAAGGCGGACGAATACGTCGCCGAGAGCGCCACGAGCAAGGCGAAACGCAGTTTCCGAAGCGCGACGAGCAAGTTCGAGGAATCGGTCAAGACTGCGGCGAAGCTGGGCGTGAAACTCGAGAGTTTCGATGCCGAATTGGCCGCATTCGAGAAATTTCATGGCGCACTGAAGGAAGCCGGAAAGAACCTCGTGGATCCGACCACCTTTGCGAAGGCGGAAAAGGCGTTCGCCGATGCGAAGGAGGCGAGAACCGCCGGTGAACTGACGAAGGGGTCACGGAAGCTCTCGTACGCGATGAGCGACCTCCAAGCGGTCGATCGGCAAGCCGAGCAGTCCTCCAAGCAGAAGGCGATGGCGGATGAGGAACGCGTTCTCCTCGCGGCAGAAAAGCAGGCTGCGACCGACCTCGGCGCGGAGACGATCGCCTCCTCGGACTGGAAATGGGCGTCGGACCAGGAGCGAGACGGCGCCCAGGCGTACGATTCGGGGCAATTCGACCGTGCGGTGAACTACTTCCGGCAGGCGAAGGTCGCCTACTCATCGGCGACCGAGTATACGAAGGGCGAGCTCGCAAAAACGGTCTCGAACAGAAACCCTGGGCGTGGCGACTCGAGCGGCGGACTCAGCCGCGACTCCACCCCGGACGTCGGCGAGATCAAGATCCCCGATCTCGGCGCCGACAGCGAAGTCGATCTCACCGACATCCCGACCCTCTTCCACGGTTCGGCGGAATACATCGACGGCAAACTCCGCATCGACTGGGCGGACGGCAACGAGTTCAAGGAGGACATCACCGTCCTCTATGGTGGGGAGTTCATCCACTTCGAGGGTGACGAAGGAGTCGGAGAGGGTCAGACCGACTACGTGATGGCGTCGAACACCCGGGGCTACGTCCTGGTGGACGCCGGTTTCGAAGATGCGGTGAGCATCCGGGCCGAGGTCCAGTTCCAGCTCCTGTTGCAGAAGCCCTTCCTCGAGATCGTGCTCATGTCGGATGTCGGTGACTTCTACGCCTCCGAATTCGCGACGAATGTCTTTGTTGTCGAGGACAACGCGCGTCTCAAGAAGCCGGCGGCCAAGGCTGTCCAGCCCGAGTACCGCAAGCCGTTCAAGGACTGGGTGCAGAAGCGCGAGCCCTATGAATTCGTCGTCACCTACAGCAAGCTGAACGAGGACGAGAAGGGCGAGATCATCTGCAAGTTGAACGGCGTCGAGACCTCTCGTTTCGCCACCGACAAGTTCCGGAAGGGGAAGTTCGGCTTCCGCTGGAGCAATACCAAGTTCATCATCAAGTCGCTCGAGGTGCAGGGCTACGTCGACGAGGAGTGGGCGAAGCAGGCACTCGAGGCCAAGGCCGTCGGCGGAGGAAAGTCGGAGCCCACCGAGGGATTCGGGTTCTAGCAGTCGTCCCCCGACCGCCGGTACGACCCCACGGCGCACACGCCGTGGGGTCGTACCCTTTTAGTCTCGAGTTCCCCCGAGGAGGAGCGTGCAGAAGACCGTCCTGAATCCTGTTCATCGCGACCTGGGAGCCCGACTCGTGGAGTTCGGCGGATTCGAGATGCCGGTGTGGTACTCGTCGCTGACCGAGGAGCACCACGCGGTGCGGAAGGGTGCGGGACTCTTCGATCTCTGCCACATGGGCCGCTTCGAGATCGTCGGCAACCATGCGATCGAGGCGGTCGACTCGGTGATCACCAACCACGTCGCGGCGATGACACCCGGGCACATCCGGTACGCGCTCGTCTGTAACGAGCAGGGTGGAATCCGCGATGACATCCTCGTCTATCGCCTCCCCGATCGCGTCCTGCTGGTGGTGAACGCAGGGAATCGGGAAAAGCTCCTCCCTTGGTTCCGCGAACACCTCGAACGCCCGGGTGCGGAGCTGCGCGACCGGAGCGAAGAGGTCGCGATGATCGCCCTGCAGGGTCCCGACGCGCAGGAACTCCTCGCTCCCTTCGTCAAGACGACCTGGGTGCCCGAGCTCGCCTCGCTCGGCTACTACAAGATTTCCGATCTCGTTCTCGTGATCGGCGGACACCGTCACGAGGGGTGGGTGTCTCGCACCGGGTATACGGGGGAGGACGGCTTCGAGCTCTATCTGCCCTCCGCCGAGGCCGCCGAGGTGTGGACCGCACTCCAGGCCGAATCGGGCGATCGCATTCGACCCTGCGGTCTCGGGTGCCGAGACACTCTGCGGCTCGAAGCGGGGATGCCCCTCTACGGGCACGAGCTCGGCGAGGACACCGACCCCTTCGAGGCGGGGATTTCCTTCGGGGTCCGGATGAAGAAGCCTGGCGGGTTCATCGGGCACGAGGCTCTGGCCCGGATCCAGGCGGAGGGTCCCCGCCGGTTGCTGCGGGGGTTCGCGGTCGACGGCCGCCGCCCCGCCCGTCAAGGGTGTCCGGTTCTCTCGGGGAACGAGACGGTCGGCGTAGTGACCAGCGGCTCCCCTTCCCCCACCCTCGGGTTTCCGATCGCCTCGGCGTACATCCGCAGCGATGTTCCCGAGACCGCGTCACTCGAAGTCGACATTCGGGGACGGCGCGCGCAGCTGCGTCCAGTCGCGATTCCCTACTACACCAGGAGCCAGTGATCCAATTCCTCGGAGATTCGCGAGTGCGGGTGCTCGGGGCACGAGTCCGTAGACCCCTTGCCAGTCCGAAGGGAAGCCGGCATCGTTCCGCTGGTGAGGAAGGAGCCAACCCATGGCAGACATCCCGAGCGACCGCCGATTTCTGTCGAGCCACGAGTGGGCTCAGAAGCAAGAAGACTGCATCGTGGTGGGGATCAGTGCCTTCGCCGCCGATGAGCTGGGCGAACTGGTCTACATCGACCTTCCGAAGATCGGAGCCAAAGTGCGGGCCGGCGAACCGTTCGGCGAGATCGAATCGGTCAAGGCGGTCAGCGAGCTCAATTCCCCGATCTCCGGAGAGGTGGTCGAAGTAAACTCCGACCTCGAATCAGGGCTCGAGGCGGTCGGGGAATCCCCCTACGACGAGGGCTGGATGATCAAGATCGAACCGAGCGACGAGTCGGAATACAACGAGCTCCTCGACAACCGCGCCTACCAGGCGCAGCTCGAGGCTTGATCCCATTCTGGTGGATCCCACCGTTCTCCACCTTCTCCTCGACGCTCCCTGGACCGCCTCGAGGAACATGGCGCGGGACGAGGCCATCCTCGACGGGGGTCGTGCAGTGCTACGCCGAGCACTGTGGCGCTGCCCATCGGTCACCATCGGTCGATTCCAAGCGTGGCGCCTCGTCGAGTTCGGGGGCGCCTGGTGCGGCCCCGTCCGGCGGATCACCGGTGGTGGTGCGATCTTCCACGGCGAGGATCTGACGCTGGCCCTCGTCGCGCCTTCGCCCTCCCCTCTTCTGCCCGACCGTGCTCCCGAGGCGATCGCGACGCGGGTCGCGGACGCGATAGGGGAAGCTCTCGCCGCACAACTCCCGGGGCTCCGTGCACGGGGAGGGACCTTCGATGAGCGGTCGCAGGTCGATGTCCTCGACTGCTTCGACCGCGCGACCCCCACCGACCTCGGAGTGGAGTGGGCGGACGGGAGCTTCGAGAAGATCGCGGGACTCGCACTTCACCGCCGGCGCGGGAGAATCTTGGTACAAGCTTCGGTCCGACGTCAGGACCGCCTCCCTCTCTCCGGAGACCGCGCGCTCCTCGATGGGATCGCCCGCGCACTGGGTGCGAAGCCGCGCATGATCGAGGACCTGGCCGACGATGAAGAGGAACGGAGCTGGCAACTGATGCAGAGCCGGTACGGAAGCGCGAGGTGGAATCGGAGGGTTCGGGAATAGCGAGCTCGCGAGCCCGGCCGTTCACGGATGGAGACTGCCCCACCACTCTTCCAGCGTCGCCACGTCCCGATGGATCTGCGCGATGAGCGCCTCCTTGTCCGAGAAGCGGTGCTCGTCTCGCACCTTTCCGTGGATCTCCACTTCGACCGCATGGTCATACAGATCTCCGTCGAACCCGTGGACGTACACCTCGACCCGATCGAGCTGTTCGTTGAAGTACCTCGAGTAGTCCGCAGGGTCGTCGGCGCGCATGAAGGTCGGTCGTCGACCGATGTTCACCAGGGCAGGGAGTGCGCGCTCGTCGACCTCGAGTCGGGCGAGGTAGACCCCGTGCGGGGGGGCTGCCGCGTGCATCAAATTGAGATTCGCAGTCGGGAACCCGAGGGTTCGCCCTCGTCCATCCCCGTGCATCACCCGCCCCCAGAGTGAGACGGGGCGCCCGAGCCACCGAGCCGCTCGTTCGATCTCTCCCTTGAGCACCGCCTGCCGGATCGAACTCGAGCTGACCACCTCGCCATCGATGAGGAGCGGCATGGACACCTCTACGTCGACTCCGAGTTCGGGATGCTCCTCGAGGTACGCGGCGTTCCCTCTCCCACCCGCCCCGAAGGTCGAATCGGGACCGAGGAGGAGGCGGCGAGCTCCGATCGCTCCCCGGATCACGTCCTGTACGAAGCGCCTCTCGGCCACGCGGCGAGGGTTCGGTCGAACTGGAGAACCAACGCCGCGGTCGCCCCGTGCCGTCCGAGGAGCGAGAGCCGGTGCTCGAGCGTGGTCAAATAGACCGGGGGTTGTTGCCCGAGCACCTCGAGTGGGTGGCGATCGAAGGTGATGACGACTCGATCGCCTCCGCCGGTCTCATCGCTCCAGCTGAGGAGCCGGTCGAGGAGGAATTGGTGGCCCAGATGTACGCCATCGAACACGCCGATCGTCGCAATCGGCGAACGAAAGCGATCAGGTGACGCCTCGGACAAGCTCGAGATGACGCGCACAGTGCCTAGCCAACCCTTTCTCGATACTCGCGCTCGAGCTCCTTGAGCTGGCGGCGCACCATCAGCCGTCGCGTCACCGGGACACGAGAGACGAAGAGGATCCCATCGAGATGGTCGAATTCATGCTGAATGCACCGGGCGAGAAGTCCGTCCGCCTCGAGTTCGAATCGCTCACCGTCGGCGTCCAATGCTTCGACGACGATTCTTTCCGCACGAAGGACGTCGAGCCGGATCTTGGGGAAACTCAGGCAGCCCTCTTCTTCCGTAGACCCGCCGGATGGACCCCGAATTTCTGGATTGACGAAGATCCGCTCGTCCTCCGGGTGGTCCTCCTCGCCGCTGAGATTGATGACGAAGAGCCGCTCCGAGACCCCCACCTGGGGAGCGGCGAGACCGATCCCCCGGTATTCGTACATGATCTCGAACATCCGTCGCACCCGGGCCCGCAGCCCATCGTCGAACTCCGCCACGGGTGACGACCGCAGTCGGAGGACTGGGTCGGGATAGTAGCGGAGTCTCAGAGAGTCCGCGGCGGGGATCGGGGTTTTCAACGGATCGAGCTCTCTCAAACAGAGTCTTCGGCAAAAAGCGGTCTCCGACGGACTGCGGAGGGGGGATACGGAGGGCCCCATTCCAGGGAGCCTCTTCCGAACCTCCCGCCGCTCCCAGGCGCGGGGCATGATAGCGGTCACCAAAATGGCGAACCACCGATCCACCGCCAGAAGTACCGATAACAGCCGAGGATATTGACCCATTTCTTCCTCGAGAGTAGACTCCCGCTCCCCTGGGATGGTGCGACTCTCCACGGTGCTCTGGATGCGGTTTCCGGATACGGTTTCTGGAGACTGGGTTCCTTCTGGGGACGGGTTCCAGGTAGAACCGCGTAGTGGCCAAGGCCCCAGCCAGAGTCGCGTGAGGGCTGTCGTCGTGCTTCTCAGCGTGTCGGCCGATCTGCTCCGGACGATCCGAACTGCCGTCGATCGCCACCCGGCGTAGTTTTTTTTGCGGCGTAGAATCGTCCCCGAGCATTGTCGCCCCCGAATACAGGAGAGTCATGGGAGCTTCCGACAACTTCTTCCAGAAGGCCGAGCAGGCCCTCAAGAAGCGGAACTACGACTATGCGATCGCACTCTACCAACAGGGTCTCACGATCGATCCCGACCGGCCCGACGAGCGCCGAAAGCTCCGCGCCGCCTCGATTCGCAGGGTGCAGGAGAGTGGTGGGAGCACCACCGGCGGTGGCATGTTCAAGATCAAGAACATGGGTCTACTCGGGAAGATCAAGAAACTCTCGATGCAGAAGAAGTTCGAGGAGCAGATCGTCGAACTCGAGAAGTTGCTCGCACTGGCCCCCCAGAACGCGGATGCCTTGATGCAGATCGCGTCCGCATTCCTGGCGACGAATCTCGGGAGCAGTGCGCACCAGGCGTTTCAGGAAGTCGTCGAGATCGACCCCGGAAATACCGATGCGTGGAAGGCTCTCGGGCGTTTGTACGAATCGGAGAAAGACTTCGAGAAGGCGGTCGAGTGTTGGGAACGGGTCAAGCAGGTCCGGCCCGAAGACGCCGAGGCGGGGAAATCGATCCGCGACCTCTCTGCCGCGGTGATGATGCAGAAGACCGAGGCCCGGAAGTCTGGATCGAAAGAGGACTCCTTCCGCGCGATGCTGAAGGACGAGGACGAATCGGAGACGTTGCTCAAGAAGGGGCAACTGATCCGTACCGCCGACGACGCCGAGATCGCGATTCAGCTGAAGCGGGGCGAGATCGCCAAGGACGAACAAAATTCGCGACTCTGGCGGGAGCTGGGTGACCTGCAGGCGAAGATCAAGCGCTTCGACGATGCGGAGGTCTCGTACCGCAAGGCGGCCGAGGTCAACTCGCAGGACATGTACGCTGCCGAGAAGCTCGCGACGCTGACCGAGCAGCGAATCCGCTCCTCTATCGAAGATGCGAAGATCGCGCTCCAGAAGAAGCCGGGCGATCCCACCCTCGTGGCGAAAATCGAGAGGCTCCTCGAGGAAGAGAACGAGTTTCTCCTCCATGAGTACGCGCGCCGCGTCGCCGCCCACCCCACCGACTTCAAGCTCAAAGCCGAATTCGGAGAACTACTTCTCAAGAACAAGCAGTTCGACGAGGCGATCGGCCAGTTCCAGAATGCCCGCAAGGATCCGAAGTACGCCGTCCTGTCCCACGCAAGGATCGGGCAGGCCTTCTTCTCGAAGGCTCTCTTCGACCTCGCGATCCGGGAGTTCGGCAACGCCCTCAACGGCATCAAGGACCGCGACACCGGCATGTGGAAAGAAACGCAGTACAGCCTCGCCGAGGCCCACGATGCCAAGGGGGACGCGAGTATTGCGCTCGAGCTGTTCGAGGAGATCATGTCCATCGACATCAATTTCCGCGACGTCTCGCAGCGAGTCGACAAACTGCGCAGCACCTAGCTGCGGCCGAAGGGACCCTGAACACCGATGCCGAACAATTCATCGACCGAGAAGCGGCTCCGCCAGGACCAGAAGCGCAATCTGCGCAACCGGGCCGTGAAGTCGGAGATCAAGACCTGGACGAAGAAGGCGCTCGAGGCGATCGAGAAAAAGGACCGCGAAGTCGCGACGACCTGCCTTCGAACCGCCCAGGCAAAGCTCGACAAGGCGATCCAGAAGGGCGTCCTGCACAAGCGCACCGCCGCCCGGCGGAAGTCGTTGCTGATGCGGAAGTTCGCGGCTCTGGGCTGAAATAGGCGGGGTTGTCGCTACACCCCATTCTGTCGACGCCCCGCTGGCGACTCGGAAGGCATCCGATCGAAGCTGGGGCAGGTGCCGGTGTCCGGTACCCGCCCAAATGTTCTCTGCATCTCCCCTCCGATGAGCTCGTCCCCACCTCGAGACCCAAGAACCGCACTCAAGCCCCCCATCCCCCCGGCCGATACCGGAAGGGAGCGCCTCCCTCGGACCATGGAGGCCCACCCTCTGTCCATCCCCCCGCAGGGAAGGGATCCGATGACTCCAGAACCCGCTGACCGCGGACGACGAATCCGGCTGTGGGAACGGGGCGGACTCGGGCTGCTCTTGCTGCTCATCTGCGCCCCCCTCGTGCTGCCCGGGTGCTACACCCGGGTCACCACCCCACAGTCGACGTTCACCTACTACGACGGGGAGGGAAACCTCATCCCGTCTACGACCGCCACCATCATCACTGCCCCGCAGTACATCGCGGTACTCCGCGAGAGGGGCATCTCCCCCGAGGAGGAGTACGTCCTTCCCCCGGGGATCCGGATCAATGTCGAGGTCTATGGGCACGAGATCCAGCGCGTGGTCAACGTTCGCCCGGATGGCTACGTCGATCTGCCACTCATCGGGGACGTCCAAGCGGTCGGGCGCTCGGTGTTCGAGTTCAAGAGCGACATTTCCGAACGCTACCGAGAATTCTTCGTCGACCCGCCGCAGGTGATCGTCAACACCGAGACCACCGAGTTCGGCGATCGCGTCCAGGGCGGAGAAGTGGCGGTCCTGAACCCCACCGGACGCCAAGGCGTGATCACACTCAACGGAGACGACCGTATCAGCCGAGTTCTCGCTCGCACCGAAGCATTGAGGGACAAGTCGGAGTGGGAACAGATCGCAGTGATCCGGCAGGGCAAGGCGACGGGAGACCGTTACGTCATTCTCTGCGACATCCGCCGCCTCGTGTTCTTGGGAGACGGGGACCAGGACATCCTGATGCGCAACGGCGATATCGTCTTCGTCCCGTACGAAGTCGATACCTGGCTCGAAGAGTTTGTCGAGACCTTCCGGGTCGCCGGGGACGTCGCGAGGGACTTCGAGGCGATCACGGACTTCATCTCCACCGTCGAGGGATACTGATCCATCACCGGCAGATTCGGATCCTGCAGGGGCGGCGGGCCGGCTGGCTCACCGCCCTGCTCGTTCATTTCGTGAAGACAAGCCAGGAATCGCCCTCGACCCCCGGGAATCATCCACGCTAGAATCCGCCCCCTCACTCCTCGGGGACCAGCTCCTTCGGAGGCTGAAGAGCGGGCGCTGGGTCGTCGGGGGGTGTTCCTCCGGGTGGGTAGCTCAGTTGGTAGAGCACTGCACTGAAAATGCAGGTGTCGCCGGTTCAATTCCGGCCCCGCCCATTCCTCTGGACATCCCGCGCGGCCCCGCATCTCGCGGGGCCGCGCGTCGTTCGCCCTGCCCCAGGCGGAGGAAGGGGCGCCCCGGCCGCCAGAAAGCCTCGATTGGGGCATCGCGAATCATCGAGGTCGAAGTTCGCAGACACTGGACTAGAATGCTCCGCAGATCCTAGTCATCCGATTTGCGGGGAGGAGTACCGGTCGATGCGCGCCCATGCGATCCCGATCCTCGGCATCCTCGCTGGCGTCGTCCTCGCCATCCTTTTCTGCCTCGAGTCCGCCCCGAACCCCGCGCTCAGTCGCGGGGCGCTGGTCGACCGGGTCTTGCAGATCGTCGAACGCTCGCACGTACGGGAGGTCGACGGTGACCTGCTCCTCCACGATGGTCTCGACCGGATGCTCCGGAGTCTCGATCGCAACAGCCGGTACCTCTCCCCCCAACAGGTCGCGGCGTTCGAGCAGGACACCGAAGGATATATCGTCGGGATCGGCGTGGTCGTCGGCCCCGCAGGATCAGAGGAAGCGGGAGCGGAGGCGGATGGCGTGCCGCGGATCACCCTCGTGGTCGATGGGGGGCCCGCAGCTCGAGCCGGACTCCGAAGTGGAGAACGAATCCTCCAAGCCGGCGGGACGAGTCTGCGCGGAAAACGAGTCGAGGATGCGACCCGATTGATCAAGGGTCCCGAGGGGACCAGCGTCGAGCTCCAGATCGAGACCCCCGCCGGCGAGACCCGTACCGTCGTCGTCCTCCGACAGAGGGTTTCGATCCCCAGTCTCGGCGAGGTCGTGTTGCACCGGACCGCCGGAGGAGAACCGGTCGGCGTCGTGCGGCTGATCCAGTTCCAACCCCATTCGACCGAAGACGTGCAGGGAGCAGTACAAGGGCTGCTCGAAGCCGGCGCGCGCTCCATCATCCTAGACCTTCGCGGCAACGGTGGAGGATTGCTCGACGAAGCGGTCGGAGTTGCCTCCCTCTTCCTCGAGGAGAGCCGCCTCATCGTCCGCACCGTGGGACGCGCCCCGGCGCCCGCCGGAGGCCGGAATCCAGGGGTGACGGAAGAGGAGTTCCGTTCGTTCGGCCGAACCTCCTTCCCCTCGGTCCCGCTCGCCATCCTCATCGACGGGAATTCTGCGAGCGCCTCCGAGATCGTCGCTGCCGCCCTGCGCGACCACGAGCGCGCGCCGCTGATCGGTGAGGAGAGCTTCGGCAAGTGGACTGTCCAGGACGTGATCTCGATCGGTCGGGGCGCCCGGGATGGGATCGTCAAGATCACCACTCAGAGCTTCCATCCACCTACCGGAGATCGGATCCACCGCGATGAAGACGGTCTGCACGGCCTGATCCCCGATGTCCCGGTAGTCGTCGATCCGGAGCTCCGCCAGCTGCACTACCAGTGGTGGGATCGTCGCCAACTCGATCGAATCAACACTCCACTCGCCGTTCACGAGGAGCCTCCTCCCTCCGCGAAACCGACCCCGGGCCAGGCCTCGCCCCCCGATCCGATCTTGGCGCGCGCGGTCGACTCCTGTCGCGACCGGGGGACGTCGCCTCACTCTTCGCCCCTAAGGAAGCGGCCCCGGAAGGGAGTGCTCCCGGAGGAGGGAGCGAGCGGTGATCGTCCTCGGCATCGAGAGCACTTGCGATGAGACATCCGCAGCTTTGGTTGCGGACGGCCCGCGGCTCATCGCACAAATCGTTCATTCTCAAGCGGAGGAACACGGTCGCTTCGGGGGGGTCGTCCCCGAGATCGCCTCGCGCTCGCACGTGCGTGATCTGACGTCGGTGATCAGTCGGACTCTCCGCGATGCGGGGGTCGCTCCGTCCGATCTCTCCGCGATCGCGGTCGCCCATCGGCCTGGGTTGATCGGCGCGCTCCTGGTCGGAGTGACCACCGCCAAGGCGCTCGCCTGGGCCTGGGAGAAACCGCTGATCGCAGTCCACCACCTCGAAGCGCACCTCGAAGCACCCGAACTCGGCGGAGTGTCGGTCTCTCCGCCCTTTCTCGGCGTCGTGCTCTCCGGGGGTCACAGCGACCTCTACCAAGTCACCCCCGAGGGTCGGGAGCGGATCGGTGCCACGCGGGACGATGCGATCGGAGAGGCGTTCGACAAGGTCGCGGCGATCCTCGGCCTGAAGTATCCAGGCGGCCCCGAAGTGGAACGGATGGCGCTCGACGGGGATCCGGACGCGGTCCAGCTTCCCCGGACCCTGCTCGAGCCAAACTCCCTCGACTTCTCCTTCTCCGGGCTCAAGACCGCAGTCCTCTATCGGTGGCGAGGTCAGGGTGCCCGCGAACCGGGACCGGTCGCGGGGGCCCCACGCCGCGAGGACCTCTGCGCTTCGTTCCAAGAGTCGGTCGCCGCGGTTCTCGTCGAGAAGATCCGGCGGTCGCTCGAACAGACCGGGCTCGACACGGTAGTGTTCGGAGGCGGGGTCACCGCGAACCGCGCGCTACGCTCTCGGCTCGACCAGGGACTCTCATCGCGCGCACGCCTGATCTTCCCTCCCCTCGAGTTTTCGACCGACAATGGCGCGATGATCGCCGCCTGCGGGCTGCGCCTCTTTCGCGAGGGACGTTTCGCCGGACTCGATCTGGAAGCGGAGGCGTCCCCGTGAGCGAGCCCACACCGGCGCTGTGGCGCACGATCCTCACCTCGGTCGCAGCCGGGGAATTGCCGATCGAAGCCGCACTCGAGAGCCTCGGGGTCGCGCGTTCGGAAGAACTGCACCTCGATCACGACCGGACCGAGCGCTGCGGAGTACCCGAGGTGGTCTATGGTGCCGGGAAGAGCGCGGACCAGATCGACGCGGCGCTCCGCGGCATCCTTGCTCGATCCGATCGCGCACTCGCGACGCGCGTCGCTCCCGAGATCGGCGCCATCCTCGGTTCGATGATCCCTCGAGCCCACTGGCACGAACGTGCGCGCTGCTTGAGCATCTCGCCGGAAGGGGCTGCGTCGATCGGGCGGATCGCCGTGGTCTGTGCGGGGACCTCCGACCTCCCTGTCGCCGAGGAGGCGCGCGTCACCGCCGAGACGCTCGGGAGCGCGGTCGAGTGGTTCGTCGACGTCGGGGTGGCGGGTCTACACCGACTTCTGGGAGCCCGCGACCGCATCCGCGCCGCCCATGTGGTCGTCGTCGTCGCAGGGATGGAAGGAGCTCTTCCTTCAGTGGTCGGCGGGATGGTGTCGGTCCCCGTGATCGCGGTTCCGACCTCGGTCGGTTACGGCGCGAGCTTCGGAGGGCTCGCAGCTCTCCTCGGCATGCTGAACAGCTGCGCTCCCGGAGTGTCGGTGGTCAATATCGACAACGGCTTCGGAGCTGGAGTACTCGCCGACCGCATCAATCGGCTCGCCGAGGGGGCGCGATGATTCCGTCGGGCTCCCCCAAGAACCCCCGTCCCCCCGCTGACCTCCCTCCCCTCCCGCCGAGGGGAGAGGACGCGCACAAGGGCACGATGGGGCGGGTCTTGATCGTCGGCGGTTCACTCGGCCTGAGCGGTGCCGTGATCCTCGCCGCTCGCGCCACCCTCCGTTCCGGTGCGGGCCTCGTCACCGCCGCGATCCCGACCCAGATCCACAGCGCGTTCGAGTCCGCGTGCGTGGAGGGGATGTCCCTCCCCCTCCCCGACGACGCGGATGGAACCCTCACCGCAGAAGGACTCGCGCGTCTCGAACTCTATCTCGGACGCGCCGATGCCCTCGTGCTCGGTCCCGGACTCGGCCGCTCCCCCGGGACTGGACCCCTGTTCGCCGGGATCCTCGATGTGTACAAGGGGCCGCACTTGATCGATGCGGACGGGTTGTGGCATCTCGCACGCGATCCCAGGCGTCTCGCGGACGGCGCGGCCGGCAGGGTCCTCACCCCACACGCTTGCGAGTTTGCCCTCCTTCGGTCCGCTCTCGGTGCCGCCGAGGACGACCCGGAGTTCGAAGTGGACGCCTTTGCTCGAGCCGTACCCGGGGTCATCCTCCGGAAGGGACCGCGGACGCAGATCGCCGAGGGAGTCCACTCCGTGCGCAACTCGACCGGGAACGCGGGAATGGCGACCGCCGGGAGTGGCGATGTGCTGTCGGGCGTGATCGGTGCGTTGCTCGCCCGCGGCGACCCGCCGTTCGTCGCGGCTCGTCGCGGAGCGTGGCTCCACGGTCGCGCGGGAGATCGCGCCCGTGATCGCATCGGAGAGGAGTCGCTCATCGCCTCTGACCTGATCGACGAACTTCCCGCGGCATTCCGAGAGTTGGAGCGAACCCAGAGTGATCGCTGAGGTCCTGCGGAACGACGACCTCGGGGAGGGTTGGTTCGTCCTCGAAGCCTACGCCCCGGAGCTCGCCCCTCGAGTTCGAGCGGGGCAGTTCGTCGGAGTGCGGACCAGCGATGGCGATGACCCGCTGATCCGGCGGCCCTTCAGCGTTTCCGACGTCCATCCAGAGCCGGGAGAGGGCGCGGAGCGGATCTCTCTCCTCTACCAGGTGGTCGGTCCCGGGACGCGCCGGATGGCACGCTGGGCCGAGGGCCAGTCGATCGATCTCCTCGGGCCGCTCGGCCGGCCACTCCCCCGCCCAGAGATTCCCCCGGACGGCCTGCTCCTCCTCGTCGGAGGGGGAATCGGCGTCGCTCCACTCCTCCTCTACTGCCGCGAGCTCGCTCTCGACCCCGCTGCGCCTCCCCACCGGATCCTTCTCGGAGCGCGGCGACGCTCCCTCCTCATCGGCTGGACTGCGTTCCGGGACCTCGGGGTCGACACCGCCGTAGCCACCGATGATGGCAGCGCGGGGCACCGTGGAAACGTCGTGGAGCTCACCATTCGGCACCTCGAGGGGGTCGCCCCGGGGGCAGCGGCCGGAATCGGTTGCGGTCCCCACGGCATGAACGTCGCACTTCGGGACCTGGCAGTTGCTCGTGGGATCCCGTTCTGGATTTCGCTCGAGAACTACATGCCCTGCGGCTTCGGAGCGTGTTTCGGGTGTGTGATCTCCGTTCCAAACGGGGTGGGATATCGTCGGGTCTGTGTCGAAGGGCCCGCCTTTCCCGCCGATGAGCTCCCCGCAGTGTTCTGAGCCGTATCTCTTTCTTACGGACGTCTGGAGTGTCCCATCGCCAATCCCTGGCCGTTCGATTCTCCCACCCCATCCCCTGCCGGAATGCGGCCAGTATCTGGCCGTCTCGAATCTCTGGCGCCCTTCGGCCACCCAGCTAGAATGCGATGCAGGTGAAGATCCGTGCGAATGCGCCCGTGATGGGAATTGCTGAGTAGCCGTGGGGCGCAGTTCAAGTCGCTGGGGTCGGATCGATCGACTCGAAGAATTCGTGCCGAGAGTCGTAGTGTCGCCTGAGTGAAGACGATAGGGAGACGCGTGCAGGTCGCGCGCTCCGGAGAACTCGGGGGGGTTTCCCCCTCGATCCTGATGCGCCGGAAGAGCGATGGTCGCTCTTCCGGTTTTTTCTTGCCCGGGCCACCTATGTTGAGCGAGAGAAAGCTGGCAGCGACCGATCACTCTTGCTCTCGGGGAGCTACGGGGCTGCGCAGGGAGAACCAGAGAAGGTGGGGCAGTCGATCAAGTCTCCGGTTGCGTCGTTGCCGCAAGATGGGAACGGCGCGAAGGGGGGCGTTCCCCCGCTGTACTGGTAGAGGAGTAGGTAGATCGGGTCGGTGAGGTCGAGACCGCCGTCATCGTTCGTGTCGGCTGCGTCCCCGCACTCCGGGGTCGATCCACCGGTGAAGAGGAACTGGACGATGAAGAGCGCATCGACGATGTCGACCGCTCCGTTCGAGTTGGCATCGCCTCGCACGAACGGTGGGCTGGCCGCGAACGCCCCTCCCCCATCGATTCGAATTCTCCCGAGGCTGCGCGTAAAGATCGGCTGACCCGGGATCGCGCCGACGAAATATCCCTCGAGCCCCCCGGCGACCTCGTAGAGCGACAGCTCCTTGATCTCGGAGCGAGCTCCATCGGCAGCGGCCGTATTCGTGGAGGTGGAGAGGATCGGGTCGCTCGCCCCGCGGGTGATCGTCCAACCGAGAGTCGGGGTCACCGACTCGGCAAGTCCGATGAAGCCATCTGTCTGCGGCACGAAGAAGATCCCGTATCCTCCGCCGGGGAATCGGACCACAGCCCCGGTCGCGGTGAACCCCCCGGGGACGAGCCCCCCCGGCAGGATCTCCTTGTCGGTCGCTGGATCGAGGCTGAGGAACTTCGCCGCACCTACCGCCGATGGCAGCGACTGGATCACTCGCAGCGCCCCACCTCCGGTCTGGTAGTACACGCTGATCACAGTTCCCTCGGCGTGAGATGGGTCATCTGCCCGCAGGGTTCCGAGAATCCCCGATCCCCCCCCGAGACCCGGCAGTACCGGCGACCCGGCCCGGACCCAGGTGGTTCCACCCACCGATGAGAAAAAGTGCACGGTCCCCGTGGGTAGGTTGGAGAGCACGTAGAGCCCAGTGACTCCACTCCCGACGTCGACGAGGGTCGGATGGAACACCGTTGGGTCGGAGAATGGAGTGACTCCGTCACCCTCGAAGAGAAGAGGGTCCGATGCGCGGGTCGTCCTCGCCGGAGGGGTCGACGTCAGATCGCCGGCGCGGCGGAGCGCACCGATTGCCTGGCCGAAGAAGTTGCGCTCTTCGTAGAGCACCAATGTCGGGCTGAGGGCAGCGACGTACCTCGGGATCGTGCCGTCCGCGGGATCGAACACCGTCCCCGCTTCCGAGATCTCGATGACGGTCAGATCGTCCCCATGCTGCGCGGAGAGCGGCACTGCAAGGAGCACGAGGACGGTGAGAAGGAGCGCGGGTCGGAGCGCATCGGATCGGGTCATGCTGGGATCCCTGGAGCTTGGGCGGGAGAGGAAGAGGACCCCTATTTTAGCGACGAGATCGCCCCTCGCTGTGACAATCTGCGTCACATGGGGCTGGACCCCCGCGCAGCGGCCAGGATTGCCTCGAGCCCCTCGATCTGCCTCGGGCTCTGGGCGCTACTCGACGGCGCGGCTTTCACCGGTCTTTTCCGATCCCATCGATCTTCGCCGCCAGAATGAAGTCGTTCTCCGTCAGTCCGTCGATGGCGTGAGTCCAGATCCGCACTCGCGCCCGACCCCAGGTGAACCAGAGCTCCGGGTGATGGTCCTCGGCCTCCGCAATCGCGCCGACCTCATCGATCCAGGCGAGGGCGGACCGAAAATCGGGAAATCGCAATTCTTTCTCGAGGTGGTGAGAATCGACCACCGACCATGCATCGAGCTCATCCGAGAGCTGTTTGATCTCACCCGCCTCGAGGGGAGGCTCCCCACCGCGACACGGCCGACAGCGACGCTGTGCAAGGGCGCGCTTCGATGTGGTCATTCCTGCCACCCCTCTCCTTGTTGCGATGAATTCTCCTTGCGGCGGTTCGGACACTCGTGTTCCGGTCGGGCGCCCCCCGGCCATGGCGGGCGCTGCTCGGCTGTAGATTCCGCCACCACGGGAGTCAGCTTGCGTTCGCTTGTATTTACAAGCGGTATAACAGTGCCTTGACATTGAACATGTTTGGCCTATTCGTTGCTTTGGTTGTGTCGGGGAGACCGGCGCGTGTGGCTCCGGCATCCGGGGGGAGGCAGATGATCGACCCACCTCGACTCCTCCTCCCGCTGGCGATGCTGGTCGCAACGACGGTGCTCCCTGCCCAGGTGACGGCGACCGCTGCGGTGCTGACCGTGGCGACACCCCCGGGGACCCTGGTGATCGTGACCATGAGCCTAGAAGCGACAGAGCCGATCGTCGGTTTCTCGCTCGGGCTCACCCACGACGCCAGTGTACTGACCCCAGTAGGGGTAGGACCAGGGAATGCGTTCGCCGGAACGGCGAGCAACTTCTTCCCGAATCTCGCCCCCGCCGGTGGGATCGGGGTGACGGTCGGGGTGTTGATCGACGGCGATCTCGTCCCTCCCTTCGCAACGCTCTCCGCCGGGGTAGCGCACTCGGTGGTCGAAGTGACGTACTTCGTCGCGAATTCCGCGCCGCTGGGGCCGAGCGCGTTGGAGTTCACGGATGTGCTCGGTGATCCGCCGGTGGCGATGTTGGTCGTCACTGACGACGGGGTCAACAATCTCGTCGAGAGCCCGATCGCGGGAAGCCTCGGCGCGATCGAGATCACGGAAGCGGCGTTTCGCCGCGGAGACTGCAACTTCGACGGTGGCGTGACCATCCTCGATGCACTGCGTTGCCTCGAGATGATCTTTCTGCCGACGAGCGGAGTCGACTGCATGGATGTCACCGATGTGAACGACAACGGCTTCCTCGGAGTGGATGACGCGGTCTACCTGCTCCATTACCTATTCACGGGAGCGGTCGGGCCGCCCCCAGCTCCGTTCCCCAATTGCGGGACCGATCCGACCGCGGACTCGATCCTCTGCACGGAGGTTCTCGGTTCCTGCTAGGGGAGAGATGGCACTGCAGGGAAAACCCGGGGCTCGAGCAGCCCCTTGAAAATGTATTGCACCGCGCCACCCGGGACAGTGTCTCCGGCGCACAGTCTTATGCTCACCTCATTGAGTCCTCGGTCGCCCAGCAGCGGATGCGAGGGGGGTAGGGATGGCCCCCTCGCGCTTGGGAGACCGGGGGCTTATCTCATCCGGGCGAATTGCCCGCCGTTGGTCCGTTCCAGGGCCCCGCGGGGGTAGACGGATTCCGTGGCCCGGCTGGCATGGCTCGGCCGCGGCCGCTATCTTCGTCGCAAGCGGCGCCGATCGGGGCCCCCGCGGAGTTGCGGCGGTCTCCCGCTCGATGCGATGCTTACAGTAGCGCCGACCCGAGCAGCGGAAGGGGCTCGTCCCGATGCTCACGCTCGAACGACCGACACTAGTCCTGAACCGCAACTGGGTCCCGATCCATACCCTTCCGACTCGGATCGCGATCGGCCTGGTCGCACGCGGCTCCGCCCGGATCATCGATCCGGTGAGCTACGAGGTGCACGACCTCGATTCATGGGATGCCGTGACGAGATCCCGAATCATCACAGAGCAGGCCTGCATCCGAAGCTCGCGGCTCTCGCTCGCACCTCTCGAGGTGATCGTGCTGACCTGCTACTCGGGTGTCGGTGACAAGACCGTCACGTTCTCGCGTCTCAACCTGTACCGCAGGGACCGCTTCACCTGTCAGTACTGTGGGAGTCGCCCGGGCTCGAAAGAGCTGACGATCGATCACGTCCTTCCACGCAGCCGTGGCGGCCATCTCTCCTGGGAGAACTGCGTTCTCGCCTGTGTGAACTGCAACAAGAAGAAGGGGAACCACACTCCCGTCGAGGCGGGGATGAAACTCCGATCGACCCCGGTGCGCCCCCATTGGCAGCGAATCCGCAGGTTCCCCGATCGCCCGACCTACAAGAGCTGGGAGAAATTCCTCAGCCAGGCGTATTGGGAAGCCGAACTGCGTGACTGAGGCTGTGGCGTAGCCTGACCCCCCTGGGGATCGCGTTCGGCTATCCTCCCCAGAGCACGGAGAGGAGTTTCCCGGTGGAGATCGACTACTGGCGTCGACGCTGGCGAGAAGGGCGGATCGGGTTCCACCAACCGGATGTCCACCGCCACCTCGTCCGCTACCTGGCCGAACATGCGCGCGGGATGTCTCGAGAGATCCTCGTCCCGCTTTGCGGGAAGAGCTTGGACCTCATCTGGCTCCGCGATCAGGGGCATCGTGTCACTGGCGTGGAGTTCGCGCCTGAGGCGTGTGCCGCGTTTCTCGCGGAGAACGATCTTTCCGCCCCCGAGGTCGTCGAGGGTCCGTTCCGCATTTGGCGCTTCCCCGGATTGACCCTCCTCAACGGTGACTTCTTCCAGTTCGAGCGCGATGACTTCGACCTCGTGTGGGACCGCGCCTCCCTCATCGCGCTCCCTCCCGAAACTCGACCGCACTACGCAGAACACATCGTCGATCGCCTCCTCCCGGGAGGGAAGATTCTGCTCGTGACGGTGGACTACGGCTCGGAAGAGATGGAGGGCCCTCCCTTCCGGGTCCCCGACGAAGAGGTCCAGAGCCTCTTCTCGGGATTCGAGGTTGAACTGCTCCTCGAGGAATCTCAGGACAGTCACGGCGCGGAGCGCTTCGGCATCTCCTGGCTGAAGCAGCGAGTCCACCGCATTACGGTCTAGTGTCCTGAGTCAGAATTTCGCATCATCTTGCTGTGCGAGCACTTCCCAGTCGGACCCCGAGATGATGTGGATACCCCGACGCCGTCCCTCCCCCCTTGGCGGAGGGGGGAGTAGGGTAGCGGGTGCTCAGCTACTCGCGGTGCCCCAACTCGGTGACTCACAGCACTGGAAGCTACTGTGCCCCCTTGGCGTCGGAGGCTTGATGGAGATCACCATCGCTCATGTCGCCGGGGCTGAACTAGGGCGGACGAGCGCCCATCCCGCAGTCGCGGGGGCGCCGATCGTGATCGGCCGGGGGGAGGAGTGCGAGGTTCCCCTCTGGGACGAAGCGGCGTCACGGAGACACGCTCTCCTCGAGTCGCGCCCGGATGGCCTCTGGCTGGTCGACCTCGGATCCGCGAACGGAACGTGGATCGGAGAGGACCGGATCGACCGGCGACGCCTCGAAGGAGGGGAACTGGTTCGGATCGGCGGCACCGTCCTACGGGTCGAGACGCGCTCCTTCCGCACGCGCTCGACTGAAGTGCTTCGCCCGGAGGCGCCGAAGGACCGATGGAAAGTGATGCGTCGTGTCGCCTGGGATGCCGTCGATCTCGGGGCGGAGGTTTCCGGAGACGAGAGGCGCGCACAGCGGCTGAACGACCTCCTCGAAACCACCCGCGAGATCCTCGCCGCGGAGGCAGGAGCGGAGATCCTCGCCGCTTTTCTCGAGGGCGCATGCGCGCTGCTCGCTGCGGCGGGAGGCTGCCTCGTTCCATGCACGGTAAGAACGGAAAAACCGATCTGGGGCGAGACGCGGGCGACCGTCCCCCCGAGAACCGCCCCGACTCCTTCGCGGAGCTTGGTCGAGCGCGTCCTGGCGGAGAGGGAGGCGATCGTCGTCACGGATCCCGATCGGGATCCACTCGCAAGGGGGCGGCAGAGCATCGTCGGTCAAGGTGTCGGGTCTTGGATCGCGGCCCCGGTCGTCGGCCGAGATCGCATCTACGCGGTAGTCCTCTTCGCCCAAGCCCAGAGTGCGCCCCCCTTCGGAGCGGAGGACCTTGCACTCGCTGCAACTCTCGGCCGAGTGACCGGCCTCGCGCTCTCCGCCGCCGACCGCCTCGAGACTTCACGACAACTCCTCCGCGTCCGCGAGGATCCCGATCGAGAAGAGATGATCGGTGAGGATCCCGGGTTCCGGACCTGCATCCAGGAGACCGAGCGCTTCGCGGCCGCCGGGGGACCGCTCCTCATCGTCGGAGAGACGGGGACCGGCAAGGAATTGCTCGCACTGCGCGCGCATCGCTCGAGTGAGAATTCGAGAGGACCATGGATCGCGATCAACTGCGCGGCACTCCCCGCCGGGCTCCTCGAGAGCGAACTCTTCGGGCACGAGGAAGGGGCGTTCACCGGCGCGACCGCACGGCGCCCGGGGATGTTCGAACTAGCGGATGGAGGAACACTCTTCCTCGACGAGATCGGCGAGCTCCCCCCCTGACCTGCAACCGAAGCTGTTGCGCGTCCTCGAGAGCGGGGAATTCTTCCGGATCGGGGGATCCCAGCCGGTGAAGGTCGAGGTGCTCGTCGTCTCGGCGACCCATCGCGACCTCGAGGCCTCGGGACGTGACAGAGCGTTCCGCGAGGACCTGCTCTATCGACTCGGGCGATTCAAGGTCACGGTTCCGCCACTCCGCGATCGACCTACGGACCTGGTTCCCCTAGCGACCGCGTTCCTGGGGCGCGCCCATCGATCGCGCGGCGCTGCATCTCCAGGCTTTCGCGAGGACGCCTGGGAAGCTCTCCGCCTCTACACCTGGCCCGGCAACGTCCGGGAGCTGCGCAACGTGGTCGAGCGCGCTTCGGTGCTGGCCGGGGACCGTCCTGTCGGTGCGGAGGACCTGGCGCTGCGTCCGGTGCCAGGGCCCGCTTCCCGGGGAGAGGACGCCAGTATCGCACCTGTGAGCCTCCGAGAGGCGGAGGAGCGGGCGGTCCGCGCGGCCCTGCTCCACACCCGTGGTCGCAGGGGGGAGGCTGCCCGTCTCCTCGGGATCTCGGAACCGACGCTGCGCCGCAAGTTGCGTGCATTCGGCGTAGACGAGTGAACAAATCGTTCCCACCGATCGAACGATCTGTTCGGATGGGCGGGTCCCGGGCTAGCTGGCCCCAGCTGGAACCCGAGGCCTTGTAGGGGTTTGCCTCCTTCGATGAGCTGTGGCACCTCGGTTGCTCTCTCCCCGAGATCAGGGAGCGATACCCGGAGATCGAGCCACCGCGAGCGCTCCACCCCCCTGCGACTGCGACGGGAGAAGCGATGACTCTGAAGGTCCACTGCCCCGAGTGCCGGGGGCAGTTCCAGGTCGACGGCGAGGAGAGCCGGAGTCGATTCGAGTGCCCGTTCTGCAGCGCCCCCTTTCGCTTTCAAGACAAGCAGACCGTCGTGCTCGCGAGCTCGCCGCTGACGCAGGTCGAAGTCGAGCCGGTCGATGTTGCGGAGCGTGTCCTCGGTGGTGCGATCCCCCCTCCACTCCCGGCCACTCCCGCCAGTATTCCGCCGAACCCCGTGACCGCTCCTCGCACTTCCGAGCCGACCGGATCGCCTCCCCGATTCTCCTCGCCGGCTCCGGAGAATCTCACGCCGCTGCGCGCCGGAGATGTTCTCGGAGGGTATCGCCTGGAAAAGCTGATCGGGTTCGGCGGGATGAGCGTGGTCTTCCGGGCGAAGCAGCTCTCGCTCGGCCGCGACGTCGCGGTGAAAGTGATGCGCCGCGAGCTCGGCGAGGACCCCGAGTTCTCCCGCCGGTTCCTCAACGAGGCGCGCGCGCTCGCAGAGCTCGCCCACCCGAACATCGTTCAGGTCATCGACCAGGGGATCCACGAGGGGAATCACTTCCTAGTGATGGAATTCATCGACGGGGTGTCGCTGCGGGAGGTGCTCTCCGAGCGCCGACTGACCCCCGCCGAGGCGCTCCGTCTCGTTCCCGATCTCTGCTCCGCGCTCGAGTACGCGCACGAACGTGGGATCATCCATCGCGACATCAAACCCGAGAACATCTTGGTCACCCGGAGCGGCCACCCCAAGATCGCCGACTTCGGACTGGTGCGCATGCTCGACACCCCGGGTGAAGAGGTCTCTCGCCTCACCCAGACCCGAACCGTCCTCGGCACCGTGGACTACATGGCACCTGAACAGCGGGCCGGGCGGAGCGACGTCGACCACCGAGCGGACATCTACTCCCTCGGGGTGGTGTTGTACGAGATGCTGACGGGTGATCTGCCGGTCGCCCGCTTCGCGCTCCCCTCCGAGAAGGTGCAGGTCGACGTCCGGATCGACGATGTCGTCCTCAAGGTCCTCGAGAGGGACCGAGATCTTCGCTACCAGCGAGCGAGCATGGTCGCAACCGATCTCAAGAAGCTCGGCGACGGTTCCCAAGTTGGAGCCAGGCCGGGTTCCTGCGGACTCGGGGTGCCCGCGACCCTCTTCGGTCGAGTCGCGGCGCTCGCCTGGTTCCCGGTGGTGCTCCTGTTCTTCGCCGTGGCCTCGCGGGACGAAGATGTCGCCTTCGCCGCGACCGGGGCGGCGCTTCCGCTGCTCGCACTGCACCTGCGCAGCTACGGCTGGTTCCCTGGGATCCCCGAGGCATTCCGCACCCGCCGTTGGCTTGCCTGGGGTGCAGCGATCGGGTTCTTCGGGTTGATGAAGTCCGGTGCGCTCGAAAACGAAGCGGCGGCACTCGCCATCGCATTCTGCGTGAGCACCGCGATCGTGCTTCGGCGCGACCTCTGGAGACATGATTTTTCGTTCTCGGACCCGCCGCTCGCTTCGCGACGACTCGTTCGAAACGGAGCGGATCCCCACCGCCACCCTAGCGTCGGGGTCGCGGCTGCACCGGCCTCCCGCGGGATGGGGGGACCGGGTGCTGCGGCCCCCGCGTACGAAACCTTCGTCAGCGACGCCTGTTCACCCCCACAGCCACCGATCGTTCCCTCATCCTTTCGCCCATCAGAGGAGGAGACGATGCCCCAAGTCACCCCGATCGTGAACGCGGAGCCGAAGAAGCGCACCAGTTTGCCGCTCCTGGTCGGCTTCCTGCTCGCCATCGGCACCCTGGTCTTCTCGGCCGTCGTCTCGATTCCTTTCTTCGTCGCCGGAGACTCGTGGAAGAGCATGATGCTCAATGCCCCGATCGAGTTCTCGGAAGTTCGCGAGTTCGTCGGCGAGGTCGCGCCATATTCTCCCGAGACCGCGCGGCCACTCGTCTCGATCGGACGATTGACACTCTTCGCGCCCCTGGCGGTTCCGCTTCTCCTCTCGCTCCTCGCATTGCCGGGTCTGCTCGGCGGACGTCGTCGGAGCCCTGCCCTGTTCGCCGCTGTCATCGGTCTCCTCGGGGTCCAGACCGCGCTGATCGCCACCGCTTCCGGGCAAGTCATCGACACCGTCGATCAGTATTGCTGCGAATTCGAGGACGCGAACGATTCGACCGAACACCTGATCGCCAGCGCTGAGACGTGGCCGAACGCGGTCGGGCGTCTCGCCCGATTGCACCGCGCCGCCGGGATGGGCAGTCCGATCGCCACCGACTCGAACTCCACCGACAAGGACGCGGGGTCGCCCCTGGTGCGCATGGCGATGGACGGGCGACTCAGCGCCCAGGAGCGCAAGGTCTCGCTCGTCCTGCTCGATCGACTCTTCCCCGAACTGATCTCCGACCCGAAGGCGTTTCCGAGTTGCCCCGATTGGCAGCGCCGTTTCGCGGATCTCGCGCGACCCGGGGCACAGGTTCAACGAGAGCTGAAGACCGGATTCATCGAAGTCCTCAGCAGGATCCCGAGCGTTGAACTCGCCGAGCTGTTCGGTGACTTGGTCCACCACGGTGGCCGCCGGGACTCGCTGGTCGCACTCCGCTGGTGGACTGAGGTGGCTCCGGTCGAAGTGTTCGATCGGTGGGTCGCGGAACTCGAACGCAGCGGCGGCTCATGGACCTTCGCCCAGGACGTCGGCCGTCTCCGCGACTGGGATGGTGACGGGAACGATCGCGTCACTCGACTCGACGAGGTTCTCTCCACACAGCATCAGTGACCCGTCCGAGAGACTCACGCGGACTCTAGGACGACCGGCTTCTTGGGTGCCCCGAGCCCTTCGAGAAGCATTCGGCTCCGGGCCGCGAGGTCGGTGAGGCTCGCCCGATTCGCGGCGAACAAGAGCGCGGCCGCGATGCCGTAGGGGATCTGGCCGAGCAGGGCCCAGCTCCCGACCGCCTCGACGCTCTCTTCCACCGGTGCCAGCAGCAGCAGCTGGGAGAGGGGACTCAACGCTCCGTATGCCTGCAGCATTTTGGCGGAGATGAGGGGAAGCCAAGCGAGATCGTCGCCGAAGAGGTAGACGAGGAACGGCCCCGCCACCGCGAGGATGACGACCAAGTGGAGCACCCAACGGCAGCGGGGAGCCTGCCACGAGAGCCACTGGCCGAGAAGACCGACCGCCAACAGTGGCAGGATGAAGAGAGCGGGTGTCACCCCCCAGAGAAGCGCCCCAGACTCACCCACACGATCGGCTTCGAACGCGACCGCGGTGCTCGCCACCACCCACGCTCCCAGTAGAAGAATCGAGAGTCGGATCGGCGGACCCTCATCCTCCCGAAGCAGCTGCCGGACATCGCCTCCGAGGCGCCCGAGCGCTTGCACCGTCGTAGGGCGATCCGGAGTGTCCCTGTCGGCCAATCGTCGCATCATGATCCAGGAGCAGATGGCGAGGGTGACCGCGCGGGTTTGGAACGGGATGCTGGTCCCCCACCAGACGCCGACCAACCCGAGGCAGCCCCAGGCGAACAGGGGAACGGCGTGACGCGTGGACCACGGATGAGCATCGCGGTGACGCAGCGCGCGGCAGAGAGCGAGGAACACCAGCACCATCGGAGGGGTGAGCAGGACGACCCCGAGGATCCACTGAGGGAGTGCGATTCCGAAGAAGGTCGGGGCTAGCCCCAGCCCTCCCGCGCCCGAAAACGTCCCGCTGGTGTACAGGTTCATGATCACGGGAGAACCGAGCATCGTCTGGGGGACACCGGCCGGGAAGATCCCGCCGGTGACAAACAGTCTTGCGACCAGATTCCCGAACACGCTCAGGAGGGTCACATAGACGAGAGCCGACCCCCGGAACTCGGAGCTCTTCTTCGCCCAGAATCCGAAGTAGAGGAAGAACACGCTGAGAGCGAGCGCGAAGAAGACCAGGCTCAGGAGGAGCGCGAGGAGAGTCGAGATCGGGAAGTCCGAGAGAAGTGCGCAGATCACCAACAACGGGGAGAGCAGCACCAGCGCGAGGTATCCGGGGAGCTGCCCGGCCATCAGGAAGCCGAGCACGATGGAACTCGAGCGCAAGGTCGAAAGATGGAGGAACTCGAAGGTCCCCCGCTCCCTCTCCTGAGAGAACGCGACCAGCATCCTCTGGAACCCCCCGATGACGAGGATCACCCCGAGGAGGATCAATAGACCGCGGAGCATCCACCCCGCCGCATCCGGGAGCCCCCATGTATTCGAGAAGGCCCTCGGGATGAACGGTCCCATCGTCGCCACGGCGAGTCCGACCAGGTACCAGCCGAGTCGAAAGCTCCCCTGCCCCTTCCGGAATCCGACCCGGAAGGCACGCTGTACCAGAGGATTTTCCCGCGGATTCCACTCGTTCATTGAACTCGGTCCGCTCCGATCTGGAGGAAGATCTCTTCGAGATCACACTCGCGCCGCACGAACCGCGTCACCGTGATGCCCTCGTTGACGAAGCGGCGGAGTAGCTCCGCTAGTGCGGCTTCATCTCCCTCGAAGCCGAACTCCACCTTGCCATCGCCGAGCTTCGGGGCGATCGCCTCCGGGATCCGATCGAGAAACGCGAAGACGGTCTGCGGCGCACTCAGAAACCCGATCTCGACCTTGGCGGTCATGCGCAGTGCACCGGCCACCTCCTCGAAAGTGCCGCTGACCCGCATCGATCCGCGCTCCATGATTCCGAAGGCGGTGCAGATCGACGAGAGGTCGGGGAGGATGTGACTCGAGATGATGATCGTCTTCCCCATGCGTGCGAGGGTTCGGACAATGTTTCGAAATTCGATCCTCGCTTGGGGATCCATCCCCGAGGTCGGTTCATCCAGAATCAAGACTTCCGGGTCGTGGATCAGAGTCTTTGCGAGCAGCAGCCGCTGCCGCATCCCCTTCGACAGGGTGCCAGACAGGCTCTTTCGTCGGACTCCGAGGTCGGTGAGCTCGATCACATCGTCGATCACACGAGCTCGACGTTCCCGAGGGACCCCGTAGGCCGCCGCGAAGAAATCGAGGTACTCCTCGACCGTCAATTCCTCGTACAGGTTGAAGAGCTCCGGCATGAATCCGAGCTTGCGACACACCTCTTCGCGCTCCGTGAAGGAGTCGTGTCCACAGACCTCCACGCTGCCGAAGCTAGGAGCGAGTAGGGTGGCGACGATCCGCATCAGGGTCGACTTGCCGGCGCCGTTCGGTCCGATCAGCCCGTAGATCTGGCCGTGGCGGATCTGGAGGTCGAGATTCCGGACCGCTACGATCTCCTCGCGGCTCCGCTCATCCTGGAAGACCTTCGATAGGTGGGAGATCCGGACCGCGAACGCGTCCCCGACCGGCATCGAGGGCAGGTCGGCGCCTTCCGATCCGAGACCGGCCTCGGGGCTGGGAGCATGTTCGCGTTCCATGGGGAGCGGATCATCTTCGCCCGGTCTCGGGGCGTCAACTGCGGTCGCCCGCTGGAGAGGAATGCCGTGCTCTGCTTCCACTCGCTCCGGCTCGTTCTGGGAGGACGAACTCTCCCCGTCTCCCTGCTCGCCAGAGATGGCGTCCTGATCGCCTCCTGCCTCGATCTCGCGCCAGACGAGGCCCGGGCCGTATTCGCGGGACGCGGGCTCGCCCCCGAGAGCGACGACCCCGGCCCTGTGCGTGAGATGATCGCGGATCTGCGCCGCTACGAGGCGGGGGAATCGGACCGCTGGCGTTCGCAGGTCCGATTCGAGATCGGTACCCCGTTTCAACGAGCCGTGTGGGAGCGTATCGCGGAGATCCCGAGTGGCGAGACGAGGACCTACGCCGAGCTCGCAGCGGAGGTCGGCTCCACCGGGGGGGCGAGGGCCGCCGGAAGCGCGTGCGGTCGCAATCCGATCCCCCTGCGGATCCCATGCCATAGGGTCGTCGCCGCAGAGGGTGGACTCGGCGGATTCACCGGACGGATCGAGACGAAGCGCGCCTTGCTCGAGCACGAGGGTGCTGTCGGATTCCACTCCCCACTCTTCCCACCCCCCCTCGACCAGGGGGGGTGAGACCTCCGGCACCTATTCGCGGAGATCGCTCGGGAGTCGGGTCCACAGCGGCGCGAGGAGTTCGGTCGCCGCTCCCGCTCTGCGTGCGTGCATCAAGTGGAACATCGCCTCGTCCGGGCATTCGTGCTCGAGATAGATCTCCGCGAGCCGACGGCGTGTTTCGACGGAGTCGGGGTCTCCCAGGAGAGAGTGAAGCAGACAACGATAGCCGTTCGTGCGATCCCCCTCCGTGAGGAGGGTCTCGGCGATGCGTTCCCACGCGGTGGGGTGCCCCGGCTCGCCGTGCAGAACCATGAAGTAGAAGTAGCGCGCCTCTCGGCCACGCGAGCCCCGCTCCTCCAGGCGCCCCGATTCGAACGCGCTCCAGCCGCCGCGCTCCGGATCGAGCCGAGAGATCGTGATCGACGTCCCGATGGTCGAGACAGAACTCACGTCGAGAACGCCCTCGGTGGCTTCGGTCACGTGGGGTTGGTGGGTCAGCCGGGGGTCGTCTTCGGCGACGCTCCAGGCGAGGTCGTTCCCGAGGGTGAGCACCCGCCCCCACGGTCCACCGAGGCACGCGGTCGGAAGGAGCTGACGTTCGAGGATCGATCCAGTGCGGCAGATCGATCGACCCGGGTGCCCCAGGATGAGCGCGCTCTCCCAGAGCCCAGGAACCAGCAGGAGCAGCCAGGCGGCGACCGCGAGTGTGGCCCGTCCGGGGCGGCGGGCGACGGGGAGGCCGAACGCGAGGACGATGGTGAGCCCGGCGAGCGGGAGGCCGAGCCCGTGGCTCGATCCCCCCTCGACGAGAATCGTACGGGCTTCGAGTGCGATCCCGATCGTGCCGAGAACTCCGACGAACGAGGCGAACGCCCCCCGCGCCCCGTCGAGCGGGAGCGAACGTCGTCGTGCTGCATTCCCCGCCCGTGACCACGCGGCGACCGCGAGCCAAGCGATGAACGGGATGACCTCCGCGAGCTCTGAAGTGCTGGCGCCACCCCCTGCCGTGTGCAGTGCGACCGACATCCACACCACTCCATGCACGAGCCGCTCGAGACTGCGGCCGGGGCCACGGCGCGCCTCAGCGTGGACCAGGAACAGCAGAAATCCGCACCACGCGAGGGGAAGAAGAAGGGGCACGGCGAGGAGGATGCCTTCGCCTCCTTGCGGCGCGACGCCCGTGATCAGAACGAGGAGCTTCGCCCGCGGCTCGAAGGGGAGCGAGATCCAGGCCGCCGCCGCCGCCGCAGTGGCGAGTGCTGCCGCGGGGAATGGGATCCGAGACACGGCGGCGCGGACTCCGCCGACTCGGCTGAGAGCCTCGATGAGGATCGGAAGAGCAGCGAGAGCGATCGACCGGTGGATCAGAACCGCGGCCATCGGTACGAGAACGAGGGCGATCCAGGGGGCGGCTCGTCGCCGTCGCGCGGCGAGCGAGAGCAGGAGAGCGATCGTCAGGGTCGCAACGGGGATCACCGAAGGGGTGCGTGCGAGTGCGAAGTTCGCCCCGTGGAAGATCGCGAGGGCTGCCCCCAGAAGTGCGGCGGAGTCCCCGAATCGAGGGCGCAGGGTGATCGCGGTCCAGATCGAGAGCGCGAGCATGGCGAGACCCGCAAGGACCCGCGCGGGACCGAGTCCCACGCCGAAAATGCGGAAGACAGCGCCCCCCAAGAGAGTGATCACCGGAGCGCCGGTCGCATCGGTGGGGGCGCCGATCTCTCCTCCAGCCAGCCGGGCCGAGTCGAGTGAGGCAAGCCCGTCCGCGACCCAGCGGGTCTCGAGTCCCCAACCGATCGGGGGATCGGCTCCTGGTTGGAGCCAGAGCGCCAGATGACCTGCGAGGATGATCGCAACCAGCGCGAGCCTAGTGCAGGCGGAGTTCCAGCGGACGCAGTCGCTCGCGCCGATCCCTCTCTCGGATGGCGCCCAGTCCATCATGCGGGGTGACTATCCGCGACTCATGCTGCCGCGGACTCCGAGCTTCTTCACCTTGTAGCGAATCGAGCGGTAGGACATTCCGAGTATCTTGGCTGCCTGCGTCAAGTTGCCGTCGGTTCGCTCGAGGGCTTGCAGCAAGTAGCACCGCTCGATGTCATCCATCACATCGTCGAGGATGATCCCCTGCTCGGGGATCAGCCCCGTGTGGGCTCCTTCCACTCCCGTCTCCCCGACTTCCCTCGGCTCGGGCGCATCGAGGAGGGATTCAGAGATGACCCCTTCTCGACCCGAGAGGTCGATCGACTCGATCACCTCACCGTCGCAGAGCGCGACGTGGCGCTGGATCACGTTCTCCAACTGACGGACGTTCCCCGGCCAGGAGTACTCCATCAACGCGCGTTGGGCGTCCGGGGCGATGCCACGGACGTCTTTTCCCATCGCTCGTGCGTAGCGGGCGAGGAAGTGACCGGCGAGGAGAGGGATGTCGTCCTGCCGCTCACGGAGCGCAGGGAGATGCACCGGAATCACGTTGAGGCGGTAGAAGAGGTCCTCCCGGAAGCTGCCGCGACGCACCTCGTTCTCGAGGTCTTTGTTGGTCGCAGCGATGATCCGAACATCGACCGCCACTTCGCGGTCTCCGCCGACCGGGTTGACCCGCCGCTCCTCGAGGGCGCGGAGGATCTTGACTTGCGTCGCGAGGCTCATGTCCGCGACCTCGTCGAGGAAGAGGGTGCCTCCGTCGGCGGTGGCGAACAACCCCCGACGGCTGTCGACCGCGCCGGTGAACGCTCCCTTGACGTGCCCGAAGAGCTCGCTCTCTAGCAGACTGTCGGTGAACGCGGAGCAGTTCACCGGGACGAACATTCCGCGGGCGCGGTGCGAAGCGGCGTGGAACGAACGCGCCACCAGCTCCTTCCCGCAACCGCTCTCCCCGTAGATCAGCACGGTGGAATCGGTCGGGGCCACCTTCTTCACCAGGTCGTACACCCGGCGCATCGGTGGCGTGTTCCCCACAACGAGCTTCCGGACGACATCGTCGTCGGAGGCTCGCTCCGAGACCTGGATCGCCCGCTGCACGATGCTGCGGATGTGATCGGTGTCGAACGGCTTCTTCAGGTAGTCGAACGCCCCGAGCCGCATCGCTTCGACCGCGGTGTTCCAGGTCGAGTATGCGGTGATGACGATCACCGGAAGATCGGGGTCGATCGCTTTCACCCGCTCGAGGAGCTCCATCCCATCGAGGCCGCCCATGCGGAGGTCCTGGATGAAGACTCGGGGTGGGGTGCAGCGGATGGCCTCGAGAGCCTCGACTCCGCCGGGGACGGTCTTCACGGCGAAGCCCTCGTTCCCGATCACGATCTCGAGGAACTCGCGCATGCTCTCTTCGTCGTCCGCGATGAGGACGTCGATCGGTTTCAATTCGGTCACGGTCGTGCTCCCGATGGCTCCAGGGGACGCGATTGGGGAGTGGACTTCGCCACCCCGGGCAACCAGACCCGGATCCGGGTCCCGAGACCTCTCTCGCTCTCGATCTCGATCGACCCGCGGTGGCCGTCGACGATCTTCTTCACGAGGGCGAGACCGAGCCCCCCCTCCCGCGTCTTCGTCGTGAAGAACGGGTGGAAGGCGCGCGTCCTCGTCTCCTCGTCCATCCCTTGTCCATCGTCCTCGACGACGATCTCGATCCCTCCAGCGCGCCCCGATCGCACGAGGTAGGCGAGCCGACCATCCCCACGGCAGGCCTCGATCGCATTGATACCCAGATTGAGGAGGAGCTTGTGCGTCAGGTCGCGGCTCCCCTCGATCGTGGCGTCGACCGTCTGCTCGATGTCGACGACGATCTCGATCCCCCGGGCGTCCGCCCGCTGCACGAGAAGCTCACGAACCTCGCGCAGGCAGTCCACGAGAGGAACGAGCTCTCTGGTCTCCCGAAATTTCGACCGTGAGTACTCCATGAACTGGCTGACGGTCCGGTCGAGGCGGTCGGACTCTCGGAGGATCAAGCGGGCCAGGCGATCGGTCTGGGCCGAGTCGAGCCGCCCGCTCGCAAGCTCCTGCACACCGCCCCGGATCGAAGCGAGAGGGTTTCGAATCTCGTGCGCGAGCCCGAGGGCGAGTTCTTCCAGCTCTTCGAGGTGCTCGAGGCGGGCCTCCGCCCGAGCCACTCTCTGTTCCAGAGTCAGATCGCGCATCAGGAAGATCCAGGTCCGCTCCCCGTTCGGCCCCGTCTCGGTGACGGTGGTGCGCAGCCGGAGCGGGACTTGCTCCTCGCGATCGACCCTGTAGTCGACCAGACGCTCCCCCGGCTGCGGACTCTCGAGCTCCCGACGCAGGGCGTCATCCTCGGTGCGGCGGAGGAGTTCGCGAGCGGTGCGCCCTCGCCAGTCCAGGTCCTCCGGGTAACCGAGGATCCGTCGCGCCTCCTGGTTCGCGTGACGGATCGTTCCCTTGCCGTCGATGATCAGGATTCCTTCGCCGATCGCCTGCACGATCAAGTCGTTGACCCGTTCCGCCTGGCGCAGCCCTCCTCCGAGTCGCGAACCGAGCAGGGCGACCGCGAAGAGCGCAGTGAGGTGGGCGAGCAAACGGATCGCCAGCGACGAATCTGCTTCGCTCGGCTGAGCAGGCACTCCGTAGAGCTCCGTCAGTGTCCATCCCCCCGCTCGTCCCACGGTGACGATCAGGAGCAGGAGCGACGCCCCCGAGGCGAGCAGGAGCGCTCGGCGACGCCCGACGAGAGTGCTCGCGAGCGCGAGGCTCGCCAGCAAGATCGGCATCAGGAACGACTCAGCCCCCCCGGTCCATGCGACGAGGAAGAGGCAGAAGGTCAGGTCACCGGTGAGTCGGACCGAGTTCCACGCCGGCTCCCTGGGAAAGAGCAGGTAGCCCGCGAGGTCGAACAGACCCCAGAGTCCGAGCACCGTCAGTAGGAACGGGGTGGATCCGTGGAGCCGGTCGTCGCCGCTCGCCGCCAGCCCGATGGTCAGGGCGGCGGCGAAGGTGAGGATCACCGTCTCGTACAGGATGAGGAAGGAGCCGGGCCCGTCCTCCGGACCGCGGCCCCTCCCCGTTCCTCGAACCACGCCCTCCAGTGTGGAGGTCATTCGTCCCTACTTGTTCAGGTTCCCGATCAGCGAGAAGATCGGCATGAAGATCGCCATGACCATCCCGCCCACCACGACTCCGATCACGGTGATCAGGATCGGCTCGATCAGAGAGGTCAGAGACTTGAGCGTCGATCGGACTTGTTGGTCGTAGAAGTCCGCGATCTTCTCGAGCAACTGCTCGAGAGCACCCGACTTCTCTCCGATCCCGATCATCCGCGTCACCATCGGGGGAAACATGCCGGTCCGCGCCATCGGCTCTCCGAGGGTATCCCCGCTCCGGACCGACTCGCTGGCGGTCCCGATCGCGTTCGAGTACAGGCGGTTCCCGGTGGTGTTCTGAACGATCTCCAGCGCGCCGAGGATCGGCACTCCACTAGAGATCAGCGTCGAGAACGTCCGCGCGATACGGGAGATCGAGACTTTGACGAAGAGCGGGCCGAAGATCGGCATTTTGAGGAAGAACCAATCGCGTGCGTACTTCCCCTTCTCAGTCTGGAGGACCGACCAGAATGCGAAGATGACGGCCGCTAGCCCGGCGAGCCAATACAGGATCGAACTCCGCAGGCTCTGGGAGACCGCCAAGAGAATGGAGGTGAGCTTCGGAAGATCGACCTTCATGCTGTTGAACATCTCCTGGAACTGCGGAATGATGAACACGAGCAGAAACAGAGAGATCATGCTTACGAGGCAGAGCGAGACGACCGGATAGGTCATCGCCGACTTCACCTCGCCCTTGAGCGTCTCCGCCTCCTCCATGTACTCCGCGAGCCTCCCGAGGACGACGTCGAGCTGGCCGCTCGCCTCCCCCGCGCTCACCATGTTCACGAAGACGGTGTTGAAGACCTTCGGATGCCGTCCCACCGCGCTCGAAAAGTCCTTTCCGGAGCGCACGTCCCCGGCGACCTCGTGCAGAATGCTCCCGAGCCGCGGGTTGTCGTTCTGCTCCCCGAGCACCTCGAGGGCTTCGAGGATCGGAATCCCCGCAGCGACCATCGTCGCCATCTGACGGCTCATCACCGCGAGATCGGTGGATTTGATTCGCCCCCGTGCCTTGCGAGGGGCGGCGCCCTGCTTCTTGCCGGCGCGGAGCAGCCCCCCACCACTGCTGGAGCTGCCCATCCGGCGCGTGTTCACCGAGGTCACCGTGAGGCCCCGCCGGCGCAGCTCGGCGACAGCGTCCGCCTGGGTCTCCGCCTCGATCGAACCGTTGACCGCGCGGCCCTGCGTGTTCTTCGACTTGTACTGGAACGTCTTCATCCCTGGCTCCTACCGGATCAGTCTTCCCGTGTGACTCGCAGCACTTCCTCGATGGAGGTCTTGCCCCGCATCGCGTTGAGGAGAGCTGCGCGCCGGAGGGAGATCATGCCTTCGGTCAACGCGATGTCTTTGATGTCCAATGCGGATCCACCGGTGATGATGCACCGCCTGAGATCCTCCGTGATCGGCAACGTCTCGAGGAGCGCGAAACGCCCCTTGTACCCGCGCGCGCAGCGGCCGCACCCGACCGCCTCGTGCAGTACGAGGTCCTTCAAATCGGCCTCGAGGAATCCCAATTCCAAGAGGCGCTCCTTCGGAAACTTCTCTTCGACCGGCCGCTTGCACTCGTTGCACAGCCGACGGGCGAGTCGCTGCGCGGCGATGCACTGCGTGGCGGAGGCGACCAGGAACGGGTCGACCCCCATGTCGATCATCCGCGTGATGGTCGACGGCGCATCGTTCGTGTGCAGAGTCGAGAACACGAGGTGACCGGTGAGCGCAGCCTTGATCGCGATCTCCACCGTTTCCAGGTCGCGGATCTCCCCGATCATCACGGTGTCCGGGTCCTGGCGCAGGATCGATCGGAGCGCGGCCGCGAAGGTCAGACCCCGCTTGTTGTTGACGGGGACCTGAATCACGCCTTCGAGCTGGTACTCGACCGGGTCCTCGACCGTGACGATGTTGTCGTCCGGCTTCATCACCTCGGAGACGCAGGAGTAGAGGGTCGTCGACTTTCCCGAACCGGTCGGCCCAGTGACGAGCATCATCCCGTAGGGGACGGTGATCGCGGCGCGAATGTCCGCGAGGCACTTCTCCTCGAATCCGAGCGTGTCGAGCGAGAGCGCCAGGTTCGAGGCGTCGAGGATCCTCATCACGACCTTCTCGCCGTGCACGGTCGGAAGGGTAGAGACCCGGAAGTCGACCTGTCGCCCCTCCACGCGGAGCTGGAACTTGCCGTCCTGGGGGATGCGCCGCTCCGCGATGTCGAGACCACACATGATCTTGATGCGGCTGACGATGGAGTTGTGCATCTTCACCGGCGGGGCGACGCTCTCTCGTAGAATGCCGTCCATCCGGTAGCGCACCTTGATCGAGCGCTCGAATGGCTCGATGTGGATGTCCGAAGCGCGGTCCTTGATCCCCTGGTAGATGATGTGGTTCACCACCTTCACCACCGGGGAGTCCCCGCCTTCGAGGTTCAGATCGTCGACGTCGTCGTCTTGCGCACGGTCATCCTTCAGCTCGAGATCATGATCCCCCATCCCCTCGAGGAGTTCCTCGATCCGCTTCCCGGCCGCGTTGTAGAGCTCGGGGATCGCCTTGCGTAGTCGGAAGTCGGTCGAGAGGACGGGCTTGATCGTGCAGGAGGTCACCATCGAAATGTCGTCGAACTTGACGATGTCGAAGGGGTCAGCGACGGCCAGGGTCAGTGACCGGCCGACTTTGCCGACTGGGATCACCCCGTAGTACCGGGCGAGATTCTCGGGGAGGACCTCGAGCAGCTTCTCATCACTGGTGAGCTTGGTGACGTCGATCGGGGGAAAGCCGGTTTCGCGCGAAAGGGCGGAGAGGATCGCACCCTCATCCACCGCACCACTCTCGATGAGGATCTCGGTCAGGGAGAGGTCCTTGGTGACCTTCTCCAGAGCTTCGGTGAGGGCCTGCTCCTTCACCAGATCGAACTGGGTCAGGAGCTTCCCGAGTCGTCGATTGAACTTGGTCTGGTTGCTCATCGATTCCCTAGCTCTGGCGCTGGAAGACGCGCTTCAGTTCCTCGACATCGGTGGAGCGGGAGATCGCCTCCTCGTAGGTGATCTTTCGGAGTCGGTAGAGCTCGTTGAGCGCCTGATTCATCGTGCGCATCCCGAGTTTGCCACCGGTCTGGAGGATCGAGGTCAGCTGGTGTGCCTTGTCATCGCGGATCAGGGCGCGCACCGCCGAGTTCGCGATCATCACCTCGGCGCAGAGCACTCGGCCGCGACCGTCTGCTCGGCTCACCAATTGCTGCGAGAGGACCGCTTCCAGCGTGAAGCTCAACTGCGTCCGGACCTGCTGCTGCTGATGGGCCGGGAAGACATCGATCAGTCGGTTCACGCTCTGGACGGCGTCGATGGTATGGAGGGTGCCGAAGGTCAGGTGACCGGTCTCCGCGATGGTCAGCGCCGCCGAGATGCTCTCGAGGTCGCGCAATTCGCCGACCATGATCACGTCGGGATCCTGACGCAACACTCGTCTTAGGGCGCTGACGAACGTGGTCGTGTCGGTTCCCACTTCGCGCTGGGTGACGAGGCAGTTCTTGTTCCTGTGGATGAACTCGAGGGGGTCCTCGATCGTCACGATGTGGTCGTTTCGACGGCTGTTGATGAAGTCGATGATCGCCGCGAGAGTTGTCGACTTCCCGCTCCCGGTCGCCCCGGTGACGAGAACCAGGCCCGAGTTCTTCATCGCGATCGTCTCGCAGAGCTCCACCGGCAGGCCGAGCTTCTCCATCGTCGGGATCTCGTCCGGGATGACGCGGAGAACCGCCGCGACCGAACCGCGCTGGAACAGCACGTTCGTTCGGAAGCGTCCGAGCCCGGAGATCCCGAAGCCCATGTCGAGCTCCTGCTCCTTCTCGAATTGTCGGATCTGCTCGTTGTCGAGGATCGAGTAGATGATCTTCTTGCAGGTCTCCGAATCCAGAGACTCAGAGTCCGTCGTGACCAATCGACCGTTGATGCGGATCATCGGCGGGCTGCCCGCAGAGATGTGGAGATCCGAACCGCCCCGTTCTACGAGCTGCTGGACCAGTTCCTCGAGGCTCACCACGGCAGGTAGCTCCTTCGCTCTAGCGCCCGGACGGACGGGCGATGCCGTTGCCCTCGGACCCGGGACACCCGGCGTCGAGGCTGACAATCTTTGTCCTATGGAAGACTAGCATCGGTGTCGGGAAGCGGCCAAAGGGGGGCCGCCCGAAGACGATCGGGAGGATCAGGAGATCAGGAGGAGGGGGACGCGAATGGTGCGGGGAGAGGCCCCGGGGGGTCTCACTGGCGGCTCAGATCGAGGGTTCCACAAGTACGATCGACCTGGGCCGCCATCCAACAGGACGCGACCCGCACGACGACGTCTCGAACGAGGATTCCCGACAGCCTCTTAGCTCGCTTCTTCCTGCTGCTTCTTGATCGCCGCCACGATCTGCTGCTGGACGCTCGCCGGAACCGTGTCGTAGTGGGAAAAATCGACGGAATAGCTCCCCTCGCCCCCGGTCATCGAGCGAAGATCGGTGGAATAGGTCTTCATCTCCGCCTCGGGAACTTGAGCCTTGATCACCTGCAGGTCCCCATCCTGATCCATCCCCTGGATCCGGCCACGGCGGCTGTTCAGATCGCCGGTGATGTCCCCCATGAATTGACCGGGGACATGCACCTCGAGATTGAGGATCGGCTCGAGGAGGACCGGCTTTGCCTCGAGAAACGCCTTCTTGAACGCCTCGCGACCGGCAGTCCTGAACGCCATCTCGGAGCTGTCGACGGCGTGATACCCACCATCGTAGAGGGTCACTTCGCACCCGATCACCGGGCAGCCCGCGAGCACCCCGTGTTCCATCGTCTCGGCCACCCCCTTCTCGACGGCGGGGATGTACTCCCGGGGGACGGAGCCACCGACGACCTTGTTGACGAAAACGAGTGACTTCTCTCGATCGGCGGGGGCGAGACGGATGTAGACCTCGCCGAACTGGCCACGCCCCCCCGTCTGCTTCCGGTGGCGATGGTGCGCCTCGGAGCTCCCCCCGATCGACTCGAGGTACGCGGTGGTCGGGACGTGCGTCACCACCTCGATCTTGAACTGGTCCTTCAGGCGCTCGAGGATCAGATCGAGGTGCAGGGAGGACCTCCCCGCGATGACGAGCTCGTGGGTAGAGCGGATCCGGGCCGACTGGAAGGTCGGGTCGGCCTCGTGCAGCCTGTTCAACGCTTCGGAGAGCTTGGTCTCGTCGTTCCGATTCTTCGGCTCGACCGCAAGCTTCACCATCGAGCTCGGGTGGATGATCTTCGCCGGGAAAAGCGATGACTTTCCATCGCCGAGGCAGTCCCCTACCGAAAGTTCCTCCACTTTGGGGAGAGCGACGATCTCGCCCGGACCGGCGCTCTCGATCGTCGTATGGTCTTTCCCCTGCATCCGTAGGATCGTGTTCACTTTCTCCTTCACCCGCCGGGTCAAGTTCTGGACCGGCGTGTTCGAAGTCAGCGTTCCCGAGTGGATGCGGACGTAGGAGAGCTTCCCGACGAAAGGGTCGAGCTCGATCTTGAACACCTGGGCGATCAGCGGATCACTCGCACTTCCCGACGCAGACCCCACGCTCTCGTTCCCCTCCGCGTCGACCAGCTTTCGTTGCACCGCGGAATCATGGGTCGGAGGAATCGAGACCAGGAAGTGGAGCAACTTGTTGATCCCGATCCCCTTGACCGATGAGCAGCAGAGAATCGGCACGACGGCACCCGAGAGGACCGCGGTCGAGAACGTGTCTCGTACCTCCGCGTCGGAGATCTGCTCCTCGGCAAGATAGCGCTCCATCATCGATTCGTCCGACTCGATGATCGCCTCGCGCATCTGTTGGAACATCCGCTGGGAGCGCTCCGAACCGGTCGCTCCCGTCTCGAGCACGTTCTCGACCGAACTGAAGGAGGGGCCCGCTTCATCGGGAAACTCGAGGGGAACGCACTGCTTTCCGAAAGTGCTGCGGATCTCCTCGACCAGCTCGTCGAATCGAGCGTTCTCGGTGTCGAGTCGCATGATCACGATCACTCGACCGAGGCCGGCGCGCTCGGCGTCATCCCAGACCCTGCGGGTGTTCACCCGGATCCCAGCGGAGCCGTCGATCGCGATGAGGGCAGTCTCGACCGCCGCGAATGCCTCGGTCACCGCACCACGGAAGTCGGCGTATCCGGGCGTGTCGAGCATCTGGAGGAGAACCCCATCATGCTCGATGTAGCAGGGAGTCGCGGCGACCGTGAATCGGTGGGAGCGCTCCTCCGAGGAATGGTCGAGGATCGAGGTCCCGTCGTCGACCTTCCCCACGCGGGGGATCGCTCGCCCGAGGGCCAGAAGGGTTTCGAGCAGAGTCGTCTTGCCGCAGGTTCCGTGTCCGGCGATGGCGATGTTGCGGATCCTCTGGGCCACTCTGCACCTCTCCTGTCATCCCGTCGGGAGGGGGCGGTCGACCCTTCTCCTCCGATCGGCTCACTCTCCTCGGTGCTTGGACCGATGGAGGAAAGTACGCCGCCGGGAGCGGCGCGCCGAGTCGAGGGCATTTTCGATCGAGGAACAGAGCCGTCCTCGCCCGAGAGAGGTGGAAACACGCCCGAGTTCGGTAGGGTACGGAGGCTCACGAGGGGTTGCAAGGCTTCCCGAAGACCCTGGAAGTCCCCCGTGAACGGGATCCCCCGGTCAGCGCCCGCGAACGATCACCTCGACCCGGCGGTTCTGGTGACGCCCGGCATCTGTGGTGTTCTCCGCGACCGGGTGTTGATCCGCATACCCAATCGCAGCCGCGCGCCGCGCATCGACCTTGCCGGTGTCGATAAGGGCTCGCAGGACCACGCAGGCGCGGGCGGTCGAGAGTTCCCAGTTCGTCGGATAGAGCGCCTTCACCTTCTCGGGGGGCGCGTTGTCGGTGTGGCCCTCGACCCTCAGCTCGCGGCCGGGGTAACTCCGACCGATGACGTCGGCGATGCGACCCAGGGTCTCGGCTCCGCTCTTCCGAATCGACACGCTCCCAGCGGCAAAAAGGATCTGCTGGTCGAGCGTCAGGCGGATTTCGTCGTTCTCACCGCGGGTCGCCTGAACGCCTTCGATCCCGGCGAAGTCCTCAGGGTCCCCCGGGAAGGTCCCAGAGACCGGCTGGATATCGACCGGCTCGAGGTCGCGCGACTCTTGCTGAGCACGCAGCGCCAGGAGCTCCTGCTCGGCCCGGTCGAGCTCCCCCCTCAGATCGGAGGTGCGATCGGACCAGCCCTTTTGCGAGCCTTCGCTCTGCGCGAGCTCGAGTTCGAGCCGATGCCGGTCCGACTCGCTGCTCGAGAGCTGCTGCTTGTACCAATCGACCTCCTTCTGGAGGCTCATCACTCCGCACCCCCCGGAAAAACCAGGAAGCACGACCATCGTGAGGGAGATCAAGGCGAGTCGGGAGCGCATGTGCATCGTGGAGTCCATCCTTCCCCAACCGATTTTCTCAGTGCGGACGCGGCTTTTCGCCGGGGTGGCACTCTAATCAGGGCCCGCTCCGGGGACAAGGGGAGCGGCTCGGACGCCGTCGGAAATGTTCGATCCGGGTGTCGTGAGCGTCACCGGAACAGACTGAGATACCATCGAATCGCGGCGTCGACCTGATCGCTCGCAAGCACCAAGATCGAGGCTCCCGCGCAGAGGAACGGCCCGAAGGGGATGTAGCTCGATCGAGTGATGAGTCGCAGCCCGACCCCGATCACGGATCCGAGAAAGCTCGCCACGAAGATCGCGAGCAAGACGTACTGGAGGCCGAGAAATGCACCGAGCAGCCCCATCAGCTTCACGTCGCCGAATCCCATCGCCTCTTTTCGGAACGCCAGCTTCCCGGCGACGCCGATCGCGTAGATCGTGCCCGCCCCGATCGCCGAGCCGAGGAGAGAGGGAACGAGCGCGGCCGCGGACGGCCCATGGAGCCAAAGAGTGTGGCAGAGCAGCCCTCCGACCCCGATCCCGGCCACAGCCCCGACCGCGCCGGCCCAGCGGGTCCCCCACCAAGTCCGCCGATTCCCCTGCCAGTCGCGACTGAAGCGCCGCATCGCCGCCATCGCCGCCGCTCCGAAGCACAACGCCAGTCCGCCCTGGATCCAGGACCCGGACCCGGGGGCGATGGCCCGATCGAGCGGCTCGAGCACCCGCTGGATCGTCTCGAGCCCAGACCGGTCGGGGGGAACCCCGTGGAGGAGGGGGACGACGAGGAGGATCGCCGCACCGCCGGTGACGCTGATCTCGTCAGGGATGATTCGGTGGTCGATGTCGATCATCGCAATGACCAACATCGCGGCGAAGGTCGCCCACCAGAAGGCCACCGTCCCCCACATCGCGAGCGATGGGAGTTCGGTCGCGTCGCTGGGACCGAAGCGGAGCCAAATGACGAGAAAGAGGGCTGCGGTCAGGAGCTCGATCACCGGATATCGCCAGGAGATCGGAGCGCGACAGGCGCGGCACTTCCCGCCGAGGGCTAGCCAGGCGAGGATCGGGATGTTGTCGTGCCAACGAATCGGGGCACGGCACTTCGGACAGAACGAGCCTCGTGGCCGGGCGATCGTCATCCCCTCGGTGGGAATGCGATAGATGCAGACGTTGAGGAAGCTGCCGACACACGCTCCGAGGAGAGTTGCGAAGCTGGTGAAGAGATCGATCGGAGTCACTCGCCCCTACTCCCCCGACCACACCCCGACTCCTGAGCCCCCCGCAGCCGAACTCCACTCAGCAAACGGATCACGAAGACTCTTCCCCTTCGGCGAGACGTATCAAGATCTCGTCGACGATCTCGGTCGGTGAGCGGAACGCGGTCGCGATGATCACCGGGTCGAGCGCAGTGTAAAGAGCGAAGCGTCGTTCTCTCAGGATGGCGATCTCTTCGAGCGGCGTCCGATCGGTGAGCGGAGGGCGCGGCGAGGGGTCCCCGGCGATGCGGCGAGCGAGTTCCGCATCGGGGGCATCGAGAAGAAATGCACGCCAGTCGTGGAGCGCGGCGAGAACTTCCGGGCTCTCCACGGCGCCGCCTCCGAGGGAGATGACGGCCGCGGTGAGCTGGGAGAGTTCGGCGACGACCCGGCACTCCGCAGCACGAAGCTCCGCGATCCTGCCGCTCGAGAGAAGCTCGGCGGGGGAAGCGAGCGTCGTTGCTGCGATCGAATGATCGGTGTCGTGCCAGGGAACGCCGAGACGGGCTGCGAGGAGCCTCCCGACCGTCGTCTTCCCGGAACCTCGCAATCCGAGGAGCGCGATCCGAGAAGCGAGCCCCCGAGAACTCGCAGGACTCACCGCGGTTGGGGGGTCACCTCACGGCGCTCCTCGTGGTCTCCGCGCCAAACGGTGACTTCGGAGGACTCTTGCCCGCGCAGCCCGTCGACCGCTCTGTGCATCGAACCGAGATCGGTGACCTCGATCCCCCCGAGGGTGAGCACGCGGTCCCCGATCCGCAGTCCGGCCGAGGCGGCGGGGGCTCCGGAATCGATCGCGACGATCCAGATTCCGTCGGCGCGCTCCTCGACCTCGAGACCGAGGTGTGGCGTGCCGACGGGAGCGATCTGTCGCACCGGAGTCGTGGCCTCGAGGGGCTTGCTCGGAAGGGGCACGTCTCGAGTCGCCCCGGCCAAGGTCACTCGGAGCTCGATCGGCCGTCCGTCCCTCTCGACCGTGAGCGCGATCCGATCTCCAGCGCTGCGGCTGGTGAGGACGGTCTCGATCGATGCGAATCCGTCGACCGTGCGCCCCTCGATCCGGCGGATCGTGTCGCCGCTCCGGGCCCCGGCGGCCCCCGCCGCGCTCCCTCGGGGGATTTCCTCGATGACGACGGCACCCTCGCGCTCGACGACGATCACCCCGAGCTCGCCTCGGGGCTCGACGGTGGGAGCGGCAGCGTTCACGAGAGCGGCCTCAGCCGTTCGTGCGGCAACGGTGCGAACCCTCGCCGGGCTCGCCACCGGTACCCGGGACTGCTCGCGCTCCTCCGGACGCGCCCCGAGGGTCCCTTCGACGTTCTGCCTCGCCCCGCCGCGGCGCACCGTCATGAAGATGCGGTCGCCGGCGAAAAGGGCGGTGAGGGCAGATCTCAGCTCAGCGCTGGTACGAACCCGGGAGTCGTTGACGGAGACGATCCGATCTCCGACCAAGAGTCCCATCGCCTCGGCGGTGCTCCCCGCCACGACCTCTCCGACCGCGAGCCCTTCCGCCTCCGGATCGATGGCGATGCCGAGGAATCCGGGCTGGCGATTCGAGCCGCCATCTCCACGCACTTCACCCCCCCCGACTCGATCGGGGCCGTGAAGAATCTCGGCGCTGCCAGCGCGATGGGAGAGTCGCACTCGGCTCTGCCACTGGGCGCCTCCGCGGACGAACTGGATCGTGACCGCGTCCCCCGAGGAGACTTGCTGCAACGCACCGCGCAGATCGTCGATCGAACCGATCGTGCTCTCCCCGAAACGGACGATCCGGTCATCGGTCTCGATCTTCGCCGCGGCGGCATTCCCATCTTCCGTCACATCGGTGACCACGACTCCGTTCCCCGCTTCGCTCGCGACGACGGAGACCCCGAGAGAGATCGGTCCCCTGGAGGGAGGAGGGTCGTTGCGAGGCTCTGCCACGATCAACGGCCGAAGGTCGGTCGCAGTCGGCTCGCGCCACGCCATCAACTCGGTGCGTCCGGTGATTCGCAAAATGTCGCCGGACTCCTGGCGACGGGCGTACGTGATGACGACCTCGTCGCCGGCGCGCTTCTTACTCATGTGTGCGACGAACGCCTCGAGGTTCCCCTCGTTGCCATCGAACGAAGTGATCATGTCGCCGGAGCGCAGCCCCATCCGGGCCGCCGGACTCCCAGCCTGGATCCCGGTGATCTGCACACAATTCTCGGCATCGACCCGGAGACTCTCTGCGAGTTCGGGATCGGCGCCCGAGAGGGTCACTCCGAGCATCCCGCGAGGACGTTCGCCGCGTGGCTCTGGCAAGCGCTCCCTCTCCGCTCCTGCCTCACCGCCCGCTCCTGCGGCACCGCGGAGCTCTCGGACCGCACGCCGCAGTCTGGCGTTCTCTTGCTCGAGTTCTTCGATGCGCTCCCGCGCTCTGCGCAGTTCGGTGCGCTGATCTGTTCCCTGCACCCGCTCGAGTTCGCGCTGGAATTCCGCGCGCATCTTCTCGATCTCGTTCTCGAAGCGCTGTTTCAGCTGCTCGAGGTCATCGTCGAGGGAGATCGCGGTCTCGTCCGGCGTCGCGGCGACGACCGCCCGCATTCCGATCGGAACGAGCAGGGTGATTCCGAGCAACAGAATCACTACAAGAGGAGTTCGTCCAGGAAGCGTCTTCATCGTGTTTGCCTCTCCACCGGCATCGGTCGACACGGGTCGCGGGGGCGGCGCGCGTGAACCACCCGCCGAAGTCGAATTGTAAGCGGCAGTTGGGTGTGAAATCCAGGGTTGGAGCGAACCCGACCCCGACTTGGATCCGACACTCGTGCGGTCGCTCCCGGATCGGGGTCGAGTTTGGGGAGACTCGAGGGTCAGCGCGCTCGAAGAAACTCCCCCAGAATCCCTAGGCCGCGCTCGATCTCCTCCATCGAACGCGCCGTCGAGATTCGCGCCCACCCCGGGAGCCCGAAGGCATCGCCGGGCACCGTCGCGACCCCGCGATCCTCGAGCAGCTCCTGACAGAGAGCGCTTCCTGCACGCGGTCCGGCGGCACCGAGGAAGGCCCGGAGGTCGACGAAGAGGTAGAAGGCACCCTCGGGGGGGAGAACGGCGAGCCCCTCGATCTCCCCGAGGATCTCGAGGGCCCGGGTGCGACGAGCCGCGAATGCACCGAGCATCGCCAGGAGGTCCGGGTGATCGGGATTCCGCACCGCCTCCAGCGCCGCCGCCTGCGAGATCGAGCAGGCGTTCGAAGCGATGTGACTCTGGAGTCGCGACATCCCGGAGATCAATGCGGGATCCGCGACGGCCCAACCGATCCGCCAACCGGTCATCGCAAACGACTTCGACAGCCCGCTGACGAGAATCGTGCGCGCACGCCCCTCCCCGGAGAACGGGCTCGCGAAGGTCCCGTCGAAGACGAAGCGCTCGTAGATCTCATCGGAGAGGATCCAGAGGTCGTGCTGCTCGGCGAACTCGACGAAGGCGGTGATCTCGTCGGCGGAGAGCACGGCGCCGGTAGGATTGCTCGGACTGTTCAGGATGAGTCCGATGGTGCGGGGTGTGACGTAGGGGGCGAGAGATTCGGGTGTCACGCGGAAGCCGGTCTCCGCGGGTGGGGTGACGACGACCGGGATCGCATCGGTGATGCGAATCTCGTCGGGGTAGCTCACCCAGTACGGTGCAGGAAGCAGAACTTCGTCGCCGGGATCGCAGAGCGCGGTCAGCGCTTCGGCGAGCGCCTGCTTCGCCCCGCTCGTGATGATCACTTCTTCCGGACGCACCGACTCGCCGCGCACCGACCCGACGAAGTCCGCGACCGCTGCGCGCAATTCCGTAGTGCCCGGCACCGGCGTGTACCGGGTCTGACCGGCATCGATCGCGCGCTTCGCCGCCTCCCGGATGAACTCCGGAGTGTCGAAATCGGGCTCCCCGACGCTGAAGTTGATGATGTCCTGCCCCGCGGCCCGCAACTTCTGAATCGCGGTGTTCATCCCCAAGGTCGCGGACGGCTCGATGGTACGGACGCGCTGACTGAGCATGGTGGTTCCTCCCCCGACGGAATCGTAGCGGAGACAGGAGAGGTTGGGGAGCCAAGGGGAGAGGAGGAGGGAGAACGAAGGAGGGAAGACGGTGGAGGGAGAAGAAGGGAAGCAGGGGCGGAAGGCAAGAGGAGCAAGACCCGCACGAGAATCAAGAAGGGCCCTATCGGGAATAGTCGACCCCGACCTACGGCCCTATTCGGAACAGTCGACCCCGATCCAAAGGCGATTTCCGCGTCAGCGGAAATGCAAAAAAAACACCATTTCCCAGGGCCCTATTCGGAATAGTCGACCCCGATCCAAAGGCGATTTCCGCGTCAGCGGAAATGCAAAAAAACACCATTTCAATCTCCGCCAAGGCGGAAATTGAAATGCCGAGACCGGGACTTGAACCCGGATGGACCTCTCGGCCCACTAGGCCCTCAACCTAGCGCGTCTGCCAATTCCGCCACCTCGGCATCGATGGAAGAGCGGCGATCATAGGGTGGGCCGGGGGGGTGTCAAGATCGCTCAAGATCGCTCGTCCAGAGCCGGTTCGGGGTCCGTCGACGTGCCTCGGTCGCCCAGGAACCACCGGCCCAGATCGTCGAAGATGGAGTAGAAGATCGGCACCCCGATGGTGGTGAAGATCGTCGCACTCGCCAAGCCCCCGAGCACGACGACGCCGATCGGGCGGAAACTCATCCCCTCACCGCGGTCCGGGATGAGGATCAGGGGGAGGAGGCCACAGATGGTGGTCAGAGAGGTCATCCAGATCGGCCGAAATCGCGCCCGCGACCCTTCGATGATCGCCTTCGAGCGGCTCATCCCCTGGGCTCGGAACCGATTGATGCAGTCGACGAGCACGATCGCATTGTTGACGACGATCCCGATCAGGATCACGAAGCCGACCAGCGCCTCGGGGGTCAACGTCTCGCCGAAGAGATAGCAACTCCAGAACGCCCCGACGAACAGGAACGGGATGCTGCAGATCACCGAGAGTGGCAGGAGCACGCTCTCGAAGAGCACTCCCATCAGGCCGAAGATCAGGACGAGCCCGAGGATACCGGCGACCTTCACATCCTTGAGGCTCTCCTCGAACTCCCGCGACCCGTCCTGCGAGAGGAGGTGGTATCCCGTGGGGAGTTCGGTCTCTCGGACCTGCTGGAGCACCGCCGGACCGACGTTCTCGAACTTCGCGCCAGGTTCGAGGGTCACGCCGAGGCGGCTCGTCACGCGCCGGTCCACGCGTCGGATGCTCGGCAGCGACTTCCCCACCTCGAATCGAGCGAGGGTGGCGAGCGGCAGGGACTGCCCCTGCTGGTTGAAGACCTGCACCTGGTACAGGTCACCAAATCCGTCGAGTTCCTGCTCCTGGAAGCGGATCCACATCGGGAGCTCTTCCCCGTCCACCTCGAAGTCGGGGAGTGGAGCTCCTCGGAGCATCCAGCCGATGATGCCCGACACTTGGGTCGGGTTCACGTCGAAGCGCTGGGCACGTTCCCGTTCCACCACCACGGAGATCTCTTCGTTCGTGTCATCCGTGGGAGTACTCACCGCGAGGATCCCGGGGATGCCGCGGAGACGCTCCGCGAGGTCGGCCAAGATCACCGCGAGCATCGAAGGATCGCGACCCGTGGCCGAGATGTCGATCCGCCGTCCCTCCCGCTCCTCCTCCGCGCCGGGAAAGCGGTACTCGATCCCTGGAATGTCGGGGAGCCGCTCCTTCAGGAGGCTCTGCATCACCTCCTGTGACTCCAACTGCCCCGGCTCGAGGATCAGCATCGTCGTGCCATCGTCCGTATCGAAGAAACTGACGATCGTCTCGATGGAGACTTTTTCACGGAGCGACTCGAGGCTCTCGCGGATCTTCTCCATGATCTCGTCCGCCTCGATCAGCGTCGAATGAACCGGGAAGTCGACGTTGACGTAGTGGTCGTTCGAGGGGCGACCGCCCTTCCCCTCTTTCTGGAGTTGCCCGAGAGGGATCGCCTGGCTCCCGAGCGCGACGGCGAGCAGGACGAGGAGCGGGAGTCGATGCCGAAGCCCGTAGACGATCGACCTGCGGTAGAGGCGCATCATCCTTCCTCCGCGCGGATCCGCCCCCACCGCGCGTGACGCCACGCTTCCTAGAGGAAGCAGCTTCGCGGCTCCGGTCGGGATGAACACCAGGGCGACGAAGAGGGACGCGAGGAGCGACTCACAGACCGGCAGGCCGAGTTCACGCATGATCACGCGCGTGTTCGAGTCTTCTCCGAGGAAGATGAGCGGCACGAACACCGCGACCGTGGTCAACGTGGCCAGGGTGACCGCGAGTGCGACCTCGGAGACGCCTCGTCCGGCGGCTTCGCGCGGGTCCAGTCCGCGCTCGCGATAGTGGAGAATGTTCTCGGAGACGACGATCGCATTGTCGATCAGCATCCCGATCGCGAGGGTCAGGCCGGTCAGTGAGAGGAAGTTGAAGGTCCCCCCCCGGAAGAAGAGCGAGACGACCGCGATCAGGAGCGAGAGGGGGATCGCCGCGGCGATCAGGAGGGTCGGACGCAACCGCCGGATGAAGAGGAAGAGGACCACCACCGCGAGCAATCCGCCCCACAGGCAGGTGCTCTGGAGGTTTCCGATCTGCTGCGTGATCGTCTCGCCCTGATCGAAGAAGATATGGAAGGTGAACCCGGAGAGCCGCGGGTCCTTCGTCAGTTCCTCTTCGTAGACGTGGCGGAGGCGCTTGCACACGTCGACCGCGTTCGCCTCCGACTCCTTGAACACCTCGACCACCTGACAGAGTTCGCCATCGACCCGGACCAGGAAGCGGTCGACCCCGCGTCGGATCCTGACGTCCGCGATGTCTCCGAGGGTCAGCGCGTCGTCGATCCGGAGCGAACGGATCTCGTCGAGGTCCTGAAAGCGCTGGGAAACGCGCACCAACCAGCGGCGGCCCCCATCGTCGACCGGGCCCCCCGGGACGAGCAGGTTCTCCCCCCGGAGTTTCGCGACGAGCGCGCGGACGTCCACCGAGTGGGCGGTCACCCGCTCCGGGATCAACTCGATCGAGACCTGCCGGCCCACCAACCCCCGAACATCGGCTCTGGCGACCCCCTCGGTCGCCTCCAGCCGAGGGCGGATCACGTTCTCGAGAAGTGTCTCCGGCGAATGGACTTCGTCGGAATAGGTGGCGGCGCACGACATCACCTGAACATCGGTGTCGAGATTGAAGCGGAAGATGCGGTACCGGTCCGCACCCTCCGGGAAGCTCGGGAGGAGTCGCTCCATCCGGTCGCGGATGTCCGCGTAGATCGCGTCCCCATCTGCGCCGCCCGAGTACTGCACGCGGATCTGGCAGAACGAGGCCCCCGAGAAGCTGCTGATCTTGGTGGTCCCCGGAATGGTGCGGAAAAGTTCCTCCGCGGGGACCGCGACCTGCTCCATCACCTCTTGCGGGGTCGACTCTGGGACCGGCACCGACACCGAGATCGACCCGGCGACGATGCCGGGAGGGAACAGGATGAGCGGCACGCCCAGCTTCGCGATCACTCCGATGACTAGGATCGAGCAGAGGAGCATCAGGACCGTCACCGGGCGGTCGAGCGCAAGTTGCCAGCCTCGGGTCCTGGGCTCTTTCACCCCGCCACTCCTTCCGGCTCGGGTGGCTCGAGCGGCGCCTCGCGACGCGGGTCTCGCTCGACGAGGGAGTACACCACCGGGACCACGATCAAGGTGAGCAGCGTGCTCGAGATGAGTCCCCCGATCACTGTGAGCGCGAGGGGGGCGCGGATCTCCGCACCCTCGCCGGTGCCGAGAATCGCGTCGAGCATCGCGGGGTGGGGAATTCGAGTGAGGATCCCCGTCACCGGGAGAAGAGCGAGCACCGTCGTCAAGGTGGTCATCAGGATCGGACGGAGCCGGCGGCGCCCGCCTTCGACGAGCGCTTCGCGGATGGTCGCTCCTCCTACCCGCAATCGGTTCACCTGGTCGAGGAGCACGATTGCGTTGTTCACCACGATCCCCGCGAGGACGATCATGCCGATGAAGGTCATCACGGAGATCGGAGTCCCGGTCAGCCAGAGTGTCCCGATCACGCCCACCGCAGCGAGGGGGATCGTGAACAAGATCACGAACGGCTGCCGGAGCGATTCGAACTGGCTCGCCATCACCACGTAGACGAGGAAGATCGCGAGCGCGAGTGCGGCGAGGAGCGAGTCGAGAGAGCGCTCCATCTCCTTCTTCTGCCCCACCACTTCGACGACCACATCCGGTGGGAGCTGCAACCGCCCGTAGAGCCGCGTCTCGATCGTCTCCGCGATCCGGCCGAGGTCGACCCCTTCGATCTCCGCCGAGATCACCACCGCCCGCTGCCGGCCGATCCGACGGATCTCCGCCGGACCCTCCAGAGATTCCCAGGAAGCGAGCAGATCCCCGAGGCGGATTCCATCCCCCCCCTCGCGGGGAGCGACGATGAGCGAGAGCAGATCATCGATCGACGCGCGATCTTCCGGGCGCAGCTGCACCCGCATGTCGATCCTTCGATCTCCCGATCGGTAACGCGTCGCCACCTCCCCGAGATTCTTGCGCCGCAGGACAAGAGCAATCTGTTCACTGGTCAGGCCGTGACGTGCGAGGGCATCCCGATCGGGATGCAGGTGGACTTCGGGACTCCCGGGAGCGAGGGTACTCCGCACCTCTCGCAATTCCGGAATCTCCGCGAGAATCATCCGCACTTCCCGCTCGATGTCACGAAGGGCCTCGAGATCGGGACCACGAATCTCGATCTCGATCGGACTGCGCGTCGAGAAGAGCGCAGGGCGTCGCACCTCCCAGTCGTGATCGTCGACCGACTCGAGCTCGGGACGCAGGGCGGCAAGGACCCGCGCTTCGACCTCCGCCGGCTCGTCGCGACCCACGTCGAGTCGCACCTGGAACCGTGCGCTGTGGTCCCCCTCCTGAGTCTCCCGCAGCTCCTCCGGATCGCGCCCGATGATCGTCGCCACGGTCGCGACCGAGGGGTGCTCAGCGAGGACGGTTTCGATCGAACGCGCGTATTGGTCCGTGGTCTCGATCGGGGTCCCCACCGGATAACGTACGTGGATCGTGAATTCTCCGCGCGACGCCTCGGGGACCAGCTCCGAACCCAACCCCGCGACCGCCCAGAGCGAAAGGGCGACCGCTCCCGCCGTCGCCACCAGAATCGGTCCCCGTTGGTCGAGCGCGACCGAGATTCCTCGGAGATAGAGATCCTCGAGCCAGGTGTACCCGCCGCGGAAAACGCGAAGGAGTGGGGTGGCCGAATAGGCGCCGGCGCGACCGGCGGCGCGGATCAGCGACCAACCGATGAGCTGAATTGCCCTTCGGGAGAGCAGGATCACGATCCCGAAGAAGTCGATGAGCGCAGAGACCAGAACGTAGGGGAGGAACAACGGGGTGAGAGCCCAGCGCAACCAGATACCGCGATGGATCCAAAGGAGAATCGACCGGACGCGATGAACCGTCCAGAAGCGTCCCCCGAAGCCCACCAGCGCTCGCCTCTCCTTGCTCGCACCCCCGACTCCCCCGAGCCGTGCGGCGAGCATCGGAATCAGAGTGAGTGCGACGATCAGCGAAGCGAGGAGGGAGAGCACCACGGTGAGCGCTTGGTCGCGGAAGAGCCGACCGGCCATCCCCTCGACGAACACGATCGGGAAGAATACTGCGACGGTGGTCAACGTCGAGGCCATCACCGCAGGAGCGACCTCGCGCGCGCCGGTGATCGCCGCCTCGACCGCGCCCAGACCATCCTCCTGCCGTCGGAAGATCGATTCGAGCACGACGATGCTCGAGTCGACCAGCATTCCGATCCCGAGCGCGAGCCCCCCGAGTGACATGATGTTCAGGGAGATCCCTCCGAGGTGCATCGGGGCAAAGGTCGCGATCACGGAGCAGGGGATCGTCACCGCGACCACGGCGGTGTACGAGAGCCGTCCGAGGAAGAGGAACAAGACGAAGATGGCCAGGACTCCGCCGAGGATCGCAGTCTGCTGCAGGTCTCGGATCGCCCCTTCGATGAACACCGACTGGTCCGACAAGAGGACGAGTCGCGTATCGGGGGGGAGCCAGGACGCGATGTAGTCGGGCCGCGGCGTGGTTCGCGGCATTCCCTCCATCCCCTCGCGAGAGCCCTGCTTCCCCGATCGCCCACCGGTCTCCGTTGGGTCCGACGCCGGCGCCGCTGGGATGGGCCCCTCTTGCTCGGAGAGCCAGCGGAGAAACGCCGCCTGCTCCTTCTCGGTCCCGAAGAGTCGGTTCCGGACTTGCTCCGAGAGTTCGACGATGTTCGCGTCCCCCTCGCGGAGAATCTCCACTTGGACCGCCGGTCTCCCATCGATCCGAGTGATCACCCGCTCCTCCTTCGGGCGGGAGACGACGGTCGCGACGTCGGAGAGTCGGACGATCGCCTCTCCGTCGACCCGAATCGGGAGAGCGAGGATCTCGTCCAGGGTCTTGAGCTCGTTGCGGGTCCGGACGATGTAGCGGACCTCACCGTCGCTCAATTGCCCCGCGGCCTGGTCGAGGTTCTCCTCGGCGAGCCGCTGCGAGATCCGGGCGATCGAGACTCCGCGACTTCTCAGGTGATCCTCGTCGACCAGGATCCCGATCTCCTCCTCGAAGCCTCCCCGCACCCGGACCGCGGCGATCCCATCGACCGTCTCGAGCCGTCGCTCCACCTCTTCCTCGGCGATGCGACGCAAAGTGGAGAGATCGGTCGGCCCTTCGAGACCGACGAGCAGGATCGGCTCGAGGCGAGGGTCGTAGCGCAAGACCGTCGGCGCCCCGGCATCGTCGGGGAGAAAAGCTTGGTCGAGCTTCTCGCGGATGTCTTGGACCGCACTGCGCAGGTCCGAGTCCCACGCGAATTCCAAGATCACATCGCAGGTCTCGGCCCGCGAGATCGAGGTGATGCGGCGCAGCCCGCCGACCACACTCAGTGCCTCTTCCAAGCGACGGGAAACCCGTTCTTCGACATCGCCCGGCGCTGCCCCGGGGACATCGGTGCGCACGGTGATCGTCGGGAGGTCGACATCGGGCATCAGGTCGACGGGGAGCCGGCGGAGTGAGATCAGTCCGAAGACCGCGACCGCGGAGAAGATCATCAGGAGGGCGATCGGCCGACGTACCGCCAGCTCGATCACCCCCTTGCGAGGCGATTCGCCCGGAAGAGAGGAGTGGGGGCTCGAATCCATCGGCTCACCCCTGCCGCGGGGCGCTCCCGGAAGCAGGGCCTTCGCCTACCGCAGACTGCGGGGCAGGAACCTCGGCCGCTTCCGATCCGGTCTCCACCGTCGGCGGCTGATCCTCGTCGGCTTCGCCGGCGATGATCACCGCCTCCCCGTCGCGCAGTCGAGATTGACCGCGGACCACGACGGACTCGCCTGCGATCAACCCCCCCACAGCGGGGCGAATCTCGACTTCGTCGTCGGTGAGAAGCCCGGTCGCGACCTCGAGCCGAACCGCATGATCATCGCGCACGACGAAGATCAACGAGCGGTTCCCCTCGAAGAGACGGGCGCGCTTGGGAATCAGCAACGCGTCGGGACGCTCGGAGAGCACGATCCGGGCGGTGAGGAACGCCCCCGGACGGAGAACTCCGTCGGGGTCATCGACTTCGACCCGTGCCTCGACCGTGCCCTCGATCGGGTCGACCACCGCGAGGATCGCCTCGACTCGCCCGAGAATCTCCAGACCGGGGTGGGTTTCCGATTCGATCTCGACCGGCTGGCCGAGGGAGAGCTCCGCGAGCCGACGTTGCGGGATGCGAACCTTGCAGTAGAGGATTCCGCGGTCGACGACGGTGACCACATGGGCCCCCGCGTTGACCTGTTCGCCGGGACGGATCTCGAGAAAGGTCACGTCCCCGTCGATCGGCGCCCCGATGACGGCACGATCGAGATCGAGTTGCGCGCGGTCCCACGCGATCTTTGTCTTGTCGACGGTCAACTCCGCGAGCTTCCTGAGGTGGTCCTTCCGCTGCGTGATGAGCAAGCCGGTTTCCCGGCGGATCCGAGCTTCATCCATCGCGAACCGACTCGCCTCGACCGCCTCCTCGGAGACCGGGCGACGTCCCAGGTCGGTGAGCAGACGCTCGAGTCGTTGATACTCCCTCTCCGCTTTCAGGAACGAGAGTTCGTTCACCGCTTCCGACTGCTTCGATTCCTCCCAGTCGAGCTGCACCGTCGCAGCACGCTCGACCGCATCGTGATGCTCGAGTTCGCGCTCCCGTACGGCGAGGACCAACTCCTCGTTGTCGAGCCGAAGGATCGGATCTCCTTTGCGCACCGACGCGCCCTCCCGCACGATCACCTCGGATACCCTTCCGGAGATCTGCGTCGGGACTTCGATCGTGTGGAGTGCCTCGAGAGTCGTCGAGAGTGTCAGGGTGTCGCGCACCGCGCCGAGACGCGATGGAACCGCTTCGACCTTGCGGGCCTCCTGCGGGGCGGGTTCTGGGGAATCCGCCTCGCGAGGCCCGGTGGTGGGCGCGGAACGAGCCACGCAACCGACGGCAAGGATCGCGACGGCTAAGGTGATCGATGCGAGCCCAGACCGAGCGGGCGGTAGGACCGAGACGTGCGACCGTCGCCTCGGCGAGACGGAGTGAGGTGGAGTCGAGGCGCGCCGTCTCGAGACACAGTGCGCGCAGAGCCGTCGCCGCATCATTCGGGGGGATCTCCGGTTGGGGGTCCTCTCGGGACCGGGACGCGGATCGGTGGAAGGCGAGTATACGCGAGTGGACCTTCCGACCCCAGTCCTTGATCTACCCAGTTCTCGATCTGCCCAGTTCTCGATCTACCCAGTCCTCGGATCGAGCCCGATCGCGAGCTCCATCGGGGAGGGTCAGCACCCGGGGAGTGTGTCCGCGGTCGGATCGTAGCCCCCGGACGGCCACGGGTACGGGGGCGGATTTCCTCCGACGAAGAGGAAATTGAGCAGATAGATCGGGTCGGAGAGGTCGATCGTGCCGCTATCGTTCACATCTCCGGAGTCCGCGCAGAAGGGGGGCATCCCGCCGCCGAAGAGGTACGCGAGGAGATTGATCGCGTCGCTGATCACGATCAGCTGATCGCTCTCGAAGTCCCCTCGCAGGAATGCGATCGGGGGAGGCAGCACGAACGGAAGGATGAGGATCTCCCCGGCGATCGGGAACGGAGTTTGACTGACGCCGCCGACGATGAAGATATTGAGCACGGGCGGCTGGCCGAACGTGTCTACGAACTCGATCAGGGTCGTCTCGTTCGGCGGAGCCCCGCCGTCGACATCGAACACGAGGTGGAGAGTGCGATGGTCGACCCCGGGGAGGATGACCCGCCCGTCGAACGGAGGAATGGTGTCGAACACCACTCCCATGGTGAGGCCCTCCGGCCCGTTCGGCCCAGCGACCAGGTTGATGACCAGAAACTCCGCGAACAACGCCTCGGTCGCAGTCCCGACGATCGTCGCCTCTTGGAGATGAAGGACGGTCGGATCCCAGATCATGCCGTTCTGATAGCCCTGGAGCGGGTCGACGTGGGTCGAGAGGACGGGAAGCGTCACGTTCGACTGACCCTGCAGTACGGAGACCGACGGGACCCGGATCACGTTGCTCGGCGGAAAGACCTGCACTCCGGATGGCACAGTGATGGAATCGGTGCCCCCCGGACCGGAGACCTCGAGAGTGATCGTGTAGTTCCCCGGAACCAGGTATACGTGAGTGGGATGGATCTGCGATGAAACCTCACCGTCCCCGAACTGCCACAACCACTCCTCGATCTCCCCGGTGGAGAGATCCGTGAAGGTCACATTGTGCGGCACCTCGCCGATCGCCGGTGCGATCGAGATTGCGGCGACCGGCGGGGGCGCGTTGTTGCGGTACCGGAGGAGGCCAGCGCGCCGGTAGGCGAGGTGGAGGGAACCCAGCCCGTCCACCCCGGCCGCGAAGCGGTCTTCCGGGTCGCCCGGGGTGAGCGTGAGGTTCGTGTTCGCATCGAAGATCCCGAGCGAACCCTCGCGGCGCCAGATGTCGCCGCCGGAGAGATAGAAAACGTGAACGCTCCCGCCATCCTCGACGACCAGCTGCGCCTCAGTGACATCGAATACTCCCGGAGTCACCTCGATCGGAGCGGTGAATCCTCCTCCGGAGGGGCGGCGCACGTACCAAGTTTTTCCGCCGGAGAGGAAGATCGCGTGGACCGCCCCGAAGGCATCGCGCTCGACCTGAGGTGCAGACACCCCGGTGAGGAGCCCGGAGATCTGCGTCTCGGGGCTCCAATTCCCACCCACCCGAGAGCGCTGGAACACGCTGCCGCTCCGACGGTAGACCAGCTCGTGGCCGATGCCATCGAAGGTCGCGAGAGCCGGTTCCTCCCCCACTGCGACCGAGGTCCCCGGCGCCAGATCGATGCTGAAGTAGATCTCGGGGGGCCCCCCGATCGGGTCATGAGTCCAAACCACATCCCGGCTTCCGAAACCGACGTCCGTCGCGAGAGCAGGCTCCAGGTCGGGGAGCGGGCTGGGATCGAGTGCCGTCGGCGAACCGAGGCCTCCACCGACACTCACCCGGTAGAGGATCTCCGGTCCAGTCGCCCCCGGACTCGCGTCGTCTTCCTCCCAGAACACAGTGAGCGCGCCCGGAAGGGAAATCGCGATCCCAGGGTGTCGCTGGGCGACCCCGGGGGTACCCATCGAAGGGGGAAACTCAGCGAAGTTCGGACCTTCTTGGAGAAATACCTCGTTCGACTCGACGAATGCGATGTAGAGGTGCCCCGACTGGAAGATCCGCATAGTGATGTCGTCGGGATCCGCGGTCGAGAGCGTCGCCTCCGCGTTGAAGGTCTGCCCGACGGCGGGTGCCGAGCCGAGGACGAAGCTGAGAAGGAACACCACCCCCAGAGTGTGGTAGAGAGGCGGAACCGCGGAAAGGAACAGCGGCCGCGATCGGAGCGTGGTCGGGCAACACACTCGCATGGAATCGCTCTCTCTTCCTTCTTCGATGGGTCCAGAGAAGATCGACTTCGGCGAGCCATGGTGGGTGCGGAGCGACTTTCGTGATCGGCTTCGCCTCGGTGAAGTCACCTGAGAACCGCGAGATCAACTCCCGAAGATGGGCGAGTCCCGCTCTCGCAAGATACTGGCGCGGGCAGCGTTCGAAACCGGATTGGACCTGGGATCCACACCCCCTCAGGTCCACTCGCGCTCAGTTCCACCAGCCTTCAAGTCCATCCACACTCAAGTCCATCAGCACCCAAGACATCTGAAGGCTCACGCCCCCTCCAGCGGGAGCGACGATCCAGAAATGGATCATATCACCAGGGGTACCCCTCCTCCATGGTGAGGGAGCCGGACCCGGCGAACCCACCGTTTCTCAGGGGGCAAGGAGGATTTCGCGGAGGATCGTGGCCGCGGGTCCGGCGAGGGCAACTCACTGGGGCAGGCTCGGAGTGGGGTTCTGGTCGAGGGGGGGTCACCCCTCTCAGCTCCCGCGCCACCGTGCGTACGGCTCCGTACTCGGCGGTTCAGAAAGCGTTGCAAAGTCGCAGACGGACTTTCATTAGGCTCAGTTGACAGCGCCGGGACAAGGCGCACAAAGGAAGAAGGGGTGGGGACCACGCCCCCACCCCTTCCGGCGACAGGCCGAGGCCTCTCGCGCAATCACCCCGGAACGCCCGCGCAGCCGACGCTCGCCCGGCGGGCGGGGAATCCGAAACCTCAAACCGTGTAGCCCCAGAAGTCGTACTTCGGCTTCGTGGGCGAGGTCGAGGTTCCCTTCTTCCCGGACCGCCAGGGACGATGGTCGGTGGCGGGCCCCGTTACTTTGACGTAGTCGCCTTCTTGGCGGTCTTCTTACGCGCCGCCTTCTTCTTGGTCTTCCGCTTTGCGGTCCTCTTCTTGGCGGTTTTCTTACTCGCCGCCTTCTTCTTGGTCTTCCGCTTCGCGGTCTTCTTCGCAGCCTTCTTCTTCGTCTTACGCTTGGCGGTCGTCTTCTTTGCCGCCTTCTTCTTGGTCTTCCGCTTCGCAGTCTTCCGCTTCGCAGTCTTCCGCTTCGCAGTCTTCCGCTTCGCAGTCTTCCGCTTCGCAGTCTTCTTCTTCGCCGCTCTCTTCTTCGCCATCGTGAAACACTCCTTCAGGGGGAATCCCCCTCAATCCTGATGCCTCGTATCCCCACAAGGGACACGATTCGTTACTCGGCGTCGCCCCCGACGGACGACGCGCAATTTCTTGCGCACCTGCTGGTTGGGAATGTGAGCCCGATGACTCGAGTGCCGTCGATTCGAGGGCCCATGATTCGAGTGCCAATGATGCAAGTAGTGAATGCGCGGCCCATCGGAACAACAGGAGCACCCCAAACTCCAAAACGCGTCGTTCTGCCCGGTCGAATTTGCACCGGACCGCGGCCACCCGTGGATGACCACGGGGACCGAGAGGGTAAGGAAGCGTCCTCCTGAGCCCAGAATCCGGAAACCAGGGCCTGAGCCCCGTCCTTCCTCCGCGCGATCCTCTTCCTCCGAAGCAATTCTGCCCCCGGGGGCTGTCCTCCCCTGATCGAGAGCCAGCGGCGGGACAACGCGCCGTTGTGCTCCGACCGCGTGGTGCCGTCTAGTGACGACCCCTCGAGAGAGTGAGAACTCCGAGAGTGAGATCTCTTGACTCTCCCACGCCGCGATCCTGACGCGGACCCTTCGCGGGGGTCCACACGCCCCTCGGGCTCATGGACGACTCTCGACAGATCGCAGTCCGGCGTGTTGCACTTGGCGCCAAAAACTCGCGCCAAAAACTCGCGCGAAGAAGTGCTGCGCGCGCGTCGTGCTGTGCGCCGGTCGAGCGACCCACGAGGGAACGCCCTCCCGAGACCTCGTTATCGTAACGAGGGGACCCGCAGGTTCAATGGAGTTTTGGGATGGGAGCTTCGCGTCGGTGCGCGTCGCGAAGATTGGGCGACGGTCGCGTGGTGGAGTCGCGCACTCGGCGACCCCACCACGCGCCATCGGCTACTCGGAGATGAAGCGAAGCGAAGTCAGAACATCATCGAGTGCGAGTGCCATCGTCGGATCGGCATCGAGCGGGAGGTACATGCCCAGCACGAACACTCCGTTCAACGTCTCGATCACATTTTGACGGCACCCGATTCGCCTCTCCGTATCGCGGCAGACCAATGAAATCGCGGCTTTTCCGCCGATGACCATCTCCGCACCCGCTTCGATCGAGGCGGACGGAAAGCTCGAGGTGAGACTGTCTTCGATGATGCGGAGAGCCTCGAGTGCCTTGAGGTTCTTCCCGTGCCAGAGGTCGACGGTGAGCGCGGCGACTGCGGGCTTCCCCACCAATCCGACTCGCAGCGAGTCGGGCTTCTCATCGACCCGCCACCCTTCGGGGACCTCGATCGCCACCCCGAGAGCCGGAAATATTTTTTCCAAATCGGAGGGACTCGGGACGACTCCGACCACGGTTCCAGGGGTCGATCCCCTGGGATCGGTCGTCACCTGGGCGAGTGGATCCACGATGGTCATGGCCCCGCCGGGGCCGATCGGAGTCCCCGGATCAGACGTGTCGCGTGTGAGGATCGACTGGTAACTCACCGGAAGGGCGATCACCTCATTGCTTCGTAGGGTGAAGTCCTCGATCGCGACGGCGGTCTGCTCCGCTTCGACCGCATCGAGCTCTCGCTTGCTGCGAATCATCTCCTCCTCGGAGGGATCCAGGAGGACTTCATCGATGAATCGATCGTGGATCGTCACTCTGCCGTTCTGCCATCCGAGGACGACGACTCCCTCGCCGCGCTCGACGATCCGGCCCTGAAGGATGTAGCCGTTCTTCAGGAAGACGCTTCCCGCCTCGGCCGGGGCCGAGCAGGCGAGGACGAGCAGCAGAGAGGCAAATGTGGTCCCGATCAGGTAGCGCTTCATTGGGCTCCTCGCTCCCTTCTATCGATCCGACGGGACGTTGGTCCCGAAGTTTGCGGCCAACACCCCATCGACCCAATCCCGAAACTGGACCTGGACCGGATGGACACCGGCCCCTGGGTCACCGGATCCCGGGCCAGTGGTGACGGGATCGGTGATCGCCACGGGTGGGCCCGTGGACGTGCCACCGCCGCCGTTCGAGCCGCTCGCGAGGGCTGTGTTGCCCTGCTCGAGATAGCGGTCGTAGAGCTCCGGTCCGTAGAGAACCCCGGTCACGAGCAACGCGGCCGCGGCGGCAATACGGAGAAACGCGCCGAAGCCGCTTCGACGGCGACCGGAGCGGCTCGGCATCGCGCCGAACTCATCTTCGAAGTCCGCCATCGGCGGGGGGAGGTCGTAGGCGACTGCCTCCTCGACGAGGGAGGTGATGTCCTCGACATCTTCGATGTCGGGGAGCTCTTCGAGGACCTGCGCGTCAGGGAGAGTGTCGACTGGGTGCAACCCGAAGTCGGGATGCTGTGAAAGGAGTTGGACATCCTCGATCCCGGTCGGGGACTCGCTCGAAGGCACGTACCCGGTCGTCGCTTGGATCGTCGGATCACCCATCCCCTCGGTGCGGATCACCTCGCCGGTGTAGCCCCGTACGTCGTCTTCCTCCGGGAGGAGAACGAGCACGTCATCGAGTTCATCGAGCTCCTGGCCTCCCATCGGTGCTCCATGCGCGATGAATCCCTCCGTGGGCAAAATGCCATGGTCCCCGGTCATGCTGCTGGTGGGCATGCCGTAGGAGGAAGTAAAACCCTCCGTCGGGATCGGCTGCTCACCCGTGAATCCCTCCGTCGGCATGCCAAGGTCACCGGAGTGACCTTCGGTCCGGAGCCCATGCTCCCCGGTCGCGCCGACCGGATGGCCGAGCCCTTCGGTCGGGAAGGAGCCGGTGAAGTCCCCCGGGGGGAATGCACCGGTCAGGTCCTCCGTCTGCATCGCCGGAGACAACTCTTCTTCGCTCTTCTTCTTCTTCGCCATTGCACCCGTTCCCCATCCTGTGTCCGAGGATCTGGTGAGGTTCGATCCATCGATGGTTCCTTGAGGAAGCCTATGATGGGGTACGAGCCGGCGTCAAACGGAGGAGCAACGGCCCCGTCGCCGCAACGTCTCCAGCTGCGGGTGGATGCGACACGACTCCCCTCGGTCGAAGGGACCTCAGGATGTGCTCGGAGGAGGCCGAGGATCGGACCAACGAGCAGGGTGGGAAACGACACCGACCCGATCCGGATACCCTCCGGCTCGCCTTCGCGGGGGATCGCGAAGCCTTCCACCGGGTTGTCGAGCAACTCTGGGGGCTCGTCTACGTCTTCATCCGGCAGCGGATTTCGGACCGAGAGCGAGCCGAGGATCTGACTCAGGAGAGCTTTCTCCAGGCCTGGGAGAAGCGTGGCTCACTGCGGAATTCGGAGAGCGCGGTCTCCTGGATACTCGCGATCGCGTCGAGAAAGGTGATCGACTCGCACCGATGGTTCGGGGTGAGGCCCGAGACCCGGCTACCCGAGCGTGAAGAACCCGCCGAGGTGAGCGCTGGCGAGCCTGGGCTCGACCCGCAGCGAGCAGAGGCTCTCCGCACGATTCTCGGGGAGATCCCCGAGCTGTACCGCACGGTCTTGATCCTGAGATACTGGTCGGGGCTGACCCCGGCTCAGATCGCGCGACTCCTCGAAGAGCCGGAGGGAACGATCCGGAACCGGATCTTTCGTGCGCATCTGCTCCTCCGCGAGAGGCTCGCGAAGGAATCCCTGCCGCGGGAATCGCGGGAGGTCGAAAAGACAGATTCCGGAGAAGGAGATCGAGAATGAGCACGAATTCCCCCGGCGTGCTCCCGGAGGAGTGCCGGCGCGCGCTCGAGGCATGGGTCTGTGAGGATCTGACCTCGGTCGAGGCCGAGGACCATCTGCAGCGCTGCTGGAGTTGCCGGGAGCTTGCAGACGCGATCCGCCTCGACCAGGAGCTCCTTCGTTGGCAGCTCGGCAGGATCGAGTCGCCACCGCCGCGCCATCTCCAGTTCCGCGAACCGCTCCGGTCTGCGAGCGGGCACCCCCGACGTGTCTCGCTGGCGCTTCTCCCGTTCCTGATCGGCGTCGTTTTCGTCCTCCTCCTCGCCGTGGAGCTCATGATCGGGACGCTGTCGGGGGGGCGAGCTCAACTCAAGCTCATCGACCAGACCCACGACCAGATCGAGAAGATCCAGAGCGCGGTCGAGAAGCACCTGCCGGCCCCCGGCGGGAGTCCCCTGATCGAGCGATGGGGTGAGACGTTGCGCGCCGCGGACCCGAAGGCATTCGAGGGAATTCCGATCTCCCCTGTGGGTAGCTTGCTCGATCCGTTCGGAGCGCCCTACCGCCTCCTCGCCGAGGACGGAAGCTGGCGAGTCTACTCGACCGGCCCGAATTGCCTCGACGAGAGCGTCTCCGAGAACGGCACGCTCGATCGCGGAGCACGCGGGGACGATCTCTACGACTAGTGTCCCGGCCCAGACAGGTCGATCGCAGGGGTGGAACCCTCGATCTGAGCCGCCGTCCGACAGGGCGGGAGCAAGCCGGCGACGTCCGAATCGAGGTTTTTCGACTGCCTCCTAGCGAATCTCCTGCTCCCAATCCTCCGCTTGAATGACGCCCTTGCGCAGGAGAATCCGGGCCAGCGCCTGCATCGCGGGATCCGCAACCCGCTCGAGGAGTCGCTCCTCGAGCGGAAGCGGGGCGGGCGGGGGTGCAGGGAGGGTGTCGTAGTATCGTTCGATCCGCTCCCGGAGGGCGGTGCGCGGGGCGATGGCGGTCTCGACCTTGCAACTCGTCAGGAACTGCACCTCGTCGATCGCCCGGAAATCAGTCGGATCGCTCATCGCGAGGAGGACCGTCTCGGCGTCGAGTCGGAACGGCAGCACTTCGTGCCGCTCGATCACGTCGCGAGGGATCCGCTCCATCAGCTGTTCGTCGATCTCCCGACTGGTGAGGTCGACGGTGCGCATATGCTCGCGCTCGGCGACGAACTCACTCAGCTTCCGCTCGTCGATGAAGTCGAGCTTGACCAGAATGTCCTCGAGCCGGCCGTGCAACTGGGCCTGATAGTCGAGCGCGATCCGAAGGTGCTCAGGGCGCAGAAGTTCGCTCGCGACGAGCTCACGTCCGAGCAAGAGTTCTCTCGGATCCATGCCGCCTCCCATCCCGGGACTCGGTCCCGGCCCCGATGCCAACCTGGGATCGGGACGGAAGCAAGAGCCTGGTGCCAACACTAGGATGAGAGAGTGCTTCCGATCGTTCGGATCGGAAGCACTTTCTCAGGCGAATTGCCAGGGATGGCGCGAGGTCGGGACGCGATCCGCTACTTCGACCTGTGGCGGTCGGCGGGGACGGGATCGAGGAACACGGGGGGACGGAGTTCGCCGCCACACTCGGGGCAGGTCCCGTCCCCCACATCGCTGGTGGCGCCCTCGATCAGTGTGTCGCAATCGCGACAGCAAGAGAGGTCGAATCCCTGCTCCTTCAGAATCGACCGAACCTGGTCGACCTGGAGGGAACCGAGTCGAACCAGGACCTCACCGATTCTGAAGTTCAGGCGCAGGCGCCTGAGGCGCTCCTGCTCGAGGAGGGCCGCTTCGAGCCCCGGGGCGTCGAGCCAGCCGTGCTCGAGCGCGATCTGCCCGAAGCTCCGGTCGATCCGGAACCGATCCCCCGAGTTCAGGCGCAGGGAGCGGCTCTTCTCGCGGAGGAACCGGCGGGCATCTTCGGCCTGGTCCGAGCTGAGGTGCTCGCCATCGCAGAGGAACTCGAGGAGCTCGTCCGCGCTCACCTGCATTCCACACTCGGAAAGAACGGACTCGATTTCCGGCTCCTCGAGCCATCCGCGGTAGCGGATCATCCGAAGGAGCAACATCAAGTCTGGAGAGGAGTTCGGCTGGGACATTCTCTTCGCCTCGCGAAACGCTGACAGTCTTCCCAGAGGCGCACGATCACAGCGTCGAGCACCTCGAAGCCACGTGCCGTGGCCCGCATCGTTCCATCGTCGCAGCAGAGGAGACCCGCTTCGACCAACTCGGGCAGGGCCTCCCGGCACAAATCCTGTGGCGAGGTGCCCGCGAACTCCCAGAACCGGTCGAGGGTGATCCCATCCGTCAGCCGCAGGGTGAGGAGGAGGAGCTCCTCGAGTGCGGTCTCCGCACTGAGCTCCTCCACCTCGACCCGCTCCGGTCGGCCGCCTCCTCGCAGGTATGCGCCGACATCCGGTCGGTTTCGCCAGCGCAGGCGGCCGTCGAAGCTCGCGGCCCCGGACCCGATCCCGCGGTAGGTCCCACGCTGCCAGTAGTTGAGGTTGTGCAGCGAGGCCTGCCCGGATCGGCAGAGGTTCGACACCTCGTAGCGAGTATAGCCCGCTGCGCCCAAGCCGCCCAATGCGCGACGCGCGACCCGGAGCGCTGCGGGGTCCGACAGTGGAGCAATTTGTCCCGCGAGACGTCTGCGCTCGAGCAGCGTCCCCTTCTCGTAGCTGAGGTGATACAGGCTGACATGGTCGGGATCGATCTCTGCGATCGCGCGGAGATCCCCGGCGAGGGAGTCGATCGTCTGTCCTGGCCACCCGATGATCAGGTCGAGACTCAGCCGCTCGAATCCCGCATCGCGCAGGATCTCGTGGGCGCCAGCGACCACATCGGCTCCATGTTGCCTTCCGAGGACCGCGAGTCCCGCCGGGTCGAAGGTCTGTGCGCCGGTACTGATCCGATCCACCCCCGCATCCCGAGCGATGCGGGCCTTCGGACCGTCGACCGTCCCCGGATTTGCTTCGACGGTCCACTCGAGAAGCTGTTCCCCACCGAAGAACTCCGACAATCCACCGAGGAGCCTCGTCCAGTCGCGGATCGCGAGCGTGGATGGCGTCCCTCCGCCGATGAAGATCGTCTGCGGACGAAACCCCTCCTCAGACAATTCTCGCGCCTCCTCGAGGAGCGTGTCCACGTATCGAACCGCGATCCCCTCCCGAAATCCGGCGACGTGAAAGTCACAATACGAGCACCGGACCGTACAGAACGGGATGTGGACATAGAGCCCCGGGGAGAGCTGAACTCGGGGTTGGACGCGGCTCCGGTCCCCCTCCTCGTTCGTCGATGCGAGAGTCATGCCGTATCCTTCTCGGAGATCGCAGGCGAGCGATCCCGGATCGTACCTCCCCCGGCGTCGAGGACCATCCTCCTCCGCGGGAGTCCGGGAATGGGGGGGTGCTCCGCGGTCTTCGGTTCCGTTCGCCCCGGCCGAATCGGCATAGGCGAACCGTGGGTCGAGCCGGAGCAAGCATGGCGCTCAAAGGGCATTTGCAGCACTTCGGTTTGGGAGAACTCTTCCAGACCCTGGCCTGCAATCAGCACACCGGCACCCTCTACGTCACCTCCCGCCACGAAAAAAAGACGATATACTTCGCGACCGGCTCGATCGCTTTCCTCGGTTCCGGGTCCGGAACGATCCTCCTAGGAGAGGTCCTCCTGCGCGCCGGGGTGGTCTCCAGGGAACAGATCGAAGCCGCGGTCGAAGAGCAGAAGAACTCTGACAAGCTGTTCGGTCGCATCCTCATCGAGCAGGGGGTCATCGAGCCGGAACACCTCCAGGCCGCACTCCGAACCAAGTTCGAGGAAGAGCTCTACGAGCTCCTGATGTGGGAAGAGGGGGACTTCGAATTCGTCCCCGACTTCTGTCCACCCGATCTCCTCGAACCCATGCAGAAGTACACCCAGGTCCGGGTCGACCCGCAGTCGGTGCTCATCGAGGGTCTGCGTCAACTCGACGAGTCCCGCATCATCAGAACCCGGCTCCCCGATCCGAAGATCTGGGTCGCCCGACAGGTCGAGGCGATTCCCGCCGGGGCCGAGATCTCCGACCGTGACCGGGAGATCTGGGGGTACTGCGCGCAGTCCGCCCCGGTCGAGCAGATCCAAAGGGTCGCCCCGACCAGTCGGTTCCAGACCCTGAAGATCCTCTACCGGTTCGTGGAGGAGGGGTGGCTCCGCACCCTCGACTTCACCGAAATGCTCGAGGTCGCGCGACAGCACCGGAAACACAACGAGCGGGATCGCGCGGCCGATCTTTACCGCTTCCTCCAGGAGTGGGGGATCCCGCAGAGCCGGGACGCCTCGTTCCTGGTCGAAGTCGGCCGCTACATGGTCGAGGTGGGACGCAAGAAGGATGCCTCGGCAATCCTCTTCCAGGCGCTCGAGCGCCTCCGCCTCGAGAGTCGGATGGCCGAGGCATGGGAGATCGGACGGGTCCTCCGCGATCTCCACCCGAACGACCTCGCGGTCCTGCAACAACTCTGGACCCTGCGCAGTGCCGCCTCCCCTCGTTCGCTCGAAGAGCTTCGAGTCGAGCTACTCAACGCGCTCAAGCGGCAGGGTGAGTTCCACGAGGCAGAAGCACTTCTCGCTGAGCTCGAGGAGAGCGAACGCGGCAAGTTCCAGTATTGGGTGGAACGCGGGGAACTCGCCCAGAAGATCGGCCAGATCGGCCTCGCCGTCGACTACCTCGAGCGGGCACTCCGACTCGCTGAAGAGACGAAGAGTCGACCGGAGTCGATTCGCGCCGCTCGACTCCTGTTTGAGATCGACCCTGAGATCACTGGGCTGCGCAACAAGCTCGAGTCCCTCATCCACAGGGAGGAGGGAGTCCAGAAATTTCGCCGCATTCGCCGCATCGTTTTGACCGTCGCGACCGTCCTCATCGTTGCCGCCGCGATTCCCGCACTCCGTTACGAAACCCGTGCACGGGGCCTCTTCCAGGAGAGCTTGCGCCTCCAGATCGCCGAGGCCGAGACCGTTCAACTCGAGGAAGCACGGGCGCACCTCCGCGAGATCGTCGCCGACTACGGGATGTCCACCGTCGCGTCACGGAGCCGCGACGCACTCCAGGATCTCGATGCCCGTATCGTGCGCCTCCGGCAGGAAGACAAGGCCCGCGTCGAGGACCTCGAGCAACGCGACCGTCAGTCGCGTGAGCGACGTCGTCAGCACGCAGAGGAGCTGCTCACCAGTTCGAGGACCGCTGAGAACGAGGGTCGATTCAAGGAGGCGCGAGCCTCCCTCGATCGCCTCCTCGAGGGGCCGGTCCGGAGCCTTCCCCTCGAGGTCCAGGCGGAGATCCGTCTCCCCCTCTCGATCGAGACCGACCCTCCCGGCGCGCGGATCGACGTCGCGGGGGTCGGCATCGGTCGAACCCCTTACGTCCATCACTTCGAACCGGGATCCGAGCCGTTCGTGATCCGTCTGTCCCGCCCCGGCTGCGAAGACCAGGAGCTAAAACACACCGACGATGGCCGGGCTCGCCTTCGCATCCAGATGACCCGTGCCCCCCTCGCGGCGGGAGCTCTCCCCGGCGGGCTCGATCGCGCCGCAACCTCGATCCCAGGGTTCATCCTGGTCCCGTGTCGGGATGGACGCGTCTATGCGCTCCCCGACAGTCGAGAGGCCACAAAGACCGCCCGCCGGGTGTTCATCGGTGGGAAACCGGGGCACCCCTCGGCGAGAGTAGTGGCGGAAGAAGATGTGATCGTGATCGCCGGCTACGACGGCGAGATCCACTGCGTCGAGACCACTGGCTGGGAAACCCGTTGGGGGGTCCGCCTCGATTCCCCGGTACTCGCGGTCAGCTCGATTCCAGGGGGAGACATGGCGATCGGGGACGAGACGGGGCGGGTGCAACTTCTCGACCGGAACACCGGTCGGGTGATCGCCCGTTCCGAACCCGGATTCCCTGTGAAGAGCCTCGCAGTGCGAGGGGACGTGCTCGTCGTGACCGATGGCGCCGACCGGGTGAGGATCCTCGAGCTCCCCGGCCTCGCGCTGCTCCACGAGCGCGCCTACCCGAGCGAGATCTCCGCGGTTCTCTCCGATGGATCTCTGCTCCTCCGTAACGGGACGCGCCAGGCGCCCGAGGGAGTGGAGCAGTGGCCCGCTCCTGCAACCGACGTCGTCGAACGGGATGGCACTCTCTTCTATGGGACTACGGATCGGCGATGGGTCGAGTTCGACGGATCGAAGTGGACCGCGTTCCCCGCCCCCACGATCCTCAGCTGTCCACCGCTGACGACGGGTGAGGAGACGTTCTTCGGCGGCCGCGATGGTCGCCTGTACTGCGTCTCCCCCACCGGGGATCCGCAGTGGTCGATCCAGGTCTCGGCCCCGGTCGTGGGTCTGGCCTCAACTGCCGACGGAGATGTGCTCGTCCTCCTCGTGACTGGCCAGCTGCTCCTCTTCGAAGGGAGAGTTCGATGAGCGGACTCGTGCTGCTCCTCGCCATCGTCCTCGTCGCGCCTCCCGGCGGTGAGGAGACCGTACCCCAGGTCGTCGCCGAGGAGCTCGCCCACTTCTCGCCGACCGAGGGAGCGCAGGTCCGCGTCCTCGCCCGCTACAGCTCACAAGTCGGAGTCCGAATGGAACTCGAGGGGTGCGAGGCGAAGTTCATCGTGCCTGAGGAGAAGCGATTCCAGGTCCTCATGGACTCGAAGACCCGCCGAGGGATCCTCGAGATTCACGCTCGCGCGAATCGATCGAACGGTGGGAGTTGGGAGTATCGGGTGGAGGACATCCAGGGAACACCGGCGGCGGATAGTTTGTTCGCCGGGCTCTCTGCTCGCCTGGATTCGACCCCGTCCCCGCGCCGCCGAGCGGTGATCGGTTGGGCTCTCGGCCTCTCCACCGGTGAGGAACAAATCGAGTTCCGCGAACAGGTGGCCTCTCGTTGGGCCGACCTCGCCACCGATGAACTTGGTCGCGACCAGGAGTCCGCAGTCGCATGGCTCAAGATCGGCCACCCGCACTTCGAGGGGGACGATCGATGGATCGCCTACGCAAATCAACTCGCCGAGAAGTACGGCAACGAGCGCTCGGTCACGAGCACCTTCGAGTCCCTGGGACTGATCGAGTCGAGCAAGGGGTGGCGACCTCGATCCGTTTTTCTGCACGAGACCGGCATGATCGAGCGGGATGGGGAGCGGATGACCCTCGATCAGTCGCACCTACGCGATGAAATCGCGCGCTGGAGCGAGCGGCGCCAACAAGCTTCCCTCCTCCGAGGGCGCAGCACTCCGCAGTACAAAGAACTGGCGGGGTCACATGAGGTCGCGGAGGGGATGAAACGAGAGGAAGTCGTCCTCGCCTGGGGCTACCCGCATCGTGTCACCTGGAAGCGCGAGGGGAACTCATTCTACGAGGGGTGGATCTACGAGAACCGCGAGGTCTATCTCATCGAAGGTTTGGTGTTCTTCTCGCAGGACTAGCAGGCTGTCGGAAAACATCGATTCGGACGTCGCCGGCTTGCTCATGCCCGGTCGGACGGCAGCTCGACCGACGCGAACTCCCCCGCGCTCCTTCCCACGACCCTCTCCCCCACCGCGTCAGTTTCCGCCGCCACTCCCCCGCGTTTCCCCCGGAGGCATATCGAGCGGTCTTTTTCGCTCACCATCTCCGTCCAGCGGAGTCGAGCCCGGCGGGGTGGTGCCGGTGGGGTCCGGTCCCGCGTCCCCCCCCGCATTCGTTCCAGGGCCGGAACTCGGCGGTCCCGAATCGATTCGTGCATCCGGTTCGCCCTCTCTCAAGATGTAACCACCGCTGTCGTAGAACATCGTCTGCGAAGAAAGTTTGAGCCCAGCCCCCGGTCCGAGATGGATCAACGCGGGCTCACGGGTGCGCCGCGAGACCACGACCTCTCCCTCCTCCACCGTCACATCGGTCCAACCGTTCTCGTGAATCACTCCGAATCGGGTTCCGACAACTTCGATTCGAACGAGGGGAGTGAGCACTACGAAATGTGCGTCGTCCCGGGGAGTGATATCGAAGGCGGCGCGACCGATGCCCAGCTCGAGTTCGTCGTCGCTTCCGATCGCGCGGAACGCGAGCTGGCTCTGGGGGCCGAGGCGGCCGATGCTGCCGTCGGGGAACGTGAGCCGGGCATCTCCCCCCGCGGGGAGTCGAAGTCGATCCCCGGCTACCAGCGACTGCTCGCCACTTCCAGCGAACGACCGAAGGACTCCGTCGCTCGTCCACTCGACTCCGGCATCCCCCCACTCGACGATCACTCGAGGAGCGGTAGCAGAGCCGTCGGGCAGGGTCCAGAACAGAAGAGCGGCGACAAGCGCCATGGCAACCACGGCTGCGAGCGCGCCGAGCCGGCGTCCGCGGGGAGCAGCCGACGACCGAATCTCAGCATCGAGGATCTGCTCCGGACCCATCCGCCCCCTGAGCAGGGCGTCGAGCTCCTCGGAGATCCCAGCAAAGCCGCGATCGATCCGGCCGATCTCCACGGCGAGACGATCCCGCTCCTCGCGGCAGCGAGGGCAAGTGTCGAGATGCGACTCGAGGAGTTGCTCCTCTTCGGAGGTGATCTCCTCGTCGATCGCTCGCGAGAGCCAGCGGTCCGCAAGCTCGCACGAGATCGCCCGCGTCATCTCTCGTCCTTTCTGGGAGGCCGCCCGCGAGCGGGCGGCTCCTTTTCCTCGAGCATCCGACCGAGTTGCTGTCGGGCTCGGAACAGGCGGGACTCCACCGCCTTCACTGTGGTACCGAGCAGTCGGGCGATCTCGCGGTACGAGCGCCCCTCGGCGTGCTTCAGGATGATCACCTCACGGTATTCGGGAGGCAAGGCGCGAAGGGCCACGCGGATCCGGTCTCCGCGTTCCTCCTGCACGAGGGCCTCCGCCCCCGACGCTTTCGCCGGAGCGGCTCCGTCCTCCCCCGGCAGCTCTTCCCACCCCTGCTCGTGCAGCGACACACGGCCGCGTCGTCGCGAAAGGTCGAGCGAAGACCTCTGGACGATCGCCAGAAACCACCCTGAGAACCGCTCCGGTTCGCGCAGGGTCAAGATCCTCTGCCACGCCTTGAGGAACGCCTCCTGCAACGCATCCGCAGTCAGGTGCACGTCACCGAGGATCCCGAACGCCTTCGCCGCGGCGATCCCGCGGTGCCGTTCCACCAGTTCGGTGAACGCTTCGCGGTCGCCACTCCTAGCCCGCTCGACCAGCTCTCGAAGCTGGGTCGGCCGGAGCTCATCGCCGCGCGGCTCGCGTTCGGTCATCTCGGTCCCGAGCTCGGTCGGATGGAGGTGGAGCTGGCGATCCGGAGGTGCCGGGGCCCGAGGATCCCCCACGTGGGAGGAGGACGCGAGTCGAGAACGGATCCCTCGCCGGGGGAGCGGAATCCGTCAGCCACGGGTGGGGTCCTGCTCGAGGATGGACTGCAGGATGCCGAGGTAGCTATGGTATCGCCGCGGATCGAGCTCACCCCGCTTCGCCGCATCCTGGATCGCGCAGCGGGGCTCCTCGCGATGGAGACAGTTGGTGAAGTGGCAGGAACCGAGGAAGGGCCGGAATTCCGGAAAGCACTCCGCTAGCTCTTCCGCCGGGAGCCCCCAGAGGGCGTAGTCGCGGAATCCGGGAGTGTCGAGCACTGCGCCTGCTCCGCGGAGTGGATACCACGTGACGGCAGTGGTGGTGTGCCGGCCCTTCTCGTTCGCCCGACTCACGTCTCCGACCCGCAGATCCACGCCGATGATCGGGGCGATCAGCGAACTCTTCCCGACCCCGGATGGCCCGGACACCACGGTAGTCTTCCCGGCGAGGACCTCCTCGAACTGCGCGAGACCCTCACCCGTTAGGCGACTGGTCTTCACGACCGGATACCCCATCTCTGCGTAGCATCCGAGTGCGTCATCGATGTCGGGTGGGACTCCGAGATCCACCTTGTTCAAGACGATCGTCGCCGCGAGATCGGAACTTGCCGCGGCGACGAGGAGACGGTCGAGAGCACCGAGCTTCGGGCGCGGTTGACGCGCGGCGAGCATCGCGACGACCTGGTGGACGTTGGCGGCGATCACGAGCTCGCGCCCTCGCCCCGACTCTCGACGACGGGAGAGAGTCTTGTCACGGGGGAGTACGTCTTCGACCCGACCCCGGTCGGGGCCGTCCGAGATCACCTCTACCCGGTCCCCGACCACCACCGCGTTCGAGCCCCGCCGGCGGAGCAGTCCACGCAACTCACAGGGAATACGCTCTTCACCGATGAGCACGATCACCTCTCGGCTCGAGCGAAAGATCACCTGACCGATCCGGGTGTTCGCCAATGTACCTCCGTCTGCTCGCATTATTGACGAGCCCCGGGCCAGAATCGAACCCGGCCGCCCCATCGGTCCCGGGCTCGAGAGCGAAGGGGGCTCTCGCTACACCTCGAGATCGGAGGGGGACTCGTCAGGGGGGACGGGGAGGGCGCCGACCACAGAGTCGAGGTAGCGGATCGTCTGCTCCGGCGCCAGGCCGACGAAACGGGTCGGTTCCCACGGGGGGAGTTTCTCGACGACGGGACCGAGGACGGAGTCGGCCTCGAGCCAGGCGCGCAGAGGATTCGCGCCGCCCTCTTCGACGAGTTGTTTCTTCGCGCGCCAGGAGAGCTGGCGGATCCGCTCGTGAAGGTCCTGCCGATCACCTCCGTCGCTCACCCCCCCCATCAGGACCTCCTCCGCCGCCATGAACGGTAGTTGCTCGGCGACCCGACGCTCGACGACCTGGGGGATGAGGGTAAGGCCCGATCCGATGTTGTGGAGGGTGAGCAGAACCGCATCCGCCGTCAGGAACGCCTGGGGGATCGCCACTCGCCGGTGGGCGCTGTCGTCGAGGGTGCGCTCCATCCACTGCGTCGAGGCGAGGGTTGCCATTCCGGGGGGAATCGACATCAGATGCCGAGCGAGCGAGCAGACGCGCTCCGCGCGCATGGGATTCCTCTTGTAAGGCATCGCGGAGGAACCGACCTGGCTCGCGGCGAACGGTTCCTCCACCTCGCCGAAGGCTTGGAGGAGCCGAAGGTCGGTCGCGAGTTTGTGCGCTGCGGCGCCGAGCTCGCCGAGTCGGCTGATGATGCGAAGATCCCAGAGACGCGAGTAGGTCTGGCCGGTGAGCGGAACGACAGTTGTGAATCCCATCGACTCCGCCACGCGCCGTTCGAGGGCACGCACCTTCTCCGCATCCCCACCCAGGAGGTGGAGGAAGGAGGCTTGGGTACCGGTGGTCCCCTTCACGCCTCGAAATGGGAGCCGCTCGCGAATGTCCTCGATCTCGCTCCAGACATCGACGAGATCCTGAACCCAGAGCGCGCACCGCTTGCCGACCGTCGTCAACTGGGCCGGTTGGAGATGGGTGAGACCGAGGGTGGGAACCGCAGCGTGCTCACGCGCGAAGCGAGCGAAGGCGTGGATCGCGCGAAGCAGCTCCTCGGAAATCAACTCCAGACCGCGACGCATCAGAATGAGGTCGGCGTTATCGGTGACGTAGCAGCTCGTGGCTCCGAGGTGGAGAATCCCACGCGCTCCCGGGGCGACTTCACCGTAGGCGTGGATGTGCGCCATCACGTCGTGGCGCAGTTCCTTCTCGAATTTCGCGACGCGGTCGAGATCGATCCGGTCCCGGGCCTCGCGCAGCTCGGTGACCTGGCCAGCAGTGACCGGCAGCCCAAACTCACGCTCGGCGTCCGCGAGTGCGATCCAGAGGTCCCGCCAGACCCGCGCACGGCAGAGCGGCGAGAACAGTTCCCGCATCGGGGCGGACGCGTAGCGCTCCGAGATCGGGTCGATGTACTGCTCGAGGGTCAATTCCCGGTCCTTCCGAGGGGCCAGCGGGGCTCCCCACTCCGGAGCTGCCACGCTCCCGCGAATGAACAGCAGTGCGGCTCCGATCGGGCCGATACGGAGGATGGAATCCGTCCTCGGCCGCCGCGCCGGGGAGAGAGAGGATCATCGCCGGTGGAGGGACGACGCGTCAACCGACCCTGGTCGGCAATTCTCGTGCTTTCGATCACCCTCGCGGGGCTCGCCCGGTCGGGAGCGGTGAACGCGGACGAGATCCGGCTACGACACGGCGGAGTGGTCAGCGGTCGAATCATCTCGGAGTCCGACCGGCAGCTCATCGTCGAAGTTCCGTACGGGCGGATCACGATTCCCCGTCGCGACGTACTCGAAATCACCCGGGCGGGGGAGTCCGAATATCTCCGCGAGGCGAGCGAGCGCATCCTCAAGGCGGGAGATGTCTCGAAGGCGCTCGATCTGGTCCGCCGAGCGTTCGAGCTCGCACCGGAGGATCCGGGCCGGCGATCGGAATTGCTGCGAACCCTGGAGCGAGCGACGGATCAAAGGGTCGAGGCCCGCAGGCTCGGCGATGCGGAGGCACTCCTCGACGAGCATCGTGCCCTCGGAGGAGACCCCGCGGTCGAGTCCCCCATTCGCGAGCGGATCCGGATTCTTCGGGAGGAACGGGCTTCGCGGGAGAGACGGGCGATCGCAGCGTGGCACGAAGGGTCGTTCGAAACCGCACATCGCCTCTGGTCAGAGCTCCGAACGGAGAACCCCCACCGTGCGGAGCGGTGGCGCAAGCCCCTCGCCGCTGCGGCGCTCAGGCTCGGTCACGACGCTCTCCTCGGCCGTCGACTCGAACCCGCGCGGGCGCGCTATCTCGAGACCCTCGAACTCGACCCGGACCGCCTCCTCGACGTGCGGGAACCGTTCGCACTCTGCGAGATCGAGCGGATCCGTCCGTACCTTCAACAGGGACGCTTCGATGAAGCGGACCATGAGCTCCGCGCCGCGCTCGAGATCCTCCCGGACGATCCCGCCATCCTCTTTCATCTTGCATTGATCGAGGAGGCGAAGGGGGACTACCGCGCAGCGGGGAAGATCTATGCACAGCTCGCGGGCGAGCACAAGCAGACCATCGAAGGGCAGAAATACCTCGAGGAGCTTCGCCAGAAGGCGGCCGAGCGCGTACAGCGCGGGGTCGCCCTGTTGTTCTCGGCGGAACCGGAACTCCCCGTCGGCCGAACGGACCTGGAGCTTCGCGGGTCGATCCAAGGGGGCCCGTTCGTGGTCCACCACGTGGAGGGCTTCGATGCAGAGGGTGTCCTCGACGCACTTCGTCGCGACCTTTCTCACTTCGAGGCGAGCTGGTTCGGGGGGCAACCCGCGCTCCCCTCCGATCTCGAAGTCGCGGTTTTCCTGCACCCGGGGCGTGAGGCGCTCTTGGCGCAAGGAGCCCCCCAGATCAGCGGGTGCGATGGATTCGTCAGGACCGATCGACGGTACGGGATTCTCGTCCGTCAGGAGGTGCACCTGAATGGCGATGCGGCGCGGCTGACCTCAGCCGTGGTTCCGCACGAACTCGTGCACCTGCTCCTCCCTCACCGGATCGGTCGCGGCCTGGTCCTCCCCCCGTGGCTGGAGGAGGGGATCGCGTGCTCGGAGGAGCCAGAACTCCTGCGCCGCCACCGTCGTCGGACTCTGCTCGACGCAGCCCGTTCGGAGGTCCAGATCCCCCTGGCGGAGCTCTTCGGCGCGGAGAAGATCCCCGAGGCCAGTGCACCGCTCTTCTATGCAGCGTCTGCGTCGATAGTCGAGTTCCTCCGGGAAAGACTCGGCCTCCTCGAACTCCTCGTCTTCGCGAAAAGGGTGGCTCTAGGAGGAGTGGAGCCTGCCTTGAGCGAGGTGGCGGGCTACGATAGCGTGGCAGATCTGGAGTACGCCTGGCGCCGCTGGCTCGAGAAGTGAGCCGAGCGTTACGCGAGGCTGCTCCTTGGTGGAGGGGGCGCTGCGCGTGGAGGATCGAACGCTCGCAGTGGCGTTGTGGGTCTCCCTAGGCCTCCATCTGCTGTTCTTCCTGTTGGTCCCGGGCCCCGGAGAAACGAGCGAATCGGGATCGATCGCCGTCATGGTCGAGTGGCTGCCGGCTGAGCCTCCCCCCCCGATCGTGTCCAGGGAATCACAGCGAGAGCCCGAAGCAGAGGCGTTCGAAAGGGCCGTCGAGGAGCCCATCATGGCGACAGATACGGACCCGGTCCTGGCAACCGTGTCCGACCAGGTCCCGGACCATCTCCCGGCAACGGTCTCGGTCTCGGGCACGGACACGGACACGGTCACGGACTCGGTCACGGACTCGGTCACGGACTCGGTCACGGACTCGGTCACGGTCTCGGTCCCGTTCGCGGACTTGGACTCTCCTGAGTCAGATCCAATCGACCTCGACACGACCCGCATCGAAGCTCTCCTCGACCTGACCGCGGAGAAGATCCGAAGGCAGAGCGCCGAGACCCGATACCGATTCATCGAAGTGCGCGAGAGGGTCCAACTCGCTCTGGAGTCGGTCCACCCGGGGGCCCGTTTCGTCCGTCAGGATCAGGCTCGATTCCGCTGCATTCTGAGCTTCCGCATCGACGACTCGGGCTACATCTACGATCTCGGACTGCGACTCCCTCCCGGAAGCGGGCTCGATCCTCGCACCATCGAGCGAGCGATCGCGACATTGAATCCCCTCGCAGCCCCACCCCGAGAGGCGAGGCCTCCGCTCGAGTTCGAGTGGCGCATCGATTTCCTCGAGTGACCGGGCGAACGGCGACACCTGAGAGCGCACCGATTCTCCTCGATAGGTTTCACCTGGCCCTCGTTGCGCTCGGCCCCTTGCCGAGCGAGGGCCGCCTGCTCATCGCGCTCTCTGGGGGGAGTGACTCGGTCGCGCTCCTCTCTCTCGTGCTCGCCTGGCGCGACCGGTACCACCCCGAGGTCGAAGTCACCGCGGGCCACCTCGACCATCGACTCCGGGGGGCGGCGTCGAGCGGTGACGCGAAGTTCTGCCGGGATCTCGCACACTCCCTCGGAGTCTCATGCACGGTCGAGGAAGTGGATGTGGCGGCCCGAGCCTCTCGCGACCGGGTGTCGATCGAAACTGCGGGACGCGAGGCACGACTCGCTACTTTTGCACGATGGGGGCGCCAGAAGCAGGTCACCGCGGTTTTGACCGCACACCACCAGGACGACCAGGTCGAGACGGTCCTCCTGCATCTCCTTCGAGGCGCGGGGGTCCGGGGACTCGCGGGGATGCCGGCGCGCCGCCCTCTGCCGGGACTCCCGGAGGTGGAACTGTGGCGTCCTTGTCTCGCCTTCTCCCGCGCGGAGCTCGCCACCTATCGCATCTCCGCCGGGCTCCCCCACCGAGAGGATGTATCGAACCGTTGCCTCGCTCCGCGGCGGAACCGGATCCGACACCAGCTCCTCCCGCTCTTGCGAGGAGAGTGGAGTCCGTCGGCCGAGTCCGCACTCCTTTCGATCGCAACCGGGGCCCGATCCGAGGTCCAGCGGCTGGCACGCCAGGTCGAGCCGCTCCTCGAGGAAGTGCGGATCGCGCCGCCGCACGCCGCACTGCCTCCCGCGGTCGTGGAGGTCCTCCAGGTCGTGCCGGCGCTCGCCAGCACCGTTCTCTTTGAAGTTTGGAGTCGGTCACAGGGGAGATCAGGGGCGTTGACGCGAGACCATCACCGCATCTGGAGGCGATTCATCGACGGCGTGGGAGACGGACATCACTACGATCTGCCGAGAGGTGCCTCGATCGATCGCGCCGGTGGCTGGGTCTTGGTGTTCGGATCGGCGCGTCCACCCCGTTCCGCCACTCCACCGATCCTCATCCCCGACCGGGGCACGATCGAATGGCGGGGAGCCCAAATTCGGGCCGGTACCGAAAAGCGTGACTCTCCCACGAATTCGCTCTCCGCCCGGCTTCCCGCCGGATCCGATCTGTTCGTTCGGGGGGCGAGAACCGACGACCGGATCCACCTTGATGGAATCGCGCATCGGGTCGGCGAACTCTTGCGCAGCGCGGGGATTCCCGCGCGGTGGCGGGTCGAGTATCCGGTGATCGCCGGGACCGAAGGGGTCATCTGGATCCCGGGTATCCGTCCCCCGAACAGCGGAGGGACGCGCACGGTCGAAGTCGTTCCCTCAGGTGATGTGGATCCGATCGGATTCCTGCTGGGACTTCACCGCTTCGACGCGGCGCACCCTGCGATTCGCGGGATGCCCGAGGCGCGATCCATCGATCTGACTTGAGGACTGTGCACGCCCGCCGCTTCTGCGACCAAGGGGCTCTTCGAATGCCCCCTCCGATATCACCGCCGCGGACGGATCGCTTGCACCAGCCCATCGCCGCCGACTAGGAACATTCGTCCCCACCACGCTTTGTCTGCCCCGAGTCGGGCGTCTTGTCCCAGGATGAGCCCGAACCCATTCGCTTCGAGGGTCCAGTTCACTTGCCCGGAATCGAGTCGCAGAGCCTGAATGTTGCCGTCGACGTCGAGTCCGTAGCAGTGAATCGCATCCGCAGCCAGCACTTCAGTGACTCCGGCAGCTTCCCAGCGGCTGTCCCCACGCACCGCGCCGAGGCTGTTCACGTTCCACCGGAGCGACCCGTCAGGGCGGGTCTCCTGGGTTACCGCGAAGACCCAGTCCCGAAATGCGAAAGGGCGGCGAACCACGGGCGCTCCGCAGGGGAAGGACCACCGGGTGAACGCTTCTGCTCCGACATCCTCGAGGCAGTACAGCTTGTAGTCGCCCGACCCGACAAAGATCCGATCCCCGTAGATCAAAGGCTCGGCCGTGATACGGCCGCTGGTTTTCAGGGTCCAAGAGCGGCTCGGGACGTAGCCTCCCCCTCGGGTGAGGCTGTAGACGAGGTGGTCCTCACTCCCGAAGTAGACGTTTGCACTACCGACCGCAGGCGCGGCGGTGATCGAGTCGTCGGTGATGTAGCTCCACTGCTCGAGACGCGTCTTCTTGTGGATCGCGTACATCCGTTGGTTCCAGGAACCGATGTAGACATGATCCTGGTCGGGGACCGCGGCGGTCGAGACGGGGAAGCCCAAGGTCACCCCGAATTCCTTCTGGCCGTACCGATCATCGATGCCGACCAGGTCATCCTCTTGGATGATGTAGAGTTCGTCTGGGTTCACCGCCCGAAGCTCGCTCGGGTAGGAGTACACCTTCGGAGGGTAGTCGAGCTTCTCCCGGAGACCGTAGCGCCACACGGTGAGACCCGACTCGCCGTCGAGCTTCTCGAGGACGAACGGGTCATCCGTGCCGGTGCGGACTACGTAGAGGTTGTTGCCGACGCACCAAGCTTGGACGATCGGACCGCCGGTAGAGGTCTTCCACAGCGTGCGGAATCCGATCTCTTCGAGGCGGCTCTCGGGGATCGCTCCCGAGGAGTCCCCCCGTGTCATCTTCCGGCTCGTCACCGCGTCCGGTTTTCCCTGGGGAGTCCCACCGCTGCAGCCGATGCTCAGCGTGAGGATCATTCCCGAGAGGCCAAGGATCCAGCGATTTCCTTGCACAGGCCGACGTCCTTGCACAGCTCAGTTCCCTTCCGGCGCCGCCGCTTGCGACGAGTGCCTGGGCTTACCCCTCGTCGTCGAGGAGCTCCCCCAGATCGAGGTCGTGCTCACTCTCATATCGGGCGAGACGGGCGATCCGCTCCAGATCTTCATCGATTCGGCTCGCTAGCTGGAAGATGAAGGGCTTTCCGTCCCTCCGGCCGACCAGGTCCGCTCGCATCTCCTCCCAAGAACCGTCGTAGAGCTCATCCCGCAGGATCAGGAGGATCCGCTCCTCCGGGCTGAGGTCTCCAGGCCCGAGTTCCTGGGGACCCGCAGTCACTGCGGTGGAGTCTCCGTCGTGCGCTTTGTCCATTCCCGGCTCTTGAACTCGAAACTATCGAGCGAGGTGTAGAACTCGTCCCCCGGGCGTTCGTACTTCAGGACGAGAACCCGCTCCGTGACCTTGAATCCACCGTTGGGGAGTTCCTGGATCTCGATGTCATCGATCAGCCCATGAATATGGACCGTGATCTCGTCCGCTTCCGGGTCGATCGGATTGAAGATCGCCACGCACTCGCGGTCGGAGTCCGGTGCGTACTGGATGTACGCGCCGATCCCTTCCCCTTCAGCGAGCAGATCCGCCTTCGAGAAGAGCTTCCGGCGCTCCAGTTTCTCGACGCGCTCCTCGACGAAGGGTAGCGCGAGGTCGCTGTATCTGCGGCCTTTGTCGGAGTACGCGCGCACCGTGACAAAGAACGAGCCGGCCTTCTCGCCTTTGTTCTTCAGGGTGTAGGGCAGGTACCAGTACAGCCGCCCGGATTCGAGCGATCCGCCCGGGGCGATCCCGCTGCCGCTACCGGGGTAGATCGTGACCGACTTCGGTTGGCCCGCAGTGAAATCGAGCTGCGGAATGTCCGAGGCGTCCTGGACAGCGCGCACGCTGGAGGATGGTGCGATCGGAGCGAGTCCCAGCGCCACCAGCGAGAAAAGTACCGGGACTGCCCAGAAGCACCGTCGAGAACGAAACACAGGAAACCTCCTTCAGGACCCCTCGACCGTGCCGGATGCCCGGCCGGAGATGAGGCGGGAAGGGGAGTGGGATCCCACGACCGCGATCGCCCGAGGCGACTTCGCGAGGTACCACCCACCGGGTGCGAACCTCCGAAGATCAGGGCTACGCTCGGCAGGGTGACGCCGCTCCGGATTCTCTTTCCGAACTCTGCTTCCGATGCCTGGCGCGCTGAGCGTAGCCGGCATTCCCATCGATCGATGGCTGCACGGACCCGACGACCCGCGACCGAAAAGCGAAGGAACTCACAACACACTCTACGGGAGGATCGTCCTCATCGGGTCACAGCACACGAGAGAACCCGATCCGACGAGCAACAGCCTGCGAGACTGCGAATCTGGAAAGGCCCCCCGCAAGAAGGGTCCCGAGAACAAGGGAGATCGGAGATCCCAACCCTCGCAGGGGACGGATTATAGGATCCGTGCCGCAGACCTGTCAACGTCGCCGAGGACGCAGCTGGCGCGATCGTGGGGTCGCCTGAGGCCCAGAATGCAACGTCCTGAGCATCATCCCGTCCCATCGTTCGAACTCTTGACGCCCGGCGCGGTTGGAAAAATCGGGGCGACGGACTAGAATAGCGATCGACGCGACTGGTCCGATCGCCTCCCGGGCCCCCCCGAGCGAACTGTCTCCTTTTGGGGCGTACAGGGGGGGTTGGCTGCCGATCCGGGTCATGCGCCGTCCTGAACTCGTCGGCTGGGGTGTAGCTGAGAGAAGACGTTCCCCGCCGAGGGCTCATCGGTCGACCTGGCCGAACCATGGAGGCCGATCGATGGAGAAGGGGCGGATCGAAATGGAGCAAGTGGAAGGAGAGACGAATGGGTAGGGTCCACGGGGCGTCCCGCAGGAACGGGTTCACATTGGTCGAGCTACTGGTGGTGGTCGCCATCATCGGAGCGCTCGCTGGTTTCCTAGTTCCGAACATCATCCGAGCACGGACGAAGGCGAAGGAAGTCGAGTGCCTGAGCAAGATCAAAGGGATCGGCGCGATGGTACTCGCCTACGCAGATGAGTCGGGGAACTCAGGAAGGTTCCCCTTCGGCAATGGAAAGAACCCTCTCGCGTTCGAGTCGTTCCAGAAACTTGTCGACCGGTTCCCCGGGGAACTGAAGCCGGAGCAGTTCATCTGTCCCGCAGCCGTCTTGGATATCGCGGCGGAAACCGACGATGACAACAAGTTCGTCCTGACCGAAGAGAACAATAGCTACGCCTACCTCGCGGTGCAGAAGACCAACAGCGCGAAGGGGACCGTGATCATCGTCAGCGATGACTCGGTCAAGGATGAGGACGCTGGAATCGACGAAAACCACGAGCACGGCGTCAACGCATACTTCGCCGACAACAGCGGCAAGTTCGTTCCCAAGGAGAAATTCCCCGACACCGACATTCCGAAGGGTCTGATCGGGAACAGCCAGTAGCCGCTCGAAGTGAGTCGCGACTGAGGGGAAGAGACTGAGGGGAAGAGCTGTTCTTGGAGAGAGTTCTCGGAGTAGCGGGGTCCGGCTGCGCCGAACGGCGGGCTGGACCCCGTTCTCCATCCAGTGGCTACTCCTCGAGACTCTCGTCCGATGGAGCTCCACCCCCCGCTTCATCCCCGAAACTGGTTGCGGATGGGGCGGGAGCCCCTGGGAAGCGGTATTTCTCCTCCACCCAGCCGGTGAGATCTCGATCCCGACACTCCGGGGAGCAAAACGGAAAGGTCGGTTCCTCCCGATCGACTTTCCGCTCGCGACAGGCGGGACAGGCAACCGTGATCACGTGTCGCTCCCGGGGGACTTCTTCTTCTCGCCGCCACTGGTGTCACCGCCCTTCGCGGTGTCGGCCTTTTTCGGCTTCTCGCTCTTTCCTCCCGACGCTCCTCCCGAGTCCTCCTTCGCGCGTTTCTGATAGTCCGCGCTACGGTAGTCGGTCTGGTAGAAGCCACTCCCGCGGAAAATGATACCTGCGCCACTCCCGATCAATCGGCGGATCTTTCGCTTCCTGCACTCTGGACAGCTCTTCGGGATCGGACTCCCCATCGGCTGGAAGCGCTCGAAGCGATGGCTACATCCCTCACACTCGTACTCGTAGGTCGGCACACCTCACTCCCCCTTCGGCGACTTGGCGACGATCACTCGCGCCGGTCGGACGAGGGTATCCCGGAGGCGGTATCCTCGCTCGAGCTCTGTGAGGACGGCGCCGGGCGACACCTCGTCACTCTCCTGATGGACCATCGCCTCGTGCCAGCGAGGATCGAACGGCTCTCCCTTCGCCGGAATCTCTTCGATGGAGAGCTCCAGCAACAACGCTCCGACCTTGTCGAGAATGATGCGCAATCCCTCGCCGATCCCCTCCCCTGCCTGCTCCTCAGCGCGGGCAGCGTGCCGGAGATCATCGATCACCGGAAGGATCTGGCGGATCACCCGCGCGATCGTGCGCTCCTCGCGGTCCCGGAGCTCTTGCTGGCTCCGCTTTCGGAAGTTGTCGAATTCCGCCTGCAGCCTCTGCAGTCGGTCGATGTACATCAGGAGTTGGGTCGCAGATTCGTCCTCGAGGTCGTCCATCGGATCGGTGTCGCTGCTCTCCCCCTCTGGAGAAGATCCATCGGAGGCCTGCGAATTCTGATCCTCGGCGAGTTCGTCCTCGTGGGGACGCGGTTCATGGGAGAGGTTCATCGGTTCCGAGTCCTCACTCGAAGTAATTCCTCAACTTTTCGAAGAAGGTGTGACGGCGGGAGCCGACCTCCTTCTCCTCCAGTTCAGCGAGCCGTCGGAGAATCTCCTCCTGCTCGCTACTGAGCTTCTTGGGAACGTCCACGACCACCTTGACCAGCTGGTCTCCCGGCCGATGGCCGTGCAGGCTCGGGAACCCCTGCCCCCGGAGGCGCAGGATCTCCCCACTCTGGGTTCCCCCCGGGATCGACATCGTCGCGCGCCCGCGCAGGGTTGGGACCTCGACCTTGGCGCCGAGAACCGCTTGGGAGTATGAAACCGGCAGTTCGAAGAGAACGTCGTTCTCGAGCCTCTGGAAGAACTCATGTGCTTCGAGCCGGATCACGACGTGCAGGTCCCCCGCTGGGCCCCCGCGGTGACCATCGTTGCCTCGCCCCGTGACCCGAATGCGGGTTCCATCGTGAACCCCGGCGGGGATCTCGACCCGGACATCATCCTTGCGTCGCTGACGACCATCGCCGCGACAGTCCTGGCACGGATTCTCGTTCCGCATCCCATCCCCGCGGCACTGCGGACAGACCGATCGAATGGAGAAGAAACCCTGGGACTGCTGGACCTGGCCCACGCCGCGGCAGAGATTGCACACCGTCGGTTCTGTCCCGGGACGCGCGCCGTTGCCGCCGCAGGTGGAACAGGCAACACGTCGGGTAACGGCGAGTTCCCGGTGCGTCCCGTTTCCCGCTTCATTGAACGAAATAGGAATCTCGACGCGCAGGTTTTCGCCCTGCTGCGAATGCACGCGCCCGCCGGCCCCGCCGAAAATGTCCTCGAAGATCGAACCGCCGCCGAAGATGTCCCCGAACACCGAGAAGATATCTTCGACGTTCGAGAATCCTGATGGTGCAGCACCCGCCCCGGTGAGGCCCGCGTGACCGAACCGATCGTACGCCGACCGTTTCTCACCGTTGCGGAGGACGTCGTACGCCTCGGCGGCCTCCTTGAATCGACGCTCCGCCTCCGCATCCCCCGGGTTCTTGTCCGGATGATGTTTCAGGGCCCGCTGACGGTAGGCCTTCTTGATCTCCTCGGAGCCCGCCTCGCGAGATACTCCGAGGACTTCGTAGTAGTCCCGAGGGCTCATCGAAGCACTCCCCTGGAGACGATCAGTGCATCGCCCCTTCGACCGGCGCCGACTTCTTCTCGACATTCGTGATCGCGGTGTCCGATGTCAGGTAGAGGGATGCCACGCTCGCCGCGTTCTGGAGCGAGACCCGGCTCACCTTCACCGCATCGAGAACGCCGGCGCGGACCAGGTCGACAATTTTTCCGCTCTGCGCAAGGAACCCGTGGTGAATCTCGTCCTTGGCCCCACGCTCCTCGACTTCGCCCGCGATCGCCTGGCCGTCGAGTCCCAGATTGTCGACGAGCCGGACCAGCGGGGCCCGCAACGCTCGCGCGACCACCTCGACCCCGAACTTCTCGTCACCGCGGGTCCGTGTTTCCCGAACTGCGGCGATAGCTCGGATGTAACCGGTCCCCGCCCCTGGGATCACCCCTTCCTCCATCGCCGCGCGGGTGGCGTGGAGCGCATTATCGGCGCGGCCCTTCCGCTCCTTGATCTCGACTGCCGAATGGCCACCGATCCGGATCACTGCGATCTGCCCCGAGATCTTGGCGAGACGCTCCTCGAGCTTCTCCTTGTCGTAGGTCGAAGTGGTCTGCTCGATCTGCGCCTCGATTTGACGGCAGCGAGCATCGACCTCGGCCTTCTTCCCCGCCCCCTTGAAGACGATCGTCTTGTCCTTCGAGATCTCGACTCTCTTCGCCCGGCCGAGGTCATTCGTCGTCGTGTTGCTCCATTCGAAGCCCGTGTCCTTCGCGAAGAAGGTCCCGCCGGTCATCACGGCGAAGTCCTCGAGGAGCGCCTTGCGACGATCTCCGAATCCCGGAGCCTTGATCGCGGCGACCTTCAGGACTCCCCGAAGCCGATTGAGAATCAGCGCGGCGAGAGCCTCGCCGGTGACGTCATCGGCGACGATGAGCAGCGGTTTCCCGGAAGTGACCACTTGCTCGAGCACAGGGAGGATCTCGGCGAGCGAGGAAATCTTCCGGTCGGTGACGAGGATCAGCACGTCATCGAGGACCGCCTCTAGGTTCTGGGCATCGGTGATGAAATAGGGAGAGACGTAGCCCTTGTCGATCTCGAATCCATCGACCAGGTCGAGGAGGGTCTCTACACCGTCGGTCTCCTCCACGGTGACGACTCCCTGGAGTCCGACCTTGTGCATCGCTTCGCCGAAGAGCTGGCCAAGCTCCGCGTCATTGCTCGCGATCGTTCCTACCTGTTCGATCATCTTGCGCTGGTCGACCGGAATCGCGCTCTTCTCGAGAGCGGCCACCGCACTCGCGACGCCCTTCTCGATCCCAACGCGGAGGGCGATCGGATTGACGCCGTGGCCAACGTATCGTTGTCCTTCGAGGATCAGTGAGTCCGCGAGGATCACCGCGCTCGTAGTGCCATCCCCTACCTCCTTGTGGGTCCTCTGCGCGACTTCGCCGAGCAGTTTTGCGCCCATGTTCTGGAACGGCTCCTCGATCTCGACCTCGCGCGAGACGTTCAGGCCGTCACGCGTTACGCTCACCTTGCCGAGACTCTTATTGATCATCACGTTTCGCCCCGAGGGGCCATACGTGAGCCCGACCGCCCGGGCGAGCTGGCGTACTCCGGAGAGCATCTGGCGGCGCGCCTCGTCGTCGAAAAGGATCTGCTTGGACATGCTCGTCATCCATCCGGTCAGTGTGTTGTGCTGGTGAACGATCGCTCGATCAGAACCCGCCGAACCCAGCCTCATCGTGGTCGTGGTCGTGCTCGTCCTCGGTCTCCTTCGGAATCTCAGTGATCACCGCGTCCGAGGTGAGGATCATCGTCGCCACCGAGACAGCGTTCTTCAGGGCCGAAGTGACGACTCTGCAGCTGTCGATGACGCCGGACTCGATCAGGTCGCACTCCTCTTTCTTCATGAAGTCGAATCCCCAGCTCGGCTCTTTTGCAGCCCGAATCTTGCGGAGCAGTTGGCTCGGCTCCTCCCCCGAGTTTCGAGCGAGCTGACGGAACGGAGCCTCCAGAGCCACCGCGAGGATCTGCGCTCCGACCTTCTCCTGAGGGTCCTTGAGGCGCATCACAGACACCGCGTCGCCCGCGTGGATCAACGCGACCCCGCCCCCGGGGAGGATCCCCTCTTCGGCCGCGGATCGCGTAGCACTCAGTGCGTTCTCGTAGCGCTTCTTCCGCTCCTTGACCTCAGCCTCACTGGCCCCCCCGACGCGAATCTCGGCGATCCCGCCGACGAGCCGAGCGAGCCGCTCTTGGAGCTTCTCCTTGTCGTAGTCGCTCCGGGCTTCTTCCAGCTCGAGGCGGATCTGGCGGACCCTCTCCTCGACCGCAGTCTTCTTGCCAGCCCCGCGGATGATCGTCGTCTGATTGCTGGTGATCTCCACCCTCTTCGCCCGACCGAGGTGGGCGAGGGTGATCGAGTCCGGCTCGAGGCCGAGATCTTTGAAGATCACGGTTCCCCCGGTCGCGGTCGCGATATCGGTCAGCATCTCCTTCCGGCGATCGCCGTACCCCGGCGCCTTGACCGCTGCGCAGCGCAGCACGCCCCGCATGTTGTTCACGACTAGGGTCGAGAGAGCCTCACCATCGATGTCCTCGGCGATGAAAAGGAGCGGCTTCTTCTTCTGGAGCACTGCTTCCATCACCGGAATGATCTGGCTGAGGTTCGAGATCTTCTCCTCTAGGATGAGAATGTACGGATCTTCGATGACCGCCTTCGACGCTTCAGCATCGGTGATGAAGTACTGGGAGAGGTACCCCCGGTCGAAGTGAAGACCCTCCACCACGTCGAGCGTGGTCTCGAGGCTCTTCCCCTCTTGAATGCTGATCACACCATCTTCGCCAACTGCGCTGAGCGCCTTCGCGATCTGCTTTCCGATCACCGCATCGTTGTTGGCGGCGATCGTAGCGACGTGGACGAGCTCGTCACCCTCGACTTCGAATGCCATCTCGTGCAGACGGTCGATCACCCGCGTGGCGGCGGCCGCGATCCCGCGTTGGATCAGGATCGGGTTCGCCCCGGCGACGACGTTGCGGAGACCGTTACGGAAGATCGCCTCCGCGAGTACGGTCGCGGTGGTGCTCCCGTCTCCCGCCTCTTTCGCGGTCTTGTCGGCTGCCTCCCGCATCATGCGGGCTGCGATGTTCTGGACCGGGTCCCCGAGCTCGACTTCGTCTCCGACGGTCGCGCCGTCCTTGGTGAGTTTCGGTGCACCCCATCCGCGATCGATGACCGCGTACCGACCCCGAGGGCCGAGGGTAGACTTCACCGCGCGGGCGAACTTCCTCACTCCGGCGAGCAGCGCCTCTCGGGCCGCGTCGTCGAATGTGATCTGCTTTGCCATCTTTGCTTCCTCCTTGCCGGAGAGTCCGCTCCGGACCGAGCTTCAGATCATGGGCCAGAGTCGTCGCGGCGGAGCAAAGAGAGGGCCAACTAGAGATGCGGAGGGGGAGCGGAAATTCTTGCCAGAGAACCACTTACGGAATCGCTGGGACCACCGCGGCCGCATCGCCTGCCAGATCGACAGGGGCTGGTCACCCCCGGGCTCCGCACCCTGCCGCTCTGGCAGCTGGTCCCGGACGGCCCTACCACTACCCGTTTCGAGCCTGACCGACGAAGGAAAATTCTTCGCGGCAACCGAAGCCCTTCGGCGCTTCGCGTCAGAAGGGACCGTCGCGAGTCGAGTTGATGAGCTTGCTCTGAATTCCGCGCAGCTCGACCTGAGAGCCATCGGGAACCCAGAAGATGAATCCGCCCAGTTCGGGGATACGGGACTCTTCGGGGTCGAGTACGAGTGGCTCGGATCGTCCCGCCACGTCCGCTCGTAGCGAAGTGCCGTTCACCTCGATCGTCACGCGAACCCATTTCCCGGCCGCGACACCGTTTGCCTCGGAGAACACGAACATCGGGCTCGTTTGATCCCCGATCGTTCGTACGTACTCCCCTGAGGTGAGAGTCGTGCGAGGTGAGACCGACACCTCGCCCCGGAGGAGACGCATCTCGAACTCGAGCACGTAGTCCTTCCAGTGATTCGTGAAAGGCCCGATCCACATGTCGTTGCCGTAGCCGTTGTCCGCGATCAACAGGGGTTGGTCCTCGCGCACGGTCAACCGCCACTGGGGTTCCTGTCGGATCGCGTCGCTGGTCGAGATCCAGTTGTAGAGGTTGTGCCTCCCGAGGTGTGGGAACCACGCCTTGCCGTCTTTCAGGCTCGCCCACCGCGCCGCGCGGCGGCTCTCTTCTTCCACTGCCTGGACTCTGGCGGTCTCGACCCTATCGAGTTCGGCGCTCTGCTCGGTGTCGATCCAACGACTCAGTCCGTCGCGCTTGATCTGGGCGAGGGTCTCCTGCTTGAGGCTCCACACCGGAGCTGCTTCGGTCTCGTACTTTTCGGGGAACGCAGCCAGGATCGCCAGAGCGATCTCCTCGTGCTCGCCATACCTCGCGGCCTTGCCCTCCAGCTCCTGGAGTCGAGCCTGGGCGGTGACGAGGATCTTGACCTCCTTCCGGCGAGAACCGATCCAGCGGAGTACCGGATGGTCGGGCGAAAAGAAGTCATCCGCTCCTTGGAATACCTGGTCCGGGGAGTCCAGCATCGCAAGGGCCTCGGAATAGCGCAACTTGGCGACGAGTTGATCCACATCGGTCGAGAGTTGCTGGCGGGCCACATCGACGGCGCTGCGCCAGGCGTCGACCGCGGCGGCCTTCCTCTCCGCCGACTCGACAGCGGGGGGCAGGCTGGCGAAGACCTCCGCGATCTGGTCGTACTGGATGATCATCTCCACGAATTCCCGCGGATTCTCCTTCTCGTAGGCGATCGCCTGCTCGAGGGCCTTCTTGGAAGCCTCGAGCCGCGGATCCACCTGAGGGATCTCGACGCGCGCCGTCTCGTCAGGCACCGGCTCCGGATCCCCGCCCAAGTAGAGGAACCCACCCAGTGTGAGGACGGCGACCACCGCCACGATTCCGCCGATGAGTGGGACCTTCGAACTGCCACCTCCATGGGGCACGAGCTCACCCCGAGGTTGCTCCTTCCCCTCCGCTCCGGCAACGGCCGGAGCGTGTCGAGCGGGGCGGGGAGTGGTCCGGGCGCCTCGTTGAGGTGGAGTGCGCGCTCCGCCGGGGGTGGAACGGGCGGGCGGAGATGTTGGAGAAGAACCGGGGCGACGAGCCGGTGGTCTGGTCGCCGGAGTCGGAGTTCCGGCCTTCGATGGAATTCGCTGCGGGGGGGACTTCGCTTGCGGTGCAGGGGTCGGCCTCGCGGGGCCGACCGCTCGCTTCGCGGGAGCAGCGGGTGCAGACCTCTGGCCCGCTGCGGCCTCCTGCGCGGCCTTGCGTGCCGCTGCTTCGCGAGCGGCCGCGATGCGAGTGGCCTTCTCGGCGAGCGCCTGCTGCTGCGCAGCATGTTGTGCGGCCTGCTCCGCAGCTCGGCGTGCAGCTGCAACCCGTGCCTGCTGCTCTGCCGTGGCTTGCGCCACTTCCCTGGACTGCGCTTCTGCGGCGGCCTGCGCTCTCTCTGCCGATGCTCGTTGCGCATCGACGGGTGGAGGTGACGTCGCCGGTGGCTTCGCACCGGGAGAACCGGCCGAAGCGGGTTGTTGTTGAGGGGACGGCGTCGCAGGGCGGGGGGCGGCCCCGGGAGCTGCTAGCCGCTTGCGCGCGGGGACCGGCGCACGCCGACCCTTCGGGACCGGCGCCTTCGGGCGCTTCGGCTTCGGATCTTCACTCATCGTGCCGCCTCGGGTCGGGTCTCATCGCTCCGCCTCGGGTGAGAGCACTCGCCGCCGAAACGCGCGCCCATCGTCGCGCTCGGTCATCGCTCTCCAGTCGTGACTACTGATCGAGAGCGGGGTTCTTCTCCCGCTCCGGGGGGTACAGGTGATCGATGACCTCCTGCAGCTGCTCGGGTGAGAGGTATCCCAGCTCGAGGAGAATCTGTCCGAGGAGCTTATCAGCCCTCCCCTCGGCGCGGCGCTTCGCCTGAACGGTCAGGGCCTCGTAGAGCTGAGCCGCATCGACGAATCCGCTCTCCAGAGCGATCTCACCGAACAGGCGCCGGTACCGGTCATCGGCCTGCACCGTGCCTCTCCCCTTCCGTGGTCAGTTTCAGAATCGGGACTTCGCTTCGGAGTCATGCCCCGAAAAACGTTCTCGATGCTCGCCATCGCCCCTCGATCAGGGCTCAAGATAACGAGTCCGACCGACCAGGGCCAGACCGAGTCGAGGCATCCCCCGGTCCGATGGGCCCGAATGTGGTGATCACAGGCGACCGACGACCATCGGCTCCGCTCCGTGCAGCGTGATTCCCCCGGCGCCGCGGATTCGGTCCCCGAGGCGGAGAACCTCCTGTAGGGAGCGGATCTTCTCTTCGGCGGGTCGGAGTGACACATGCGTGGAGGCCGGCGCCCGACCCCAGTAGAGGGCAACCCCGGTGCGGGAGTGCATCCGCCAGAGGAGCCCTGGGGTGTCGGTCATCGTGTAGGCATCGAGGGCAAGGATCTCGCCGGGAAATCGATCCAGGGTCCGGCTCTCCCAGAGAACGCGCACGAGAGAGAGACACTCCTCGAATTCGGGATCGTCGAGGCGGGTCCCCGATGCAAGACGCGGAAACTCACGACCGCCAGGGATGTACTCCGGGACTCCCCAGGAAGGGAGCAGTTCGGGACCAGGCTGGAGATCGATCACGCATCCCTCCGAGTCGATGAGGAGGTACCCACCATCGGCCCGAACCGCGACCGCCGGTCGAAGGAACTGCGCCTCGAACGCGATCCCATCCACCGCGCGCTCGACTCTGGAAACATTCTCGATCCAAGGATTGCTGCGGAGTGCAGCGGCGATGCGACGTCGCCAGGTCGCGCTCCGCAAGGGGACCTGGTTCGGAATTCGATCGAGGTCAGCGAGGCATCCGGTGAAGCCGGCCGGAAACCACTGCGGGAGCGCTGAGGTGACGAACTGCCAGTCTCCCTCGGTTGCCGCCAGCTTCCGTGACACTCGTTGCTCCATCGCCATCGATCCGCCGACCACCAAGAGTGCTCCGACCAGCAAGAGGAGCGCCCGGATCGATCCTGAGAGGGAGCGCCCCCCGACCGCTCTCCCCGATGTTCGACTCTCGATCGCGCGGATCATGGATGACACCCCTCGGTCGTGGTGGCATTCACGATCTCCCTCTGGAGCGAGACTCCGAACTTTGTGGCGACCCGGGAACGCACGCGCTCGATGAGTGCGAGAATCTCTCCCGAGGTCGCACACCCCTCGTTGACGATGAAGTTCGCATGCCGATCGGAGACCCGGGCTCCCCCGAGTGACGTCCCCTTCAACCCCGCGGCCTCGATCAGTCGACCCGCAGAATCCCCCGGAGGATTGCGAAAGACGCAACCGGCGCTCCGCGCGTGGAGCGGTTGTGTGGCACGCTTCCGCGCAAGTACCGCATTCGCGTGGTCCTTGAGCGCTTTCGGTTCCGATCCGGGACGCAACTGGAGGCGTACCCGTAGAATCGCTCTGTCACCGATTCCAGAGTGACGATAGTCCCACGGGAGCGTCGCGCCCTCGATCCAATGGGGGGCAGAATTCCTCTCGATGACCAGAACCGATTCGATGAGTCGCTGAATCTCCCCCCCCGCGCCACCGGCGTTTCCCCACACCGCGCCGCCGATCGTCCCCGGGATCCCGATGAACCCCTCGAGCCCCTGCCACCCGGCGTGGACCGTCACGCCGATCAACGAGGGTAGGGTCTTCCCCGTCCCCACTTCGAGTCGCCCATCGGAGATGGTGCTCTTCGCGCGAAGGCCGGCGGTCGCGATCACCAGGCCATCGAAGAGATCGTCTCCGATCAACGTGTTCGTCCCACCGCCGAGGATGAAGCACGGGGTCCCTTCCCGCTCCTTCCATCGCAAGGCCGCAATGAATTCCTTTTCCGTCCGCGGAGCGGCGAAGAACCGCGCGATCCCGCCCGTGCGGTATCCCATCCACGGAGCGAGGGGGACCTTGTGATGGATCATCTGCGCAGATCCTCGATGAGTCTCCGAGTGAGGAGGAAAAGGTCTCCGGCGCCGCAGGCGAGACAGACATCGTCAGGGAGAAGCACATCGGGAAGACCGCGCGCGGCATCGTCGAAGGAAGAGAACCTCTCGACCGGTGCCCCGCGCCGACGGACCTCCCGGACCAGTGACTCGAGAAGGTCGGGGGATCCCCGTCCCTCCGGCTCCCGGACCGAGTAGACCGGAAGAAGGCCGATCGCGTCCGCGCGTGCGAGCTCCTCCGCGAACTGGGCGCCGAAGCTCCGCATGCGTGTGTGCTGGTGTGGCTGGAACAAGACCCAGAGGCGTCGCCCTCCGAAGACCTCCCGGGCGGTCGCGATCGCCGTTCGAAGTTCCGTGGGATGGTGCGCGAAGTCATCGACCCAGTCGATGCCGCCGGCTCGGCCGCGGTGCTCGAAACGACGCTCGACTCCGGGGAAACGCTCCAGCCCCGAGGCGATCGCCTCGCGCTCGACGCCGAGAGCATCCGCCAACGCGATCACTCCGAGCGCATTGAGAACGTTGTGCCGCCCGGCGACCCGCAAGCGGAACCTACCCCACGAGCGCCCTCTGCGGTACACCTCGAAGACCGGAGCGCTGCCCCCCTCACGCATTGTGGCGCGCCACTGCGCGTCGGGGCGGAACCCAAAGGTCTCGATCCGCACCTCCGGAGGACGTGAGAGCGTTCGGGCCCCCTCGCTGTCGATCCCGAGAGCGATGATTCCCGGGGGTCGGAACCCGGCGATGAACGCACCGAAGGATTCCTGGACCGCACCGAGATCGGCGTAGATGTCGGGATGGTCGAGCTCGAGGTTCGTGATGATCCCCGCCTGGGGATGGAGGGAGTGGAAGCTGCGATCGAACTCGCACGCTTCGACCAGGAAGTCCGGGCCCCGGCCAGCGCGCCAGTTCCCTCCCAGGTCCGGGTGGCGGCCGCCCAGCAGAACGGACGGTTCCCGTCCCGCGGAGATCCAGACGCTCGCGAGCATCGCCGCGGTCGAAGTCTTGCCATGGGTGCCGGCGACCGCAATGCCGAAACTCTGATCGACCAGTCGCCCGAGGAATTGGGCGTATTTCAGGACTTCGACCCCGCGTCGGCGCGACTCGACCAACTCCGGATTCGACTCGGGGATCGCCGCGGAGTGCACGACCATCTCCACTCGCTCACGAACGTTCTCGGTGCGGTGTCCGACCTCCACCGTGATCCCCGCAGCGTGGAGCGCACCGACCGACTCTCGCGTCAGGTCGGATCCGCTCACCCGAACCCCGCGCGACTGAAGGATGCGAGCGAGACCGCTCGTCGCGCTGCCCCCGACGCCGACGATGTGAACCGTCTCCGGGAGCCTGGGACCGATGATCATCGTCCCCCCCCTTCGGGGATGCGCAGGCGTTGGCCCACGCGGACTCGATCGATCGAGGGGAGCCGGTCACGATTTCCCTCGAAGATCATCTCCGCGGTGACGCCGTACCGGTTCGCGATGCGGGTCAGATTCTCCCCCTTGCTCACGAGGTGGTGTCGGATCTCTTGAGGCGTGGTTCGCGCCTGCGTCTGAGTATTCGAAGAACCTGCCCCGGGAAGCACGACTTCCATCCCCGGCTGCAGCATCCGCTCACCGATGCCCGGATTCCAACGTTCGATCTCGCTCACCCGGAGTGGATCACCGAGGACTCGGGCCGAGATGCCCCAGAGGGAGTCGTTCTGTTTCACGACATAGATGAAGGTGACGTCCGACGGGGGAGGAAGCACGGGAGCGGGGTCGTGCGGAGCCGGGTGATTTTCGATGAGAGCCGGCTGGGGCTCCGCCCAGGGGTCTAGAACGAGAGGATCGGGGAGCCAACCAGCCTGGACCGGCACGGTCCAAGGACCTGATCGAGGGGCAGCGGCGGTCCGACTTCCCTCGGGCCAGCTGGACCAGAGAACTGCGATCCCGAGAGTAGCGATCGCCCCCGAGCCGAGAATTCGCAGCCAGGGCCCGAAGCTCGGGCTCATCGGTCCCCCTCCGATCGGATCTCCCGCCGACCCACTCCCCCGCTCGGAGCAACCGCCGTCCCCGCGTGCGGAGAGCAGTCCAATCCCCGAGCATCCCGCCGACGGATGGGATCGCAGTCGAGATGCGTCGCGATCACGTCCGCAATTCTCTTGGCCGCATCTGGCCTCCCGGCCTCACGCGCTGCTCGCGCCATCGTGACCCGTCGGCCCAGGTCGGCGTAGAGCGCAACCAGTCGAGAGGCGAGGCCGATCGAATCGCACCCGATGACCTCCGCAGCCCCGACCCGAGTGAGCGCCTCGGCGTTCCGGAACTGCTGAAGATCGCGATGATGGGGATACGGGATGAGCAGACTTCCCCGCCCGACGGCCGTCAATTCGGCGATGGTCGATCCCCCTGCGCGCGCCAGGACCAACGATGCCTCCCGGAGCGCGTCGGCCGGATCTTGCAGGAACGCCCGGACGGTGGCAAGGATCCCGGCCGCGCGATACCGCTCCTCGATCCCTTTCTCCTTACCCGACCCGCAGATGTGGAACACACGCCAGCGAGACTTCGCCGGCATCAACTCGAGCGCCGCGGGGGCGAGCTCGTTGATGTCACGGGCTCCCTGACTGCCCCCGAGCACCAGCAGCATCGGTGGTCCCGGGGGGAGTTCAGCCCGGGTGAACTCGGAGCGCACGGGGCAGCCGAGTCGGAGGGCGCGATCGCGCAGGCGATCCTCGGGTTGGGTGTCGTCAAAGCTGAGAAAGATCCGGGTCGCCAAGGGAAGCAACACTCGGTTCGCGCGGCCGAGAACGCGATTCTGTTCGAGGAGGAAGAGCGGCCGACGATTCCAGCGGGTCCACGCTCCCGGAACGATTCCAGGTCGCGCCCCCAGGGCGACGACGGCATCGATCTGCTCCCGATCGAGTCTCCGCGCGAGCTGCCGCCCCCGGATACCCCAACGCCACGGCCGTCGCGACGAGAGCACGTTTGCGGAGATGGTCCGCATCCCCCGGGGGCCGAGGATGCGCTCAGCGATCTCATCGCCCTCGGTCAGGAAGATCGGGTCCACCTCGCCGCGGCTGCGCAACTCCTCGGCGAGAGCAAGACCGGGGTAGAGGTGCCCCCCCGTTGCTCCTCCAGCGAAGAGGATGCGGCGCATCACGAGGGCGCCACTTCGGAGTCGCGTTCTTCGGTGCCGATGCGGGAGATCGCGAGCAGCACTCCGACTTGGAAGAGCGCGAGGGTGAGGCCGGTCGAGCCGTGGGAGATGAACGGTAGCGCGATACCTTTCGTCGGTGCGAGTGCGGTATTCACCGCGAGGTTGACGAGCGCCTGGAGGACCAGGTTGCAGACGATGGCGAGGCCGAGGAGTCGGAGGAGCGGAATTCGACAACGGTGGACGATCCGCCAACCGAATACGAGGAGCGCGACGAAGAGGATCAACAGCACCGAGATTCCGAGGAGTCCGGTTTCTTCGGCGTACACCGCAAAGATGAAATCGCTGAATTCCGCGAAGAGGAAGAGGGTCTTCTCCGTCCCCAGCCCGATCCCTGCGCCATCGATTCCACCCGCCCGGATCGCGGTCAGCGCGTGTTGGACCTGCGGGACCTGTTCTGGGGCGGTGACCGCGAGAAATCGGTTCTGGATCAGGTCCCATCGCGAGTTCATCTGCCACACGAGGAGCGGCGAGACGAGCAGACCGAACCCGATCCAGTACCGGAGCGGAGCGCCGGAGCAGACGATCACGACCAGGCCGACGGTCAAGATGAACGCAGCAGTTCCGAGGTCCGGTTCCAGGAGGACCAGACCGACGGCCAGGAAGAGTGTCCCGATGAGGAGCAGATTGACGTGGATCTTCCACCCGGACTGTTTCCCTGAGAGGTCGCCGTATCGGCCGAAGTACCAGATGAGGAGGAGCGGGGTCGCGATCTTCGCCAATTCCGACGACTGCACCCCGACCACCCCGAGATTCACCCAGCGATGCGACCCACCGGAAGCGATTCCGAGCGGCGACCATACGAGAATCAGCATCGCGAGGGTCCCGAGGTAGAGCGTCGGCGCATGTTCGATCCAGCGGCGTGGGTCGATGCGGGCCGCGCAGGCGAGCGCGATCAGGCCGAGTCCCGCCCCGAGGAGCTGTTGCCTCAGGAAGTGGAATTCACCCGCCTCTCGAATCAGTGCTCGGTAGAAGCTCGCCGAGTAGACGGTCGCGAGTCCGATCGCGAGGAGGAGGAGCGCGGCCCCGAGCCAACCGAGCCCAGGGGCGGGGATCGGCCTAGAACGGGGAAGAAGCCACGTCGCTGCGCCGCCGCTGATCTTCACCGTTCCTCCGCGCCGAGGAGTGCGGCGACCCGGCCTGCGAACACCTCGAGTGCCTCGAGCCGCGACGCCTTGAAGAGCACGCGGTCGCCCGGGCGCAGAGTTGTGGCGAGGTGGCGGGCACCTCGATCGTCGACCTCGACCAGCTCCCCGTCGCGTCCGGACTCGCGAAGTCCCTCGCGGTACCACTCTCTTGCGCGACCGACCAGAAATACCCCGTCCACGACACCGCTCCCGACACGGCGACCCAGAGCTCGGTGCCAATTCGCCTCCTCGGCACCGAGTTCTTCCATCGTCCCGATGACGCAGAGCCGTCGGCCCTCGGCGGGTTCCTCCTCGAGGCGTTCGATCGCGGCTTCGAGCGAGGCAGGGTTCGCGTTGTAGCAGTCGAGGAGGAGCTCCACCCCTCCGTGTCGACGGATCTCGCCTCGAAGCGGCGGCACCGGGAGCTCCCCGACGCAGGCGAGCATCAACTCGGGATTCGCTCCCAGCGTGAATCCGACCCCGAACGCCGCTGCGAGCAGTTCGCGTTGATCACGCCTGGCACCGGGCCACGAGAACTCGCGCTCCACTGCCCCGAGCCGCCAGATCGACCGGGTGGGATCGTCGCGAAGTGGGATCACTTCGCTCTCCCCCCCTGGCCCGAACGAGTGGATCGTGCGTCCCCGTGCCGCGGCAGCTGCTGCGTGAGCGACAGGGACCCAGCCGACCGCGCTCGCTGGGAGCGCATCGAAGAGCGAGAGTTTCTCGCGCGCGATTCCGGCGAGAGAACCGAGCCCCTCGAGGTGAGCGTGCGCGATCGAGGTGACGACCCCGACGCAGGCCTCGGTCCAAGCCGCGAGCGCCGCGACTTCCCCCTGAGCGTTCGTACCGATTTCGATCACGAGCGAGCGGGTCTCCTCCGGAGCCCCGAGAATCGTCAGTGGTACCCCGAGGTCGTTGTTGAAGCTCTCGGGGGGGCGATGGGTCGGACCGATCGTGCTGAGCAGGGTCGCGACGTACCCGCAGGCGGTGGTCTTGCCGACGCTCCCGGTGATCGCGACCGCGGGGAGGGCGTCTCGCTCCTCCCGGCGCACCCCGGCGGCGAGGCGTCCGAGGGCATCGCGAGGGTTGTCGACTTCGATCGCCGGCCCGGCAACCCGATCCGCGGACCCGCGTCCGACCACCGCCGCGATCGCTCCCAGTTCGATTGCGGATGAAGCGAACTCGGTCCCATCCCGCACACCGCGGATCGCGAAGAAAATGTCCCCGCGGTGAACCATTCGAGAATCGATCGCCGCGCCCGTCGCGAGGACGTCTCGACACTGCTCCGCTTGGCTTCCCAGAATGCGGCCGCCGAGGAGGCGGGCCACCTCGGAGAGCGGGCGCGCCCTCAAGACCGAGGCTCCGCGGCGAGGAGTTCGGCGACCACCTGTCGGTCATCGAAGGGAATGTTCGTCCCGCCGATCCATTGTTCCCTCTCGTGTCCCTTCCCTGCGACGACGAGAAGGTCCTCCCCGCCCAGGTCCGCCACCGCCGCGGCGATCGCAGATCGGCGATCGGGCTCGACGACGACACGACCGCGGTCCTCGATCCCCCTGAGAACGTCGTCGATGATCGCCCCGGGGTCCTCCCCGCGAGGATTGTCCGAGGTCACGAAGACCCGGTCGGCAAGTCGCTCCGCTGCCGCTCCCATCTCTGGCCGCTTCCCACGGTCGCGATCCCCGCCGCAACCGAAGACCACGAGGAGTCGTCGAGGACGCCACGCGCGCAGCGATTCGAGAACCGCAGAGAGCGCGTCCGGGGTGTGCGCGTAGTCGATGAACACCCTCCCCCGTCCGACCTTCCCCTTCACTTCCTCGAGTCGCCCTGGGACCGCTGGGGTCCGTTCGATCCCGCTCGCGATCACTTCCATCGAAATCCCCACCGCGCGGGCGAGCGTCGAGGCGGTCAGGATGTTCTCGAGGTTGTGTCGGCCACGCAGAGTGCTTCGAATCAGGAGCCGCTCACCGAGGAGTTCCAGCTCCGCTGAGATTCCCTCACCATCGAGCTCGCTTCCGCGCACCGTCCCCCCACGCTCCCCGGCGAGAAGCTCCGCATTCATGGAGTGCCTGAGGAGCACCCCCGGAAGATCGGGGAGATCCGAGCGGAATGTCTCATCGGTCGGGAGAACGATCGGTGCTCCATCGGCCAGATGCTCCGTGATGCGCAGCTTCGCATCTCGATAAGCACGGAGGTCCCCGTGATAGTCGAGATGGTCTCGGGAGAGTTGGGTAATGGCGGCCCCGGCGAAGGGGATCCCCTCGACGCGGTGCTGATCGAGTGCGTGGGAAGAGACTTCCAGCACCACGGATCGGCTGCCGTAGGCAACGCAGCGCGCGAGCATCTCGGCGAGATCGCTCGCCCCCGGGGTCGTCATCGCGCTCGGCTCCTCCGTTCCGGCGAGCGAGCGGGAGACCGTGGTCATGAATCCGCAGGAACTTTCGGCCGCCTCGAAAATCGATGCGAGGATCCGGACGGTCGAGGACTTCCCGTTGGTGCCGGTGATTCCGAAGACTCGCAGTCGTTGCGCAGGGTCTCCCCAACGCGCGTGCTCGAGCCGCCCGAGGGCTCGGCGAGTGTCGTCGACCTCGAACCACGGGAGGGGATAGCCGGCGGGGGGAGCGGACTCCGCCACCACCCCGAGGACGCCGGACCGTGGTAGCTCGGAAATCGAGCGGTGCGAGTCGTAGTGAACGCCGCGAATCGCGACGAAGAGATCGCCTCGGTTCGCGCGGTCGTCGGTTCGGAGGGTACGGAACGCTGCAACCGGTGACGGACCGTGCTGTCGCGCACCGGTGCGAGCGACGATCTCCACTCCGTCGAGTGGTCTCGGGAGAGCCTCGGGGCGTCCCGACCGCTCGTCGTACACTTCGGCGGAAATTCTCAGTCCCCTGCGGGAGTTCCCCATCTCCCATCCTCCCCATGCAGTCCCGGAGCGATGATAGGTGCCTCTCCGGACCCCGCAAGTGCATCGGCGAGGAGGGCGCGGAACCGGTTCCCGCCCGGGTCCCCGAGGAGTGCCTTCAAGATCTCCAAGACTGCCGGAGCAGCGGTCTTGCTGGCGTAGTAGGTCTCTCCGCTCGGCCTCTCCACGGTGACCACCGCCACGTACCGCGGCGCCTCCGCCGGCGCGAATCCCGCGAAGGAGCTGGTGTACCACCCCTCGATCTTCCCGTGCTTGTCGTAGTGCGCGGCCGTTCCGGTCTTCCCGGCGAGTCGAATCGCATCGCCGTCGAGTTCGTGACCGGTTCCTCGGGTCACCACTTCGCGGAGCACCTTCCGTAGCGCCTCCGAAGTCTCCGCTGAGTAGACCCGTCGCGAGGCCGCATTGGGTGTTGCGACGCCGTCGATCCTACGTACGACGTGCGGGGTGATGAGCCAACCCCCATTCGCGATCGCGGCGTATCCGCGCGCGATCTGCACCTGGGTGACGAGGAGTTCGTAGCCGATCGGGATCGACAGCGTGGTGTGATCGTTCCAGGGGAGCGCGCCCCGCTGTCCAGGCAAACGCCCCGAAGCCTCGCTGAGGTCGAACCCGGTCCCCGCTCCGAACTCGAGGTCGGCAAGGAGTTCCTGGAGCGGTTCGGTCCCGAGCTTTGCGCCGACCTCTCCCATCCCCGCGTTGCTCGACTCGACCACGGACCCACGCACGGTGCGGTCGTGTAGCGGATGGGAGTCCGTGTAGTGCCGCACCGCGCGACCGTACCGCTGCGAATTGTGCGTCCCGTCCACATGCACCGGATCGGTGAGACGAACCATTCCGAGGTCGAGCGCCCGGCCGAGCACGAGAGGCTTCATGATCGAACCGGGGGACATCGGAAAGAGGCTCGCCATCAACTGGACACCGAACGCCTCCGGATCCACGAACGAGGTCATCTGCGCGGCCGCGTCGCCCGGAGTGTCTTCAGAGTGTGAGGCGATGACTTGGCGGAAGTACCCTCCGTACGTCCCCCGTCCGCAGGTCGGGACGCTCGCCGCGGCGATGATCGCTCCGGTGCGGGGATCCATCACGAGACCGGAGACCATCGTTGCTCCGGTCTTCTCCAGGGTCTCCCTGAGGATGATCTCGAGGGCGATCTGGGCGGGGACCTCGATGGTCAGCTCGATGGCGGCGCCGGGATGAGCGGTGACTCCGTTCGCGTCATCGGGGACCGCGTATCGGTTGCGACCAATGCCATCGACCTGCGCAACCTCGATCCCTCGCATTCCGGAGAGTACGGGGTCGAATCGCTCCTCGATTCCGAAGTAGGGCGTTCCTTTCGACGACGTGTCCCCGACGACCTGCATCGCGACGCCGCAGAGCGGGTACTCTCGTACCGTCTCCTCTCGGGGCATCGGGAAGGTGATCCAGCGTTCTCGATGAACCCGCTGCCGGTGTTCGAGGAACCGCTCGTACGATTCGACCGAGTCGATTCGCCCGATCACCCGAAACTGACGTTTGCTCGCCAATTTCTGGTCCTCGATCAGCTGCGTGAGTATCTCGTCCGGATCCGCGAGCGGTTGAAATCCCTCGAGCCGAAGCAGCTCCTCGAGCGCCGTGCGGAGTCGTTCCGGACAATTCCGCTCGAAAGCCGCCGCGGTCTCCCCGAGGATTCGCGCCCCGGCGAGCCGACCGGAGGCTGCCCAGGGGTCGATCGCGACGATCCAGCGGGAACGGTCGCGGGCGAGGGTGATCCCCCGCGCGTCCGTGATCTCCCCACGTCGTGCTGGCACCCACCCCGGGGAGAGGGCGTATCGGTCCTGCAGTGCGACACCCTCATCTGCCTCGGCGATCGTCAACCAGGCGCAGCGCGCGAAAACTCCCGAGAAGAGCAGGAGAAAGCTGCCGAAGAGGAGTCCGACCCGGAGTGAGAAGCGATCCCGAGTGAATTGCCGTCCACTGATCCTCATCTGCGATTCCTCCGAATCTCGACCTCGGTCGCCACGTCCACTCGTTCCCCGGACCGCGCCGCATAGGTACTCGACAGCACGTCGATTCCTCCCTCGCGCGCGCGCAGCCAGTCGCCGAGGCGCCACCCTCGCGGCGGTGCCAACTTCTCAATCGCATACGCACGATTTCCCGTCTCCTCGCCCTGCACTGCACGCTCCCAAGGGGTGGGACGTCGCGTCAATTCCAAGGGCGACAGTTCGGCCCCGGGATCGATTTCCGTATCGCGCACTCGGGCGAACAGTCGAACCTGAGTTCCGACCCGAAGGTCGTCGCAGTGACGTCGCAAGATCCCGATCTCCTCCTCGGCGCGGGCGATTTCGGCCCGACATGAGAATTCATCACTTCCCGTGCGTGCGAGGTCGAGAGCGAGCAGCGCCACGACGAGCGCGATCAACACGAGTCTCATCGGTGTCACGACGCCCCCCCCCCCCCCGCCGGGCGATCACCCGGAGTCGGGCACTTCGAGACCGGGGGTTTCTCGCGACTTCGGCGGAGGTGGGACGGATCGCCCGCGGCGTGAGTAGCTCGTGGTCCCCCTCCCCGCCGCGGGAACGAAACGCGAGCTTCACGCGCCGGTCCTCGAGGGAGTGATAGGAGATGACGGCGAATCGCCCCCCCGGGAGAAGCAGAGGATCGAAGTGTGCGAGGAGGTGGTCCAGCGCGTCGAGTTCGCCGTTGACTGCGATGCGAATCGCTTGGAAGGTGCGGGTTGCCGGTCGATCGCGTCCGCGCGCCGGCGCGGGACGACCCGGCGTACGAGCTCGGCCAACTCGACCGTGGTTCGAATCGTGCGGCCCCTCCGCGCGCGGACGATTTCATCCGCGACCCGGCGGGCGTGTCGCTCTTCTCCGTACTCCGCGATCACTCGAGCGAGCTCCCCCACCTCGGTATGGTTGACGTACTCCTCGGCACTCGATCCCACGGTGGGATCCATGCGCATGTCGAGGGGTCCTTCGCGCCGAAAGCCGAAGCCTCGACTCTCGGAATCGAGTTGGAGGGAGGAGACCCCGAGGTCCGCCAGCACGAGGTCGAAGGCGGGTACCGGAAGGGAACGCCGCAACGAGCCGAGCTCGCCGAAGCTTCCCCGCAGCAGCACCGGCCCTCGTCCTACGAGGGCGGTCCGTGCGAGTTCGAGGGCATCCGGATCACGGTCGATCCCGACGATCCGTCCCTCGGCACCGATCCGTTCGGCGATCGCAGCCGCGTGGCCTCCGCAGCCGACCGTGAGGTCGAGAAACGACTCTCCGGCGGCGGGGGCCAGCAGCCGAATCACTTCGTCGAGAAGGACCGGCGTGTGCCGAGGGTCTCCCCCCCCCGTCAGGCCCTCTTCCGTTCCGGGAGCGCACAGCGCACTCCGCGGTGCGCGCGCTCACGGAGCAGCTGTTCCAGTTCAGGTGCGAGCGAGACATCGGCCCCCCGAGCGCGAGCACGCTCGAGACGTGAGGCCAGCCGGTCGAGGTCACGTCCAAACGTCGAGTCGCCGGCGATATCGATGAGTGGCCCCCGGCGCATGCGTTCCCGTACACGGGAAACTGGCGTACCCGGAAGGCCGTGGCCGCGAACATCCTGGATCGAGAGAAGCGAAATCATCGCTACAACCCCCTTCCACATCCCCGAAATCCCCCCACAGCCGGTCCGCGGGGGCACTTCCCGCTCCGCTACCCTTCGGTGGCAGGTGCGGGATCCTCTGGAATTCCCCCAAGGAACCGCTCGAGCTGATCTTCGAAATCGTCGTCTTCTCGGCTCTGGACGTCCCAGGAGTCCTTTGCCCAAATTTCGATCCGGTCGTAACACCCCGCGAGGACGAGTTCCCTCTGGATCCCGGCGTTGCTCCGAAGGCGTTCAGGGAGGAGGATGCGACCCTGACGATCGAGAGGGAGTCGCTCGGCCCCGGAGTACCAGCGTCGCTGGAACTTGCGCAGGCGGGCCGAGCCTCGCCGGAGCTGGTCGAGATCGGACGAGATCCGCTCCCACTCCCTCGGGGTGTACAAGTACAGGCAACCCTCTGGAGCTTGCGTGGCGATGAAACCTTCTCCGTCCTCACTCGGGCGCACCTCGTCGCGGAGCTTCGAGGGCACGATCACCCTCCCCTTCTCATCCAGGGAGTGTTCGAACTGGCCCATGAATCGAGCCGGCATGTCGTTGTCCCCGAATGCGGTCTCTGCGATCGCGACCTACGGGTCGTGGTCTCCCGGGGATACTTGGGGCGAACTTCCGACCGGAAGTCCGCAGGGACGCTCTGGTCCCACCCCGAAAAATCCCGAACCCACAATTCACCACTTGGTTGCCCTTTTACTGCCCAAGGCCCCACATTATGGGATTCACCTCCCCCGTCAATGGTCGGGTGCGCCGGTTTGGGCTGACCAGAGGGAAGACCGCTAGGTCTGTGGTCTGACGCATGTACCTCCACCACATCTTGCGGATCACGGCCCTGTGTTTTTTCTCGGGAAGGGTTGGACACTGGGTCCCACCGAGGCCGAATCTCTAGTCTTCGCGGATCGACGCTCCTCGCCGAATCTCGTCAAACCGTTACCAGCAAATCAGTTGTGGAAGGGGCTCAAGCCGGGGAGGGAAGTGGAGCGGAGGTGGGGGGGTGGACCAACTGGGGGGTAGGGCGCCGGGTGGAGTGAAAGAGAGGGCCGCGAGGAACTTCTCGGAGTTCAACTCGAGCCGGTGGCCTCGACTCGGCCGGCCTCGACCCATGGGGATCGCAGTCTATCGGAAGAGATCCTCGAACTCCGCGATGGCTTCCGCGAGCTGTGCTGTGGTCAGAGGAGGAACCGGGAGTTCGAGCGGGCGATCGCTCTCGCGACAGCGAAGGCTGAGGACTCCCCCCCGGATCCCTTCCCACCGCAGCATCCTTCGTCGGACCAGAAAGAGCGCGAGCAGGTAGGCGATACGGGCTCGCTCTGGTGCGAGTGGATCCTTGCCGGACTGAGTCGAGACCCCTGCGTCATCCCTCACGCCATCCTTGAAGGCCCCGCGCTGGAATACCCCGTCCTCGAAGGCCCCGTCCTCGTAGGCCCCGTCCTCGAGACTTCCGTCTCCGAGATCGTCATCCGCTCGCGAGGTCTCGACCAACGAATGGAAGTGAGCGAGGAGGCTCGCCAGATTGACGATCTTTCGCTCGCCCCCCGGCTTCGGCGGGAGAACAGTCCGCCACTCGGCGAAGGCTCCCTGCGGTGGATCGGCCTCGAAGCACTGCTCGCAGTAGTCCCCGCGAGCGAAGATGACCTGGTCACCCTCGGCCGATGCGCTCTCTGGAGGCGGGACCAGCGCTGAGTGTAGGATCTCGCCGTCCGGGAGCTCCCTGCTGCAGCGTGAGCAGCGGCGGCGTGACGCATCGACGCTCCACCTGCCCCCGCCACCATCCACCCGCTGGGGATCGTCGATCTTCCGTGCGGACGGCGTCCTCCCCCGAGGTCCCTCTCCGGGAGGAAAATCCTCCGACGGGGCTTCTCCGGACTCAAGGGCTCCCCTCCCCAGCCGCGGAGCTTGCGGCCGAGGATTCTCCGGTTGAGGATCGAGCTCGGAGGGGGGCAGATCGGATCGCTCGGTGAGCGGCTCAGTCGTCTCCGTCGAGCCCTGCCGTGAAGAATCGCCCATCGTCCCCATCCTCACGGATCTCGAACCGGATCGAGCGGAGGCAACGCGGGCAGCGCCCCTCGGTTTCGGTCGCGCCCGCGCGGAAGTAAACCCGAGCGTACACGCGACAACAGCGGTAGAGCACGGAAACCCAAAATCGGTCACGCGCCCCGTCCGCCATGGGGGCTGAGGATGCCCTGAGACTGCACCCCGCGCAACGGACGTTGCCGAAAGTGCGATCGATGGCAACCGCCGTCCACTGACTCGATCGATCGGCCGTGTGCTCAAGTGCTCGCAGTCCCGGCCCCGCGCACCTATAACACCCCCAGCGGGCGAAGCGCTCCCATTCGAGTCGATCCTCCTTCTCGCTCCGTCCCGCTCCCCGCGGCTGCAGAGTTCCGTCAGGACCAGGAAGGGGAACCCCCTTGGTCTCCGCGCGATTCCAACACCTCCACGTCCACAGTCACTACAGCCTCCTCGACGGCGTCATCCCGATCCCCCGCCTGGTGCGAGCCGCAGCAGATCACGGGATGACAGCGCTCGCGCTCACCGACCACGGAAACATGTACGGCGCGATCGAGTTCCACAACTGCTGCCGCCAGGCCGGGATCAAGCCGATCGTCGGGATCGAGGCCTACATCACCCCTGGCAATCGCAAGGACCGCACTCGAGCGGAGGACGGCGGTGGGAACTTCCACCTCATCCTGCTCGCGGAGAATGAGGTCGGGTACCGCAATCTCTTGAAGTTGACGAGCGCCGCCTTCATCGACGGCTTCTACTACAAGCCCCGGATCGATCACGAACTCCTCGCCGCCCACTCCGAAGGGCTGATCGGCCTCTCTGCCT
>JAQBGV010000183.1:0-28242 GCA_032128395.1 Planctomycetota bacterium | reverse complement strand
GTATCTGCGAGGCTTGGGAGTTCCGCGCTTGGCTCCGTACTGAGGTCACGTCTGTCGAACCGCCGTGGTGCGGACCCGCATGCCCGGTGGTGTGGGAGGGGGGCGCCCGTGAGGGCCCCCCCTATCCCGATTGTGACCCGTGTGCGAGACGAAAGGACCGTCATCCACCGAGTTTCGAGGGACCGCCCGATCCCGGAGACTGTCGAAAAACCTTGATTCGGACGTCGCCGGCTCACGCCCTGTCGGAAGGCGGCTCAGATCGAGGTATCCAGGCAACATCCGATGCAAACGCGGCTCGACTCAGTCGGCGTCCCTCAGCTGATCCAGATAATCTACGAGGTTGTGGAACTGTCGGTGAAGGTCGTGGTCGCGGACGGCGTGCGGGCTCTTGAAGAAGAGGGCGAGATGGGGTTGGGGCCCCGCCTCCCCGCGGCGGAGTGAGAGATCCAGGAGGCGGATGAGGTCGATCACGAGGGGGGCGGCGAGGATCGAGTCACACCCCTGCCAGGTAAACTGCAGGCTCATCTTCACTCCGAGGAAACCCTCGAAGTGGATGAAGTCCCACGCGGTCTTGAGGTCATCGAGACTCGGTACGTAGTCGATCGTCACCTTCGAGTGGAGTGGGTATCCGAGGTACTCGTGGAGGAGGTGATCCTTCGAGCGGATCTTGGAGTTCCGATTTTCTTCGCAGGCGAGAACCTCGCCGTCGCGGTCTCCGAGCATGTTGTAGCCCTGCCAGCTCAAGACCCGCAGGTTCCGATAGCGAAAGAGCGGTGCGAGCGCCGACTTCACGAGCGTCTCCCCGGTCTTTCCGTCCGAGCCCATGAACGGGCAGCCGGAATACGTCAATTCCTCGGCGATCGCGGGCAGAAGTGCACCCGGTGAGGGAGTGAAATTCAGGTACGCCGCGCCGGTTCTAGCTGCCGCCAGCGCGTACAGTGAACTCGCGATGAAGACACTCCCTTCGCCCTTTTGGAGCGACTGTTCCAGGGCTGCGCGATCGGAATGTGCGGGATGAGTGGCGAGCTCGGGCTCTGTCGAGGCGAGATTGACCAAGACGAGGCGGTCCACCGACTGCTCGCGTCGAAACGCCTCGAGGTCTGCGACGATTCGATCCAACGCAAGTCTTGGGTCATCTTCTCGGGCGGACCGATCGACCCCGGGGAGACCCTCGATCGCGCCCCCGCTTCGGAAGAGCACCCCACGCCGCAAGTTCGCATCGATCGCCGCGAGGTCTTCCTCGATCTCCGCGAGAAGATCCGCTCGAATAGTTCCGTTCACTCGGGAGATTTCCCGCGCGCACTCGGGCAGAGTGGTTTGGCGGATGTCGTGGCCACCGATGACGAGATCGTCGGGCTGAGCGAGTGGGATACCATCAAAGAGGTTCGTCGCCGTGATCAACCCGGTCGAGGAGGTCCTGCCGCGCCGAAGCGCGAGGATTCCGCAGACAAGAGTGGTGGCGACCCCGCCCCGGGCCCCGATGATCCAGACTCCGGTGCGGGGCATCCGGCATCTCCTCCCGTGCTTCGAAACGGATCACACCGGGCAGGAGGGCATTCATCGGATTCGGCGACTGTGGGCCGGTGCTCGGAGCAACAGTCTGTGAATTAGTGGCGTCGCTTGCGTCGCATATCCTTGACCATCTGCTTCCGCGCCTTTTTCCGGAGCAGCTTCTCCTGCTCACGGGCCTTCCGCCGACGAGCCTCCGAGGGCTTTTCGTAGTAGTTGCGCTTCTTGATCTCCTTGAGGAGACCCTCTTTCGCGACGGTGCGCTTGAAGCGCTGGAGGAGTTTCTCGGCAGTCTCCCCGTTGCGGATCGTGACGCGGATCAAAGTGCAATGTCCTTTCGAGTGTCCACTCTCAACTCTACCGGCAACTCTACCGGCGTCGGCGAGATCGTCCCCGATCAGAGCCCACCCACCAGAGGAACTAGCCCCAGCTGGATTGGCAGGATCGGCGGAACGTGGGAGTCTAGGCATTCGAGCAGTCGTGAGCAAGCACTCTCGCCGCATGGAGTTGCCCGTTTCTCCCCTCGACCCGGGCGGCACCCTGCAGTACATCGATTCGGGGGCGAAATCTCCGAGAAAGGCACAGGGTGGCGAATCGATCCGCGTTCTGTCGATGGGATCGATCGGACTCGACGGCGCTCTTCGGCGGGATCTGCGTCGTCCTGGGGTTTCCCCCCTTCGGCCTCGTTCCCCTCCTCTTTCTGGGTCTCTACTTCCTTTTCCGACGAACCGCGAACGTCTCGCCGGCCCGAGGAATTCGGCTCGGCCTCATTTTCGGGCTCGCCGTCCAGGCGGGCGGTTTCTACTGGATCTCGGGGGCGGTTGCGAAGTTCTACTCGATCTTCCTGACCGGAGGAGACGGGGGAGGGAGTTCCGCGACCTTTCTCGGGTTGGGTGCCTTCCTGATTTGGTGGATCTTCTCGACCATCGGTTGGGGGATCTGGGGTGGTCTGCTGGCATTCGCACCCCAATTCACCGTCACGCGTGTGGCCTGGACCGCTCTCTCGCTGATGGCGCTCGAAGCGCTCTATCCCCGGGTCTTCCCTTGGAACCTAGGGGCCGGTGTGGTCCGGATCCCGTGGCTCGCCCAAGGCGCATGGTGGTGCGGGGTAGAGGGGCTCACCGGCGTCATCGCGGTGGTTGCTGCAATCTTCGCCGAGGCCGATCGCAGCGCTCCGAAATGGAAGCTCCGGCTTCGGAGCTCTGCGATCGTAATTCTCGTGATCTGGTCGTTGGGGGGCGCGATTCGGGCCAGCGGGGAGGATGCCGGGGGCTCGACGGTACTCCGGATCGGATATGTCCAAGCCATGATCGGGCTCGAGGAGCGCCACTCCAGAGACTTGGCAGTTCAAGGCTCGGTGGTCGAGAAGATCGTGCGGATGACGCGCGAAGTCTACGAGGACGAATCTCCAGACGTGGTCATCTGGTCAGAGGGGATGCTCCCTTCGGTGGCCACTCCCGAGGAGGTGGGGGCGTGGGTGCGGGCTCGGATTCGAGCCCCCCTTGTCATCGGCGGGCTAGCGGAGCGGGACGATCAGACGTTCAACTGCGCGTTCGTTTGTCTCGATCCCGGCGGGGATGGTGTTCGATACTACAACAAGCGAACCCTCGTCCCATTCGGCGAGGAAATTCCCGGGCAGGGCTTGCTCAAGGCGCTCGGTGTGCCTGTTCCGTCCCAAAAAATTGGCAAGGGGAATGAGCTCCTCATCTTCGAGTTGAGCAGCGTCCCGGTCAGCCTCTCGATCTGCTTCGAGGGAATCCTCCGGGAAACATCCCATGAGATCCGTCGGAGCGGAGCGCGACTCCACCTCAATCTCACAGAAGATCTGTGGTACGGAGAGAGCAGCGCGCCGTATCAGCACTTGGCACTCACGCGGATGAGGGCGATCGAGGCCGGGGTCCCCCTCGTCCGGATCACCAACGGCGGGATTTCTGCCACCTGCGATCGTCGGGGGCGCATGAGAGAAGGGGATCGAATCCCCCTCGGCGGTCTGCGAGCGGGGATCTTCGAGATCGCGGTGCCCGACCTCCTCCCCGATCCTCCCTGGACTCAGCTGCTCTTCCGATATTCTCCCATTCTCCTCCTCCCCATTGGGATCGGGATCGTTCGATCCCGTCGTCGGGGGGCAAATTCCGGCGTACCGCCGGCAGATGACGGTTCTTCGCACATCTCCTGAATCACCCTCAAGGTGGCCCCTCATCATTCCGATAACTCATGGAGTCGACGGGGCTCGGGCCCGATTCGCACTCGGGGGTCCGATCGCTGCGACCCACTACGACCCGGACGGAGGGGGGGAAGGAATCCACCCATGCGTCCGCATCTACTGCTGGGTCTTCTCACCTCGCTACTCTTCGGCCTCGTCTCTGCCCAAGAGCACCCCCGGACCTTCAGGCCGCTCGACCTCCCATCGGGGGGAAAGGGCGTAGTTTTCGACGAAGAGGACTATCCGGAGTCGATCCAGTTCTTCGGATCGATCTACGAAGGAGATGGCTTCTTCTTCCTCCTCGACAAGTCGGGATCGATGGCCGGGATGAAGATGGATCTGCTGAAGGCAGAGATGTCGAGCGCTCTCTCCGAGCTATCTTCCGAGAGCGAATTCGGGATCGTCGCATTCTCCGGCACGACCATCTCATTCTCGCCGATTCCTACGGTCGCTAGTGCGGAGGCCGTAGATCAGGCTCGACTCTGGGTGATCGGGCTGGTGGCGAACGGGCCGACGATGATGCTCTCCGCGGCGAACGAGCTCTTGACGATCGCTCAGATCTCGCAGCGGTCGCATCGTTCCGTGATCGCGGTGGGGGACGGGCTCCCGAATAGCCCGGGTCCAGTGGAGACTCTGGAGGGGATTCTCCTCATCAACACCGAGCAGCTCCCGTGTCACACGATCCTGTTCGGAAGTGACGCCCAGGCGATTCAATTCATGAGCGAACTTGCCTCTTTCACCGGAGGGACCTTTCGATCGATCGAGTTCTGATCCGACCATCGAAACCTTGTGGGACAATTACTGTCGCAGCGGTGACCGTAGTCGTCACATCGATCGTCACGGATGGGCTTGCCGAGCTCCGAGGAGGAGCGGGCGTCGGCTCGTGAATGGCCGCGGAGCGCTCTCCTGGGATCGACGGAGAGGCGCGAGAGTGGTTGCGGCTGCGCACGGCACGATCTCTGCCGATCTCTCACGCCCGGACGGTTCGAGAGCGGCCGGAAGACGCCCCCGCAAACACCTCCCTTCGATGCGCCCTCGAGGAATCCCACCTCCTCGAGGGATTTTTCAAACCCGGCTCCTCTCTTGACACGCAGAAATGGTGCCGTATCATCATTTTCTGGTTAGTTCTTTTCTCGTAAGGGGTTACAGCCCCTGTGAGTCTCGTGCCACATCTTCTCCAGCCGGTCCGGTGGGTCCGAGGGATTCCCTTCCAACCCCCGGTCCCGAGAGGGTCCATCGTGCGCCTCGACGTCGGTCTATTCCAGGCCCAAGTCCAGAGGCAGATCCTCTCCCCCCAGATGATCCAGTCGATGGAGATTCTGGTTCTGAACGCTCAGCAGCTCGAGGAGCGAATCGATCAGGCGCTCGAGGAGAACATCGCTCTCGAAATCGTCGATTCTGAGGACGGGGGGAGCGAGGAAGAAGCGAAGATCGGGTCCGATGCCGCGATCTCGCTCGAGGCCGACGCTTCGCCGACGGCCGATGTCGAGCGCGAGATCGACCTTCTACAGGATCGATTCGAACACCTCGCGGAGTTTCAGTCCGAGGACTTCTACGCATCTCGCCTTCCGGTCTCTTTCGCCGAAGGGGATGAAGACAACCGATACGAGGCTCTCCAGAACACCGCGGGCCGGCCCGAGAGCCTCGCGGAACATCTCACTGGTCAACTGCGTCTCTTGGGCGACATCTCGGACCGCGCGCGTGCTCTCGCGATGGAGGTGGTCTTCAGCCTTGATCACCGAGGTTACCTTCTCTACCCGGTCGAGGAGATGCTCGAGGGGTGGAACTCCTTGGAAGGAGAGTCCGCCCATCTCCTCGCACCCATCGCGCCGGAAGAGCTCGAGTCCGCCCTTCGAATCGTCCGCAACCTCGATCCCGCCGGGGTCGGGGCAGCCGACCTCGCTGAGTGCCTAATCCTGCAGTTGGAACGCGACCCGGGGGACTACCCTCTCGAGATCGAATTGGCCCAGAGTCACCTCGACAACATCGCGAAGAACAGACTTCCGCAGATCGCGCGCGCGACCGGCAGCTCGATCGAGGAGGTCAAGGATGCAATCGAGATCATTCGAACCCTGAATCCTATTCCGGGTCGAGAGTTTTCCTCAGAGCCGACTCAGATTGTCCGCCCCGATGTGCACATCGAGGTGGACGAGGGAAGGCTGAAGGCCACGGTGAGCAATGGCTATCTGCCGAAGCTCAGGATTTCTCCGCACTACCGTCAGTTGCTCGCGGAGTCGCGCAAGAATCCGGAGATCCGGGACTACATCCGCAAGAAGATCGAGAACGCAGAGTGGCTGATGAGCGCAATTCACCAACGGAAGTCCACTCTGCAGCGAGTTGCTGAGGAGTTGGTCGAATACCAGGCGGAGTTTTTCCGCAGCGGCGAACGTCACCTCCGCCCGCTCAAGATGCAGGACATCGCCGACAAGATCGGTGTCAACGTCTCCACCGTCAGCCGAGCGATCTCAGGGAAGTACTTCCAAGCGCCCGGGATGGTGCGCGAGCTCAAGTCGCTCTTCACCGGCGGAACTGTGAAAGACGATGGATGTTCGGAGTCACGCGGGAGCGTCATCCTCCGGATCAAGGACTTGATCGCATTGGAGGTGTCGAGGAAGCCACTCTCCGATTCGAAGATCGTGAATTTGCTCGCGCGTGATGGGATCCACATCTCCCGTCGTACCGTGACGAAGTACCGGGAAGCGGAGGGAATTCCTTCATCCAGAGAACGACGCGCATACTGACCTCCCATCGAGCAGCCCGTCCGTTTCTCTACTCGATCTCCCTTCCGGCACTCCTTCCTCCTCCCCCTCGCCGCCGCCCGAGCCTCGTTCCTAGCCCGATCGTCTTCGGAAAGAGATGGCGTGGAGCTGATTTCTGTCCCTTGGACATCTCCACATGGGATGACAGGGCGGTGGCTGCCGTGGTATTGGATGACCCGCTTCCGCGAAGTGGGCTCGGACCCGGGGAGAAGGCCATGATCGAAGTCGTCGACCTGCAGCGAACACTCGGTCGCCGACTTGTCCTCAGAGAAGTCTCGTTCTGTGTGCCTCCCGGTCGTATCGCCGGGTTTCTCGGGCCGAACGGCGCCGGAAAAACGACCACGATGCGAATTCTCACTACGATCCTCCCCCCGGATCCTGGGTCCGGCCGGGTCGTGGTTGCCGGTCTCGATGTGCGCGAACACCCCCGCGAGGTCTGTCGCCGAGTCGGATACCTCCCTGAGTCGATGCCGATATATCCGGAGCTGCGGGTGATCGAGTACCTGCGGTACCGGGCGCGGCTGAAGGGGATCCCCCATCAGCGAATGCGAACTCGCATCGGCGAGTCGATGGAGCTCTGCGGTCTCGCATCGGAGTCTCGCCGAACTCTAGGGGTGCTCTCGAAGGGATTCCGTCAGCGCGTGGGACTCGCAGACGCGCTGCTCTCGGAACCGGAAGTGCTGATCCTTGACGAACCAACCAGCGGGCTCGACCCGCAGCAAGTCGCTGAGGTGCGGCAGCTGATTGCCCGGATCGGCGAGAGGTCGACGATCCTCCTCTCGAGTCACGTCCTCGGAGAGGTGGAGCAGGTGTGCGACTTGATCGTCATCCTTGCGGAGGGCACGGTTCGGGCGCGGGAGACTCGCGAAGGGTGGGTCTCGCGACTCGAGCGCGCCGGCGGACTCGAGCTCCTATTGCGAGATCCGCCCGGAGATGCGTCACACCGAATACGAGCTCTCGAGGGGGTCCGCGAGGTCGACTCGAAGGGAGATCGATTCACGATCACCGCAGATCGAGACGTGCGGGAGGCGATGTTCCGTCTCGCGGTCGAGCGTCGTTGGACTGTTCTCGAACTCGCTAGCCGTCCAGCGACCCTCGAGTCGCTCTTCCTCGAAGTCGTCGCGGAGGAGGCGAGTCTCTCGTGATGCTCCGCCACACTGCCGCAATCGTGCACCGAGAGCTACTTTCACTGTTCACCTCTCCGATCGCATACATCATCTTGTTCACCTTCCTACTCGTGAACGGGGCCACCTTTCACTACTATCTCCGGGTTCTCGATGGGGAATTGGCGGCGGTGATCGCCAGCCAGTTCGGAGCGCCGGTCTTTTGGTTCCTCTGCCTCGTCGCTCCGCCACTCATCACGATGCGGGCGTTCGCGGAAGAGCGTCGGGCCGGAACCTTCGAGCTGCTCATCTCGACCGGGATCGGGGATCCCGCTCTCATCTTCGGGAAATTTCTCGGGGGGTGGATCTTTCAGGCGATCCTCTGGTGCGCACTCCTCCCTCTGTTTCTTCTCCTCGACAGTGTCGGCCAGATCGACTGGGGTGTCATTGTCTCGCTGTACATCGGCCTCCTGCTGATCGGCGCTCTCTTCACTTCGATCGGGGTGCTCGCGTCATCTCTGACGCAAAACCAACTCGTCGCGGCCGTACTGGCGTTCTCCGTAAATCTAGCGATCTTCTTTCTGAGCTTCTTGCGATATCTGTTCGACAGGGGAACGCTCGAGAATCGATTCTTCGAACACGTGAGTCCGCTCCACCACTTCGGCAGAGATTTTTCGCAGGGAGTGGTCGACATCCAGACTCTGGTCCTCTACTTCGGCGTCATCGCCTGGGCTCTCTTCCTCACGGCAAAGGTGCTCGAGAGGAGGCGGTGGTCATGACCGGTCGTTCATCGGTGAGGGTCCATGTGGTCCTTCAGATCCTCCTCGCGACCTGGGTGCTCTGGGTCGCGAACGCTTGGGCATTCCGTCACTCCTGGCGGATCGACCTCACCAGTGATCACCGCTACTCGGTGCCCGCGGAGACGAGTGAGTTCCTCATTTCCCTGCCGAAGAGAGTCGACGTGGTCATCCCGTACTCCTTCGGGGCGAGCGCACTCGATCGCATTCAGGCTCGGGTGCTCGCCCAAGCGATCCGCACCCTGGAGGAGTTCGAACGGATCAACCCCGACTTCCACATCGACACGGAGATCCACGTCGGAAGGGACCCTCTGCGGTGGCAACAGCTCCGAGAGGAGCGCGCCATCGAGCAACTGAATTGCGTTCATCTCTTTTCCGGAGACCGCAGGGAGCTCGTCGCGATCGGAGATCTCGCCGAAATTTTCGTCGGAGATGATGGACCGGTGCTCCGCCGCGAGAGGGTGCCCGAGGCGCTCTTCGATGCGCTGGTTCGGGTCGTGCGGAATGAAGACGCCCCCCTCGTCCTGTTCTCGACGGGGCACGGCGAACTTGCGCTCGACGACACAAGGCAGGGGGTGGGGATCGGGCCATGGGTCCGCGATCTCCGAGAGCGAGGTGTCACGCTCGAGTCGATCGATATCGCTCGGGGGGAGAGGATCCCGCACGACGTCACAGCCCTCGCAGTCATCGCGGGAAGCATTGAGTCAACGGTACCGTTCGAGCCGTTCGGGGCGGACGAGTGCGCCGAGGTCGAGCGATTCGTCGCGCAAGGCGGCCACCTCCTCCTGCTGTTGCCGTTTCAAGGGAGCAGTGGACTCGAGTCGCTCGCAGCCGCTCGGGGGATCGAGCCGCTCGACGGACTGGTGTGCTCCTCTCTGCGGACCAGGGAGGGCGGTCTCGGGACTGTGCAGGCGGGGGTCTTCGCCGTCGACCACCCGGTCACTGCCCGATTCCGATTCGGCGAGGACGTCGTCGAGCTGAACAGCTTTCGTCCACTCATGGTGGCGGATGGTGCCGTCTCCCTGGTCTCCTGCAGTGACAGCACCTGGGCGGAGCAAGTTCCCCTCGATGGCATCCGAGGCACGGACGAGCCGAGCGGGCCGTTTGCGCTCGTCGCCGCCGCGGAAGGAGAAGGCGGGCGCATGGTCGTGCTCGGATCGTGGACTCCGGTGCTCGAAATTTTTTACCGTGGACAGACCCGGCGACTGCTGTTGAACATCGGGGACTGGCTCACCAAGCGGGACGGGATTCCCGCCGGGGTCGGTCGGGTGGATCCGGGAAACCGAGTCGTGCTCACCCCCGGGGTGCGGAGCGCGTTCTTCTGGACCTCAGTATTCACTCTGCCCGGGAGCGTTCTCGTCTTGGGGGTTGTGGTGTGGTGGGTCCGCCGGAGATCATCGTGAATCCGCGCACCACTCTCGTCTTGACCGTGGTCGCCGTGATCGGCACCTTGCTCGCGTGGAACGACGCGCGTCACTCGGAATTCTCCTACCAGAAGGATCTCGGCCAGCCTTTCCGCTTTCCCGACACTTCCGTCGTCTCCATCGAGATCACCCGTCCAGGTCTGTCGCTCTCCCTCGCGCGAGATGATGGCGTCTGGAGGATCGAATCGCCGATCGAATATCCAGCTTCCCAGGCCTCCGCCGAAATCATCGTCCGCCTCGTACGAGAGCTTCGGGTCCAAGGGGAGGGCGGAGATCTGCGGACGGCTGGGATCGGAGATGAGTCCACTCGGCTTCGTCTAGGAGTAGAGGGACGCGCCGATGTCGAGATCACCACTGGGAGTGACCACCCGACCCTGCCATACAGCTATATCGCCATGGGGGACCGAGTCGTCCTTATCGATCCGACCCTCGTGAAAGCACTGAATGTGATAACGGTCGCCGACCTTCGCGAGGACGCGCTCTGCGACATTCCCGTCTCTCGAGCGGATCGGCTCACCGTGGAGAGGGATGGAGAGACCATCTCCATCTTGCGCCACGACGATGTGTGGGTTCTCGAGTCTCCAGTTACCGGCGATGCCGATGCAGCAGCGGCGAATCGGGCGATCAATGGGCTCAATGCTTGGGCAGTGCACAGCTTCGTCGCGGACGCGATGGAGAGCGAAGAGAGTCTGGTTCAGTTCGGGCTCTCCCCGCCGAAGGCACGGATCGAGGTCCGTGAACGGGGGACGGGCCGGACCGTGCGCTTGCGCGTCGGCGCGCGGACCGAGCTGCCTTCCGGCGGAGGCGATGGCATCTATATTTTCGTAGAAAACACCCGTTCGGTGGTCCGGGCAACCTCAGCGATGCTCACAAGACTTCCGGGCACGGAGACTCTCCGCAGCCGCTTACTCGTGCGGGCTCCGCAGCCCGACATCGTAGTATTGCGTGTAACTGGAGACTACGGAAGGGTCGAGCTTCGCCGCGACGACGATGGCGTCTGGACGATGCTCTGGTCCGGAGACAATGACCCTCATCCCGTCATCGGATCCTTCGAGACGATGCTCGAATCTGTCCGTGGTGGTTCGGTGGAAAAATTCATCTCGTTCGACGACGGGAACATCCAGCGCTACGGGTTCGACCGTCCAACCCTAAGAATGGAACTCGTGCGCGCGAACGCAGAAGTCGAGCAATTGATGGTGGGGGACATTGCCCCCGACGAGGCCGGCGCCCGATTCATCCGGAATCCCCGGTGGTCCGAGGTTGCGATCGCCCATGTCCCCAACCTCCAACTCTGGCAACGTGCACCGTTCACCCTCCGCTCCGACGAGGCGGTGTCGATGCCACGGGATCAGATTCGACGGATTCGAATCCGGGCCGCGGGTGGGGAGACGGAGATGTTCGTCCGTCCACACCAAGATTGGCGTGCGGCGGGTGATGCGTCCCCCACTCTTTCGCCCGAGGTGCGTCTCGCGCTCGATTCATTGCCGCTCCTGCTCGCTGAGCCCTGGGAGCCGTTCGCTCCGGATCCCCCGGGTCCACTGACATCTTCGCTCGCAATCGATCTCCTCCCCGCAGGGGATGAGACCGCAGAGCCGGGCTTGCGGCTCTGGATGGGCCCTCACCTGGTCGACGGTCGGCTCGTCCGACTAGGGGACGAGGGTTGGGTCCTGCGCACCCGCTCGACCCCAGACCCCTTCACTGCCCTAGAAGAACGCCTCCTCCAACGCCCCTGACAGACCTGATCCATCGAAAGTCCGGCGCGGGAGCGACCGATAGGGGAGATGGGCCGACTCCCACCCCCCGGGGAACGAGTATTCGGAGGAGCACATGCTGGGTTCGACGGTAGACGGGTCAGGGCTCAACGTGGGACCGGGGGACCACCCACTCCCGGAAGGAGTCATCGTTCGTCGAGTTCCGTACGGCGTAGCCGGAGTACCTCGGCTTTCCATCATCATCCCGACGCGGGATGGAAGACGTCGGGGATTGCTCGGGTCCCTGCTCTCTGATCTGCAGCTGCAGACTCTCGGATCGTTCGAGGTTCTCCTGGTGATCGGAGATCGCAGGCAGGGGAGAGCGATAAACCGGGGAGTCTCCCTCGCCCAGGCCGACGTGATAGCGACGATGGACGACGACACTGTCCTCGGCCCTGCCGATCTGCTCCAGCGGCTTCTGGACACCCTCGCCTCCGATCCCCAGATCGGAATGGTCGGTGCGAGCACCGTGGTACCGCGGGGAGCCAGTCGGTTCCAACACGCAGCGTGCCGGCAGATTCCTCGGCGGTTCTTCCCGATTCAGTCGGAGGTCGTCGACTCCGACATGGTGCAGCACCCCTGCCTCGTGATGCGCCGTGATCGATTTCTCGAGATCGGAGGCGAAGACGAGGAGTTGATCCGAGGTCTCGATCCTCTCTTGCGTTGGAAGGTGCGGGAACGCGGCTGGCGTGTGGTCATCGCGCCGGGGTGCTGGGTCGGTCATCCCCTCCCGGAGGGCTTCGGCAAGGTAGTCCGGATGTACTATCGCAACGGTCGGGGAAGCGCCTTCGCCCAGCGCCACTATCCGGATCGGGTGTACCAACTCGATGGGGGAGATCGTGGGGATCGATTCGCCGCGAAATGCCCCCTCTGGATTCGTGCGATCCGTCACCCAGGCCGCCTCGTTTCCCAGACAATCCGCGGGCACTTCATCGGCGCCGCGGCTCAGCTCGCATATCTGGCGGGGTTCTCGCGGGAGTGGGTCGCGGGGGAACGCCCCGAGGGCGAAACCGATGAAGATCCCAGCTAGCGTGCTGGACCTCGCGCTCTAGACCCGGTCTCCTCGCCGGGCAACGTGCCCACGGAGCTCCCGTCAAAAGGTGGAGGCGCAGAATCTCCGATCGGGCGGCTCAGTGGGGTAGGATAGGGGCATGCGAAGAATCCTTGATCTCGCGCTGTTGGCGCTCCTCCTCGGAACTCCGATCTTTCTCCTCGTCGTGCTCCCGGATCGCTCGTCCTCAGCGCGTCCGGCGACGAAGAACTTGGAGCTTCCGAGACCGAGGGGGCTCACCCCGACTCCTCCCGAATCCCGGATTCTGGATCCCGACTTGCCCGTCTCGAGTGGGAGCGCTGGGGAGGAGCCTTCCCGGGTCAAGGTGATCCCTCAGGTGGGTAGTTTCGATCTCCGCGGGCTCTACTTTCGCGGGGGAGGGGCCCCTTTGGCGGGAGAGGTGCCGATTGCGGTCGAGGGTGGGCTCTCTCCGGTCGCCGATGAGCAGGGTCAATTCCGACTCCAGATCCCAGCGGGGCCTCTCGGGCTCGGAGGGCTGGACGCGAGCTGCCCGATCATTGATCTCGACAAGAACGGTGGATCCGGACTCCTCTCGGTGCACCGCTACGACCCCTCCGAAGGGGGCGCGCCGCTCCTCGAGCCTATCTCCGCTTTGCTCCTTCAACCGAAGGGCGGCACCCCGAGACTCCTCGTCTGTGGCCGCTCCACTCTTCCCGACGGGGCGCAGCTCGCGGTCAGACTCCTCGCTGCCGGACACGGTCTCGAGTCGATCCTTCTCCGAGTCAACGACCGGAAATTCGCGGGTGAGATTCCGATCTCGCCTCGCGACTACCACGCGGGCGTCTATCTCCTGCAGTTTGCGTGGGGGCGGACGTTGGCTACTCGCGAGATCCTCGATACCCTCGATGGGAACGCGGTGGCGTCGTTCGACGGCGAGTACCAGCGAGACGTCGGGGTGTTCTTCGGAACACCCGAAGAAGCCCGACTCCAAGAGCGAGAAGTTCGAGATTTCTATCGAGGAGCGCTCGATGACCTAGAGGGCATGCGCGATCTTCTGCTCGTGTCCGGAGCTGAGGCACGTGGTCGCAGATCGAAGCTGCTCAAGGACTCGGAACTGATGGCACGTCTGCGCGCCCATCCCCTCGCGAATTCCACGGACGGGCTCTTCAGGGATGGGAAACTCGAGCTGTCGAGGTGGCGTCGATTGATCGACGAGCAGATTCCGGAGCGAGTCTCCGCGTACACGATGCTCGAGGAGATCCCGTTCGGCACCAAGCATCCCCAGGCCGCGCACAACCTCGTCATGCTGTCGCAGCACGTCCGCAAGTATTCGAAACTGGAGTCGACCATTGTCTATGGGGCCCTCGGGCTCCACCGTCACCAGAACGACTTCGTCCCCAATTACGACTTCGGACCGGAGACCGAACGGACGCTCACCCTTCAGAGGATCCAGAATTTTGCGGACGCGGTCCGGCAGTTCATCGGCCTCTGATTCGCCTCCATCGACCCAAGTGCCGTGCGTGCTCCGGACAAGGAGGCTGTCGGAAAACCTCGATTCGGACGTCGCCGGCTTGCTCTCGCCCTGTTGGACGCGACCCGCACGACGACGTCTCGAACGAGGTTTCCCGACAGCCTCCTAGTCATTCGACGTGCTTGCAGCTGGAACGAAGACAATTCGCACTTCCCCCTGGAGGTACTCGACGAGACGTCCCTGTGGATCTGTCCAGATCTTGGCGTCAACCGCGGGCTGGCGGACGGTCCAGCGCTCTCGGCGCTCCTTGCCTTCTCCCTCAGTGCGCTCGTGGCGGATCGTGTACGTCGCAGTGCTCTCGCCGTACGGAATGAAGAGCAGCAGCGCCCCCTCGACCGGGATCTTCGAGAAGTAGGGGGCGAGGAGGACCCAGTGCTCGAAGCACTGGTCGTCCAGAAGCCATGTGGGCTCAGGGACCTGCACGTCGCTCCGCTTCAGGTCGGGAGTTCCTTCTCGGCGGGTCACGGCAGCGATTCCGCCGTCGAAGCGGGCGGTCAAGTCGGAATCTGAACCCCCGACCCCGGCTGCTCGGATGGTGAGCCTGCGTCGATAGCGCAGGGGCTCTCCGACGTCCTTCCCATAGGTAGCCTCGGAAGTTCCGCTTAGGATTCGACCATCCCGGTCGTACTCAAGGGTCGCCTTGACGCGGAACTGGCTCTTCCCGTCAGAAACCGAGACGGCTCCGATCTCGACCTCGGTCGAAGCGAACGGAACACCCCGGTACTCCCAGATGAACCGGTGTGGGACCTTCGGCGAATAGGGAAGTGGGGGGAGAGCCTCCCTCTCGATGGCGGGCTTCTGCGGTGGGGGTGGCGCGTCGGTGGGTGGGGATTGAGATGTTCCGAGAGCGGTGAGGAAAGCTAGTAATATCAAGAGCTTAGGGGGCATGGGGAACAAATTGGACTCCTTCCTCGTCTCTCAGGCTCTGGCGGCCCGGAGCTCCTCGTGGAAAACTGATCCATCGATCGAGTTCTGAAACCGTAACAGATTCGTACGATTCACTTGCTGCGACGCTGTGCGCTGGATTCCCCGCGGGATCGAGCGTTCGGGCGCGTCTTCCGGTTAGGGAAAGGACCGCAGCCGAGGGATGCTCCAATGTATCGCCACCCCTGGATCGCCACGCCCCGGATGTACCACGGGGACGATGTACACGAGGACGATGTACCACGGGGACTCAGTACCACTCTGTAACAAGGGGGACTCTGTAGCACGAGGACTCGTAACGATTGAATGTAACACCCGGATTTGATGGAACGCCTAGATTTTCAGGCAGTTCGCGATTTCCAGAGTCGGCACATGAACCACCCATCGGAGAATCACAGCCACACGCTGGCTGTAACTGCACCTCAAGTGAGGTGGGCCACCGACCCCAGAACTGGCGTACGCCGCCGGTTCCGCGCGGGGTGACCGGCTCCGTCTCGCGAACGGATGTCGCGCAGGTGGGGTTCCCCCGTGTCCTGGGAGCTCGCAGGTGCTGGGTGCGGTAAATCGATCGCGGAGCTGGGCAGACCGGTCCGCGGCTTGCTCTGGGCTTGAGCTTGTGACTATCTGGCGTTCTTGAGATGGCTGGGCGCAAGACTGGTGCTGACGGTTGGGTTGGACGGCGAGTGGCGGGACCGCGCGAGGGCGGGCCGCGCAAGGGTGGTGCTCTGTGGTCGAGAGCGACCGCGGGGTAGCGATGGAACGGGCAGGGAAGCCATGCGGCGAGATCTCTCCTTGATTCGACGTCTCGAAAAAATCGAGAAGGAAATGGGTTACTGCCAGATCAAGCTCGAAAAGGAGCAGCGTCTGGCGATCCAATCGAGATTTCTCGGGATCTGTCGAGATCAAATCTCCGGGGCCGTCACTCGCTACGAGCAACGGGTGCGCGAGACCGAGCTGCACGGGAATCGTCTCGGTGGCCTCTCGTTCGTCCAGGTGGCGACCGCGGTCTCGACGGGGACCCGGCCCGAATGCGTTGCGCAGCTGCGCGAGATCTTCCGGTGTGTCGGATTGCTCCCCTTGCTGCAGGAGGAGCTCGTCATAGTGCAGCACGATATCGATGAACTGGAAGAGAAGCTCACCACGTTCACGGCGTTCCACCAGAAGAAGGCCGGTCTCGAACAAGAGCGCCGGCACGCGCTGCGTGGCTTCCAATTGAAGGGCGAGGAGCCAGTCCTGAGGATCTCCCGGGAGTTCGAGGAGACGGAGCAGAACTGGAATGTCCTCACCGAAGATCTGATGAACTTCGACGAAGCGCTCTTCCACGTCGGGCGAGGGGTCGACTATCTCAATTCGGCCCGGAACTTCGTCCTCAGCTCGCGGAGCCAATTCTCGGTCGAGGAGTGGTTGGAGGACGGATATCTGATCGATCTGTTCAAGCACAGCCCGATCGGTCGAACGAAGGAGATGATCGAGGGCGCGGATCGCAATTTGAAGATGGCTCTCCGAGAATTGCTCTGCCTCGCGGAATTTGATCCCGTCCCGACCGACTTCGAACAGCTCCTTCTCCCGTTCTTCGACGCTCTCTTCGAGGACCTCTTCGCCCACGGCCGTCTGACCTCGACCCTGAAGCTGGTCGAGCGGCGCCTAGAGCGGACAGAGCGCCTCCGTTCCGAGCTGGAGACCCTGCGAGAGACCGTCTTCACGCGGCAGGTCGAGAAGGAGCAGACGCGCGAGCGCCTCTTCCATCAGATCGGGGACGAGCGGCGAAAACTCTCGCTCGTGCCACCGCTCTAGCTAGCCCTCTGCGTTTGTCTCTCCGAAAAAATTTGACCCGAGGTGGTCCTCGAGCCTCCGTCGGGCGCGCTCTAGGTCCTCGGCTGGGCCGTAGACGAGACGGCCATCCGGATAGATCACGAGGCTCTCCTCCCCTCGTGTTGCACGGATTTCTTCGGCCACCCCTTCCTCGATCGTCCACCCTCCGGACGAGCTCTTCACGAGTTTCTCGCGCACCTCGGCCGGGGCGAGCGGCACCCACCCCTCGATTCGTTTCCGCCCGCAGAGTAGTCGGAGAGCCCCCGCAACTGGAGGTCGAGTCCCTTGTCCGCACCCCGGGCAGGCCGGATCGGCAAGCAGGCGACTGGTGCGCGGAGAGCTGTCCCCTACCCGTCCATGGAGGATCTTTCGAGTTCTGGGTGGAGCGTCTTCGATACCTCGGAGCCATCCCCAGAGCGCGGAGAGTGCGTGTTGAGCTGCGAGAGCGGTCGCGATGGGGATCACCCCGACCGATTCGCAGGTCCCGATCGCATCGGTGGGTGGAGAGTCCGGCACCCAGCAGCGGAAGCAGGGAGAGCCTCCGGTCATGAATGGAATCACGACATAGGTGTCGCCGATCGCGGCGGTATGGATCCACGCTCGCTCGAGCGTCCGACAGCTTTCATCGATCCAGAAGCGGACGGGGAGATGATCGGATGCATCGAGGACGAGGTCGACTTCCCGGATAAGGCTCTCGGCGTTCCAGGGAGTGAGGGCGATCGGCATGGTCTCGATCCGCGTTCGACTCTCGATGCGCCCGAGCTCCCGCGCCGCCGCCTCGACCTTCGAGCGAGCGGCTCTGACGTCTTCGGGGAAGTAGAGGACCTGCCGAGCGAGGTCAGTCTCCGAGACAATATCTGGATCGACGAGCACTAGTCTCCCGACCCCTGCCCGGGTGAGCCCGAGGGCGAGGGGAGCGCCGATGCCTCCGACTCCGACGAGGAGCACCCGCAGGGCGGCGAGACGCGCGTCCACCGCGCGACCGTCCACTCCGACGATCCTCTGGCGCTCGTAGCGATCCACGGCCCCTCCCGATCCAACTCCGGAGCGCCCCCTGGTCGGGGTCGATGGGGGCCAATGTACCGGTGGAGAAGCGACGTGGCTGCCGGAATCGTGGGACAGGGATGCCGCTCGCGCGCGACGGAGTGCCCGCTAGATCTTGTTCGCAATTCGAGAAGAGGTGCGGCTGTCTGTAGATTTGCGGGCTCGCCGGAGCCCCCGCCTATGGAGCGGGGGCGGGCTCCCCCCCGATGACGACACCGACGTGGCGGGCGATCGGAACGAGCGCGTCCTTGAGTTCGCCGAGAGTGTTCTCGACCTGATCCGATCGGTGGCGACTCTCCTGGAGGTGCCCATTGATCGTGTGGACGAGGAGCGAAAAATCTCGCTTGAGGGTTCCGATCGCCTTCGTCGCGTCGTTCCCGCCCTCCGGCGAGCTCTTCGTGGCAGCGAGGATCTCCCCGAGGATTTCCTCGATGACGGGTGGGATCGCGGGGGTGCCATCGACCCGTGTGGTGGGAGGTGCTGACTCGACGCGACTCTCGATTCTCTCGAGGGACTCTCCGAGCCGCGCAATCGCGGTTCCGAGGGTCATCGCTCCCGCATCCCCGCCGAGGCGCTCCGAGATTGAATCGAGACGCTCCTCGAGTGGGGAGAGCGAGAGCGCAGGTGCTCCGAGTCCCACCACGTCTCTGATCTCGTCGGTCCGAGGGATTCCATCGCTGAGAGCATCGAGCCGCCGGATCACTTCCGTCAGGTCGATCGACGCCGACGGCGATCCTTGCGAATCTCGAATCGCCTCCTCCAGGGACGCCAATCGATTCTCCAGTGCTCCCTCGACGGCCGTCGGCGGGGCGGTCGGAGCGCAGGAATTGAAGGAGGAGAGGAGCGTTGCTACTTCGACGAGTCGAGACTCGATCGCGGCAAGTCGTGGTTCCAGGTTGGCCGGGGCAGCTCTTGCGTCCGATGGATCGAGTCGGCTGAGAATCTCCTGATATAGCTGTCGCTCCGCCGGAGTTCCTGCCGTGACGGGCATCGTCGGAGCTTGCTGGAGATCACCGAGCCGAGCGAGGAGCTGCTCCTGGGTCCGGTCGAGACGCGAGGCGAGCTCGCCGATGAGGTGACGTAGGGTCGCCCGATTGTCTAGCTTCGAATCCCCCATCGGTAGGGTCGGCGGGGAGGGGGTGATCGCAGGAGAATCTTCTCGGGAACTGCGGATTGCCCGCTGCGCCTTGCGGATCTCGTCGATGAGCTGATCTCGGGACATCGGCACTCTCTCGCCCCACTCGACCGGCGGTCTTGCATCCGAGGTCGGGGGGGAGTGTCATCCGCGCGGGATGGCCGCGTGCGGTTGCGCTCCCCTTCCCCGGTGCAATCTGGAGGAGATCGGCCGCGAGCCGGCTCCTCGGTAGCGTCCATTACGATCACCGAAGATGGATCACTGAAAGGTACGATGCCCCCGATGTGTGGACCACCGGTGCTCGGGGCCATCTCGGTCTTCTCGAACGGTTCTGTCGGGATCTTGGTGCTCGGGGCGGTCGGCGGGTTCGTCCTCGGGAGTATGCCGTTCGCCTACTGGATCGGTCGCGCGCGCGGTATCGACCTCCGCTCCGTCGGGAGTGGAAATGTTGGGGCGACCAACCTGGGTCGCAACGCCGGCTTTTCCTTCGGATTGCTCGCGTTCTTTCTCGATGCGGCGAAGGGGGCACTCCCGGTGGCTGTGTTGGGTTACAGCGGCGGAGACGAAGGAACCCAAGTCCTCGCGGGGGGGGCCGCGGTGCTCGGACACTGTTTCTCGCCGGTCCTTCGATTCCGGGGGGGAAAGGGCGTCGCGACGATGGCGGGAGTACTCATCGCATTGTCGCCGATCCACTCCGGGGTCCTCGTTGCGGTCTGGGGGGGCGCCCTCGCGGTCCTGCGAAACGTGGGAGTTTCCTCGTCCCTTGCGGCGGCGGTCGGTCTCGGCATCGGGGTGTGGATTCTCGCGACCCCGCAAGACCCGGCTCGGCCAGAGTTTGCCCTGCTGCTGATCGTGCTCGGTCTCCTCCTGATCCTCCGGCACCGGAGCAATCTCCAACGGTACTTCTCGACCCCTGTGAGGTGATGGATGAAGGCGATCGTCCTCGGTTCCGGAACCTGGGGGACTGCCCTCGCAGCGGTCATCGCACGGGGTGGACGCGAAGTCGTCCTTCTTTGTCGACGGAAGGAGGTCGCGGACCGAATTTCGAGACGGGAGCACCCCTCATTCCCTGGGATTCGCCTTCCTGATGGGATCGAGGCGCGTGTCTTCGGTGACAAGATCAATGGGATTGGGTTCGGGATTTCCACCGTACCGACCCAGAAGCTCCGAGAAGTGTTCACTTCGATCCGAGACACCCTTCCCCTCGAAGTACCCTGGATCTCCGCCTCGAAGGGGTTGGAGATCGGGACCCAGCGACTTCCGAGCGAAGTCCTGAGGGAGTGCGGAGTGATGGAGGAGGTCGCGATCCTCTCGGGGCCGAGCCACGCGGAAGAGGTCATCCGCGAGGTGCCGACTGCGGTATCGCTCGGCGACAAAGACCTTGGTCGTGCCGCCGATCTCCAGAACTCGATTGCCGACCCGACTTTCCGTATCTACACGAACTCCGACCCCGTCGGCGTCGAGTGGGGAGGTGCCCTCAAAAACGTTGTGGCTCTCGCTTCCGGTATTGCCATTGGGCAGGGATTCGGGGACAACACGCTCGCCGCCCTGGTAGCCCGCGGCGCGGTCGAGATGGCCCGTCTCGGGGCTGAACTCGGGGGTCGCCGCGATACGTTCAGCGGGCTCTCCGGGATCGGCGACCTGATCGTCACTTGCTTCAGCGAGCACTCTAGGAACCGTGCATTCGGAATTCGCATCGGGCGGGGGGAAGACCCCCGCGCGGTCCTGGCGGCATCGCGGTTCGTGGTCGAAGGGGTGCATACGTGCCGGGCCGTGCACGAGCTCCGAGAAACTCGGTCGATCGAGATGCCGATCGCCGAAGAGGTCCATCGGATCGTCCACGAAGGGCGGGGGGTCGAGGAGGGGGTTCGCTCCCTCCTGAACCGTTCCCTGAAGGAAGAGTAGGGGATGAAGTACGTCGTCGGAATCGTGCTACCGGCCGCCCTCGAGATGGTTCAAGCTGGGCTCGGTGAAGCCGAGATCTTCCGGCTGACCATCTCCGAAGTGGAACTGGTGAGGCCCGCGGAGGAAGCGCCTCCGGGCGGCCTCGCCCGAGGACTCCGGGTAGAGATCGCAGTCAATGACGACTTCCTCGCTCCGGCGCTCGCCGCATTCGAGCGAGCGAGGAATGCAGGCCATCCGGTCACGGTCAGCGTGCTCCCCCTCGAAGACGCGGTGCGCATCCGAACGGGGGAACGGGGCCCGGAAGCGATTTGATCATGGGGGGGCGAGCGGGTTCTGAAGTGCGGCCTGAGGCCGAGCGAGCCTGAGGCGAGCTCCACGGGGTAGGTGCGTCGCGGACTTCCCGCGACCCAGTGAGGGCTTCGAGCAAGCCCTAGAGGAAGGGGACACGGGAGTGACGGTCCAGGAGATACTCGAACGAGTCCGCAAACAGGGAATCCAGGCGATCGATCTTCGATTCTTGGATTTCCCAGGTCTCTGGCAGCACTTCACGATCCCGGCGAAGCGCTTCGACGAGAACACTTTCGAAGAAGGCCTCGGCTTCGACGGATCGAGTATCCGAGGATGGCGAGGGATCCAAGAGAGCGACATGCTCGTGATCCCGGACCCCACCACGGCGTTCATGGATCCGTTCGCCGCGGTCCCGACGATGGTGCTCATCTGCAACATCGCGGCTCCCATCACCCGAGAGCCGTACGCCCGAGATCCTCGTACGATCGCCCAGAGGGCCGAGGACTATCTCCGCGGCACCGGGATCGGGGACGTCGCCTATTTCGGGCCCGAGGCGGAGTTCTTCATCTTCGATGACATCCGGTTCGATCAGAACGAGCACAGCGGATACTACTTCCTCGACTCGGTCGAGGGACGTTGGAACACGGGTCGCGATGAGGGGCCGAACCTCGGTTACAAGCCCCGGTACAAGGAGGGCTATTTTCCGGTGCCTCCCACCGACAAGTTCCAGGATCTCCGCAACGAGATGGTGCTCCTCCTGACGGAGGCTGGGATCGACGTGGAGCGCCAGCACCACGAGGTCGCAACCGCCGGTCAGGCGGAGATCGACATCCGCTTCGAATCGATGAAGCTGGTGGCGGATCAGTTGATGATGTTCAAATACATCGTCAAGAACACCGCACTGCGCCACAACAAGACGGTCACGTTCATGCCGAAGCCGATCTGGAACGACAACGGCAGCGGGATGCACGTCCACGTTTCGATCTGGAAGAACGGCAAGAACCTCTTCGCTGGGGACCGCTACGCGGGGCTCAGCGAAATGGGGCTCTTCGCGATCGGGGGTCTCCTCCACCACGCGCCGGCGCTCGTCGCTCTGACGAACCCGACGACCAACTCGTACAAGCGTCTGGTCCCCGGTTTCGAGGCACCGAATCGACTCGCCTACAGCTCGAGCAATCGATCCGCCGCGGTCCGGATTCCGGGGTACTCATCGGACCCCAAAGCCCGCCGCATCGAGTTCCGGTGCCCCGACCCGTCCTGCAACCCCTACTTGGCATTCTCGGCGATCCTTCTCGCAGCGATCGACGGGATCAAGAACAAGATCGACCCCGGTCCTGCGTTCGACAAGAACCTCTACGACCTGCCGCCAGAGGAACTCAAGGACGTCCCTAGCACCCCCGCGTCCCTAGAAGCCGCGTTGGATAATTTGGAGAGGAACCATGAGTTCCTGCTCGCGGGGGATGTCTTCAGTCGGGACACGATCGGGGCTTGGATCGACTACAAGCGTCGGACGGAAGTGGACGCCCTGCGTCAGCGCCCCCATCCGTACGAGTTCGCACTGTACTACGACATTTGACGTGGCCGGTCGCCGATGAGGGCGCGTCTGCTACGTTGCGGGGCCCAGTCCGATCCTCAGGTGGCCCGTCGGGGTCGCCTTCGCTCGGACTGGACCCCGCGTCCCAGCTCCGCGCCCTCCTCGACGACCTTGGCATGGTTCCGATGAGAAGCGGAACCGGACGCCTCTTCGTCCCTGTCTTCCGAGGGAGGGCTCGATGGACCGGACCGCTCGTTCTCGAGGAAGTCCGTACGACACGGATTCTGAGTGCCGCTCTCATCTCGAGCTGATCATAGGGGAATTGGCCTCGATCGCAGTCGCCCTCTCCGGCGGCGTGGACTCGAGTCTCCTGCTCGCGGTTGCGCGACGTCAGGTAGGGGAGGGAGCTGTCGCGGCGATCGGAGTCTCCCCGAGTCTCGCCGATCGCGATCTTCGGCTCGCCCGAGAGATCGCCACCCACCTCGGTTCTCCCCTCCTGGAAATCTCGACCGACGAACTTTCAATCCCGGGGTATGTAGCGAACGCGGGCAATCGGTGCTTCCATTGCAAGTCGGTGCTCTATCAACATCTCGGGTCCCATCCACTGCTCGCGAATCGTACCGTCTGCGATGGGACCCATTCCGAGGACCACGCCGGCGACCGCCCGGGGATGCGAGCAGCATGGGAGCGCGGCGTCCGAAGTCCCCTTCGTGAAGCTGGCCTCGGGAAGCGAGCGATTCGCGAGTGGGCGAGGGAGATCGGACTCCCCAATTGGGACCGACCCGCCCGTCCTTGCCTCGCCTCTCGCATCGGGATCGGGACTCCAGTCAGCGTGGCGCGTCTCCACGTTGTCGAGAGCCTCGAGGAAATCCTCGCGGAGGCCGGATTCCGCGTCTTCCGCGCCCGCATGATCGATGACGAAGTGGTGGTCGAGGTCGGAGTCGACGAGCTCGATCGGCTCGGGGAGCCCGAATGGCGGCGACGGTTCCTCGCTCGCGCTCGCGACCTCGGAGTGGGGGAGGTGTCGGTCGAGCGACGCGGGTACGGAGTCGTCGGACCATCGCGTCGGATCGAGCTCCGCGGTTAGCAGCCCGAGCGGCCCCATGCTCCACTTCGAGATCCCCTACCTGCTCCTTCTCTGCCTGCTCTCCGTCTACGGCGCACATCGACTTTGGCTCGCCATCGAAGGCGCTTGGCGGTCGCGGCGACCGGAACGTCCGCGACGAGAGCTGACTCCGGAGCTCGCCGACTCGCAGGTGCTCGTCCAACTCCCGGTGTACAACGACGGCGAGGTCTTCCCGCGGCTCCTCGACTCCCTGTCGCGTCTCGATTGGCCGCGGGACCGGCTCGAAGTGCAAGTGCTCGACGACTCCGACGACGGATCCTCGGTCGGGATCGCGAGGCGGATCGAGCAACTCCGCAAGAATGGTCTGCGCGTCGAGCATCTTCGGCGCCCCGATCGCGTTGGGTTCAAGGCCGGCGCGCTCTCCGAGGGGCTCGAACTCACGTGCGCCCCATTCGTCGCGCTCTTCGACAGCGACTTCGTGATCCCTCCAGACTTTCTCCGGCGCGCCATTCCCGAGTTTGCCGACACCAGGATCGCCTTGGTCCAGGGACGGTGGGTGTACCTCAACGAGGAGCGGAACCTGCTGACGCGCATCCAGGCGTTGATGCTCGAGGCGCACTTCGCACTCGAACACCGGACCCGCGCTCGAGCGGGACGGTTCTTCAACTTCAATGGGACAGCGGGTGTGTGGCGCCGGGCGGCGATCGATGACGCCGGAGGGTGGCGCGCGGACACGATTACCGAGGACCTCGACCTCTCCCTGCGGGCTTGGCTCGGGGGGTGGCGATTCGTGTACCGCGATGACTTGGAGGTCCCCTGCGAGGTGCCGGAGCAGATGTCGGCCTTCCGGACCCAACAGAACCGGTGGGTCGCGGGGACGATGCAGACCACGTTCTCCGCCCTCCCCCGGATTCTCTCCGCACCGATGCCATTCCTGTCGAGGCTCGATCTCTTGATCGGCCTGACCGGGAATCTCTGCTACCCCCTGATCGTCGTTCTTGCTCTCTCCCTGCCCCACGCCATCGCGATTCGACTCGCCGAGCGCGATGTGCTGATCCTTCACGCCGACATTCCGTTCTTCTTCTTCGCGACCGGCTCCGTCGCGTTCTTCTACTTTCGGGCGCGACGGCAGCGCTCGAGTCGGGAGATGCTCCTCCGGATCCCGGCCCTGATGGCGCTGGGCCTCGGGATGACCCTGCACAACTCCCGGGCCGTTCTCAGGGGGCTCTCCGGCGGTGCTCGGATCTTCGAGCGTACCCCGAAGCGCGGGGGGGGGCGGCGCCGCTCACGGGAGTTCCTCCCCTGGTTGGAAGTCGGGATGCTCCTCTACCTCGTGACGATCGGGCTGTACGCGTCGAAGGTCGCCCTGTTCTCCCTCCCTCTCGTGGGCCTCCTGGCGATCGGGTACGCGATGGTGATCTTTTCCGGTCGAGGTCCTGGAGAGGGGGAAGAGTCGGCCCAGGGCGACTCCTCGCAGGCTTCCGAGTGATCGAATGGCTTGCCGAACTCACAGTGCTGGCGTACGTTGTGCCGCTTCCTCGGGGTGATTCGACCGCCGGAGTGACCGGCGCTGATCACTCCCCGAGTAGGAACACCGGAGGCTCAGGGAGTTGGCCGAGACGAGGGATCCGCCGGTTCCGCATTCCGAGTCATCGGATGGGGTGCCGGAGGGCGAGCGGCCGCGAATCCTCACCATCGATGGCCCGGCCGGGTGCGGGAAGAGCACTGTGGTTCGGCTCCTCGCCCGACGTCTCGACGCACTCGCTTTCTCGAGCGGGCTCATCTACCGAGCGGTGACCTGGCTGGCTCTTCACCAGGGAATCGACCCGGCGAGTGCCTCCGAGGTCCGTGCGGCTGCAAGAGCGAGTCGGATCGAGCTCGTCGAGCGCGACGATGCGATTCGGGTGCTCATCGACGGTGAGGACCCCGGCGACGCGCTCGACAGCACCCGGGTGACCGAAGCGATCCACTGGATCGCGGATGATGCGGTGCTTCGTGCGGCTCTGCTCCCCTTGCAGCGCCGCCTCCCCGCGGGGAGGCTCGTGCTGGCGGAGGGAAGGGACTTGGGGACGGTGGTGTTTCCAGGGGCCCCGGTGAAGGTGTTCCTCACCGCGAGCATCGAGGAGAGGGCGCGACGGCGACACGCCGAGCTGCGCGACCGGCTGGGTGAGGAGCACCCCCTCCAGACCGTGCTGGCGCAGCTGCGACGTAGGGACGAGAACGACGAGAGCCGCGAGGTCGCGCCGTTGCGACCTGCACCGGATGCCCGGGTGATCGACACTGGTGATCGGACCCCGGAGGAAGTGGTCGAAGCGATTCTGGAGAAGGTTCCCCGAGAGTGGCTCCCGCAGCGCCGGTAGCCGCGAGGCTGAAACCCCTGAGGCGAAGCCTCTGGTTCTTCCTCTTCCGATTGTCGACCCGGGTGCTCTGTACCCTGTGGTTTCGATATCGGCGGTTCGGTTGGCGCCAGATTCCGAGAGTCGGCCCAGCCCTGCTGGTTTCGAACCACGCGAGTCACCTCGATCCGTTGTTGATCGGTGCTGCGACAAGTCGCCGTCTGCGCTACCTCGGGAGGAGTTCACTCTTCCGGCCGCGCATCTTCGCGGCCGTGATCCGTGCCCTGGGTGGGATCCCGGTCGAGCGAGAGGGGGTCGGGCTCGGCGGCACCCGCGCCGTGCTCTCCGCCCTCGCGGGAGGGAGCCCGGTGGTGATGTTCCCCGAGGGGACTCGCTCCACCGACGGCACGCTTCGGAAGTTGCGACCTGGGGCGGTGCGGATCGCCCAAAAATCTGGCGTTCTGGTGGTGCCTGTGTGGATCGAGGGGAGTGGGCGCGCGTTTCCGCGCGGGTCTCGCTTCCCCCGCCTGCGGCGGATCGAGGTTCGAATCGGGGTTCCGTACCGAGTCGAACCCGACCTCGACGTGGAGGTTGCGACGAGTGAACTGAGAGAACACCTGTTGGCACTCTCGCGGTGCCCTCAGGAGTAGACCAGGCCGGACTGTTCGTCGGACGGGCCCGAGGCGGAGGCGACGGTCGCCTCCCCTGACCCGACTCGACGAGGTCCACCGAGCGCGGACTCGATCCGGGCACAGGCAGCTGATGACACGCAGTGAGTTACTGAAGCAGTTCGACATCTCCAAGGAGAACCTCGAGAAGATGCTCACCGAGATCCTCGGTGACGAACCGACCGACCAGCTCGAGAGCTTGGTCCGAGATTCGGTCAAGGATTTCGAGGTCGAAAAAATCATCCAGGGGCGGGTTGTCTCGATCACGGACGATTTCGTCATGGTCGATGTCGGCTACAAGTCGGAGGGAATCGTTCCCCGCGGCCACTTCGATGAAGCGGTGAAGGAGGGGGACGAGATCGAGGTTCTCGTCGAAGACATTCAGGACGAGGAAGGGGAGATCCTTCTCTCCAAGCGCAAGGCCGATCGAATTCGCGGGTGGGAGAACGTGATCTCCACCTACAACGAGGGGGATGTCGTCACCGGCCGCGTTTCGCGGAAGATCAAGGGTGGGCTCCTTCTCGACATCGGCGTCCCCGTATTCCTCCCCGCGTCGCAGATCGCGATTCGAAGGGTCGGCGACGTCTCGGAGTTCCTCGGGCGCGACCTCGAGTGCAAGATCATCAAGATCGACGAACCACGGATGAACATCGTGGTCAGCCGGCGCAAGCTCCTCGAGGAGAAACGCGAATCGGAGAAGTCGACGTTACTGTCGGAGATCGAAGTCGGTCAGGTCCGCACGGGTCAGGTGAAGAACATCACCGACTTCGGCGCGTTCGTCGATCTAGGCGGGATCGATGGTCTGCTCCACATCACCGACATGTCGTGGGGGCGGGTGAACCACCCCTCGGAGCTTCTGAAGATCGACCAAGAGATCGACGTCAAGGTTCTCAAGGTCGACAAGGAGCGCGAGCGAATTTCGCTCGGACTCAAGCAAATCCAGCCGAGTCCCTGGGATGACATCGAAGCCCGGTACCCGATCGGGGCGAAGATCACCGGCAAGGTGGTCAATGTTCTCTCGTACGGCGCATTCGTCGAGCTAGAGGAGGGGATCGAGGGGCTGGTGCACGTCTCCGAAATGTCCTGGACTCGCCGAATCAATCACCCGAACCAGGTGGTCAGCCCGGGAGACGAGCTCGATGTCGTCGTCCTCGACATCAAGAAGGACAAGCAGGAAATCTCCCTCGGCATGAAGCAGGTCGAGGTGAACCCTTGGGAGCTGGTCGCGGAGAAGTACCCGGTCGGCCACTACATTGAGGGTGTCGTTCGCAACCTCACCAACTACGGTGCCTTCGTCGAACTCGAGGATGGGATCGACGGACTGCTCCACGTCAGCGACATGTCGTGGACCCGAAAGGTGGTGCACCCGAGTGAGGTGCTCAAGAAGGGCGACCAGGTCCACGCGGTGGTCCTGCAGGTCGACCAGGAGCGCAAGCGGATC
>JAQBGV010000182.1:0-9445 GCA_032128395.1 Planctomycetota bacterium | reverse complement strand
GGAGAGGTATTCTCCCTCCGCCCCCTGGTACCATGACCGCCTCGACGGATTGAAAGGACCCTTTGTGCCGACCCCCGAGCCGCGCCGTCCTGCGCGGCGCGACCCCATCCAGAATCGTCGGGGTCCTCTCGACCTCTCCGGAATCCGCTCGATTCCGATCCGGGAGCGGCGGAACCTCGTTCGCCAAGAGGATTTTGGGACCCTCGTGGACCCGAGAGGCAGCATCGCCGACCTGATCCGTTCCCTCCCGTCGATCCTCGCAGGGATTGAGTTGCGGGCTGCGATCGATGCCGTCGTCACCTCCCACCGGGCGGGGCGTCCGGTGTGGGCGGCGATGGGCGGACACGTGGTGAAAGTCGCGCAGGGACCGGCCCTCATCGACCTCCTCGAGCGCGGAGTCGTCACCGGCTTTGCGATGAATGGGGCGACCGCGATCCACGACCTCGAACTTGCGTGGATCGGTGAGACCTCCGAGGACGTCGCCTCGAACATCGCGGATGGAAGTTTCGGGATGGCGGAGGAGACTGCGGAGGCGTTCCGCATCGCCGCCGCCCGTTCGGCCGAAGGGGTAGGGCTCGGGCAAGCGCTCGGAGAGTGGATCGAGAGGGAGGGTCTACCGCACCGAGACCTCTCGCTCCTCGCAGCTGCCGCTCGGGTCGGCGCGCCGTGCACCGTGCACGTCGGGCTCGGCACGGATGTGGTCCACATGCATCCGGGTGTGCTCGACGGTGCTCTCGGGGAGGCGAGTTCGATCGATTACAAGATCCTCGCCGCGCACGCGGACGATCTCGCCGGTGGCTGCTGGTGGAATGTCGGCTCGGCGGTGCTCCTCCCGGAGGTTTTTCTCAAGGTCGTCAACATCGCTCGCAATCTCGGTCATCCCCTCGAGGGAATCACCGCGATCAACTTCGACATGCTGCGCCACTATCGCACCTCGGTGAACGTCCTCTCCCGGCCGGTCGCCCGCGGGATCGCCATCACCGGACACCACGAGCTACTGATCCCACTCTTCCGAGCCGGGGTGCTCCTCGCACTCGAGGAGGATCGGTGAGCTCGATCCCATCCTTGAAGACCTTGGGCTCCCCGAGAATCCTCGTCGTCGGGGACCTGATCCTCGATGAGTACCTCTGGGGTGACGTCTCCCGGATCTCACCGGAAGCCCCGGTCCCCGTTCTTCGCGTGAGTCATCGCGAACACCGCTCGGGGGGGGCCGGATCCGTGGTCGAGAACCTGGTCACTCTGCGCGCTCGGGTCGATGTTTGCGGGCTGATCGGGGCGGATGAAGCGGGGGGCGTACTCTCGGCTCGGTTCTCCTCCCTCGGTGTCGACCCGGAGGGGCTGCTCGTCTGCGAGGGGCGGCCGACGACGCGAAAGACCCGACTGCTCGGTGGGGTGCAACATGCGAGCCGAGCGCGCCAACAGGTTCTTCGAGTCGACTGGGAGGAAGATCGCCCCGCGACGGACGACGAGATGTCGGGGGTCCTAGATCGTTGCGACCGAAGTCTCTCCGCGGCGGATCCACCGCGCGCGATCCTCCTCTCCGACTACGAGAAGGGGCTCCTGACCCCAGGACTGATCGAGACCCTGGTGGCGAGGGGTCGTGCAGCGGGAATTCCGGTCCTCATCGACCCGGGGCGGAGCGTCGACTACCAGAGGTACCGCGGCGCCTGGCTGATTTGCCCGAATCGCTACGAAACAGAACAGGCCACCGGAATCGTCGCCTCTGACGAAGCGAACGCGCGCGCGGCGGGGGAGCGATTGATCGAGGAGCTCGATCTCGACCACGCGGTCTTGACTCTCGACCGCGATGGAATCCATCTAGTCTCGCGCGGCGGGGAGTCGCGGGCGTTCCCGACGCGGGTCCGCTCGGTCACCGATGTCGCAGGAGCAGGGGACATGGTCCTCAGCCTGCTCGGTCTCGCGGCCGCGGCCGGTTGGTCGATCGAGGATGCAGTGCGGCTCGCGAATCTTGGGGCTGGCATCGAAGTGTCGAAGATCGGGGTGACACCGGTCGAGCTCTGGGAGATCGAGCAGGCCGCAGCGGGAGCGGGGGGTGAGGCACCCCTCGAAGGTGCGTAGCCTTCGCGAGTTGCAGGACATCTTGATTCGTGAGCGCGCCTCCGACCAGCGAGTGGTTTTTACGAACGGATGCTTCGACATCCTTCACGCCGGACACGTTCAGCTTCTCGAGCAAGCGCGTGCCCTCGGCCATCTGCTCGTCGTCGGCCTGAACTCCGATTTGTCGATTCGGGAGCAGAAGGGGGAGGGGCGCCCGATCCTGACCGCCGACGAACGTGCACGGGTGCTCAGCGGACTCAGCGCGGTCGATCATATCGTCTTCTTCGATGAGCAGACCCCGGCGCGGCTGGTCGAGTCGCTGTTGCCCGACGTACTCGTCAAGGGGCGTGACTACGCGGACAAGGTCGTGGTCGGCCGGGAGATCGTCGAGGCGGGAGGGGGACGGGTCGTGCTCGTCGATTTTCGCGAGGGATCCTCGACATCCTCGATCATCGACCGGGTTCGTGCCGCGGGGCGCCCCGCCCGAGAGTGATTTCTCAGCGAAACGTTGGGTTCCCCTCGGATTCTCGCGTACCTGACCCGCTTGCGAACCTGGGGCCGATCCCTATCATGACTGCTTCGCGATCGCTGATGACCGAGGAGTCTTTCGCCTCTCCCCGACAATGGAACTTTCGATCGGCATGTCGGACCTCCTCCGCTCGGGGAAGCGCGTCGCAAGGATAGAACTGAAGCCACTCCAGAGAGCCCGGGGAGCCCGCATGTCCGACCAGCCAGGAGTCCGCCCCAGCCCAGCGGACCAGCTCTTCGGCAAGATCGCGCTGAAGAACAACCTGCTGACCGAGGAACAACTCCGTCGGTCGCTCTCCGAGCTTCCGGCTGGAGGGGATCTCGCTTCGTTCCTAGTCGAAGCGGGGCGGGTTTCAGAAAAGCACGCGACTCAGATCAGGAAGAAGGTCGAGGAGCGACTCGCCGACGGAGACACCTCCGCGACAGAGCACGTTCCGACTGTACCGCCACCGGAAGGGGCGCTGACGCCGGACCAAGTGGCGCAACAAGACTGGCGCGACCTGGTCGGGAAGCCGCTCGGCGAATACTTGGCCCGCGCCCGCAAGATCGGGGCGTCCGACTTCCACTTCCAAGTCGATGTGCCGCCGATGCTCCGGATTCACGGAGTGTTGGTGCGGGTGCAGCATCCGGTCCTGACGGCGGAAATAACCGAGCGGGCGATCCGAGACCTTCTCACCGAGCGGGAGTGGGAGGAGGCTTCCGAGCATCTCGACTTCGATTTCTGCTTCGAGCGGGAAGACCACGGCCGCTACCGAACGAACGTGTACCGGCAGCGGAAGGGGTGGGACTGCGTCTTCCGGATGATTCCGGATCACGTGCCAACCCTCGCTGAGCTGCACCTCCCCGATGTCCTGAGGCGGTTCACCCATTACAACCAGGGGATCGTGCTCGTCACTGGACCGGCGGGGAGTGGCAAGTCATCGACCATGGCCGCGCTCATCGACTTGATCAACGAAGACCGCCACGACCACATCGTCACGGTCGAGGACCCGATCGAATTCATCTTCGAGCCGAAGAACTGCAACGTGAATCAGCGGCACGTCCGCCGTCACACCGCGTCATTCGCCTCCGCGCTCCGTTCGGCGATGCGCGCCGATCCCGACGTGATCATGGTGGGGGAAATGCGTGACCTCGAAACGATTTCGATGGCGATCACCGCGGCCGAGACCGGTCACTTGGTCATCGGCACCCTCCACACGACCAATGCGGTTCGTTCGATCGACCGGATCATCGATGTCTTCCCGCCGCGGGAGCAGGATCAGATCCGAGCGATGGTCTCCGAGTCGATGCGAGGGGTGATCTCGCAGCAGCTCCTCACCCGCGCGGACGGTCTGGGGGTGGAACCGGCGATCGAGGTCATGTTCTCGACCCCGGCCGTGGGAAACCTGATTCGGGAGTGCCGGACCTACCAGCTCATCTCGGTTCTTCAGACCGGCAAGAAACAGGGGATGAGCACGATGGATGACTCGATCCGCGGACTGCTCAATCGAGGTTTGATCACCCGGGAAACGGCGATGTTCCACGCCGAGACCCCGGACACGTTCCGGAAGTAGGTACCCCGTGTCGACCCCGAAGATCCACCGCCTGCTCGAAATGGTGAAGGAGTCCGGCGGATCGGACCTGCACCTCTGCTCGGGGATGACCCCGAAGATTCGCGTCCACGGCAGACTTCGTGCTGTCCGGCCAGAGCCGTACTCGAGCAAGCAAGTGGAAGAGCTGCTCCTCGAGGTGCTCGACGATCGTCGCCGCGAACAATTCTTCGAGCGCAACGATCTCGACTGGGCGTATGCGCTCCCGGGGATCGGCCGTTTTCGCTCGAACTACTTTCAGCAGCAGAACGGGATCGCCGGGGTCTTCCGCTTGATCCCCGAGGAGATCAAGACGGTCGACGAACTCGGAGTCCCGAAGCACGTCGAGAGGTTCTGCGAGTTGCGCAACGGGCTCGTGCTCTGTACCGGCCCGACTGGGAGCGGGAAGTCGACCACGCTCGCCGCAATGATCGACTACATCAATCGGAATCACTCCCGGCACATCGTCACGATCGAGGAGCCGATCGAGTTCGTCCACGTGAACAAGAAGTCCACGATCACGCAGCGCGAGGTCGGGATCGATTCGGTGAGTTTCTCGCGAGCCCTCCGTAGCGTCAGCCGTCAGGATCCAGATGTGGTCCTGGTGGGGGAGTTGCGCGACCTCGAGACGATCAGCCTCGCGATTACGGCCGCTGAGATGGGATACCTGGTCTTCGCCACATTGCACACGAACAGCGCTGCGAAGACGATCGACCGAATCATCGATGTGTTTCCCGAGGACCGGCAGAACCAGGTCCGCACCATGCTGTCCTCGAGCCTCAAGGGGATCATCGCGCAGCTCCTCATCCCCATGAAGGATGGAAAGGGTCGGGCGGTCGTCAATGAGCTGCTCTTCCCGACGATCTCCCTCCCGAACATCATTCGTGAGGGCGCGATCCACAAGATCATCTCGCTGATCGAGGGAGGACGCGGCTACGGGATGCAGTTGATGGACGACTCGATCCTGAGTCGATTCAAGGAAGGCTCGATCAGCGCGGAGAGTGCGCATCGCTGGTCGTTCGACAAGAAGCGTTTCGCCCCCCTCCTTGACCGAGCCAAAGCGAAGCCATGACCCTGCGGCGGATCGTGGTCCGCCTCCCGAACTGGCTCGGGGACGGAGTGATGGCGGTGCCCGCACTTCGTGCCCTCCGACGGCGGTTCCCCGACGCGGAGCTCCTCCTCCATGGTCGTCCGCTGTTCGAACCTCTCCTCGGCGATTCTGATCTGTTCGATCGCTTCCTTCCGCTCGCCGAGCGGAATGGAAGGGGCACGGGGAACGTAGAGGTCCTGCGAGCCGAAGCTGCAGATGCTGTGGTCGTCCTCCCCCACTCCTTTCGAAGCGCGCACGACCCCTGGCGGGCTCGGGTGCCGATCCGAATCGGCTACGCACGGGAGGGACGTGGGCCGCTCCTGACGCACGCACTCTCCCCGCATCGTTGGGGAAACGAAATCATCCCCGTACCGATGCAGTTCCAGTACCTGGAGCTCGTCGCCGTGCTGGGCGCGACGGGAGGCGTGGAGGATTGCGACCTCGGAGTGGGAGCCGAAGCCGAGGGAGCGGCGGAGGAGTGGCTCGTCGAGCATGGGCTCGGAGTTGGGGAGAAACCCCTCGCCATCAATCCAGGCGCGAGTTTCGGCCCGTCAAAGGTGTACCCGCCCGAGCTGCTCGCCGTCGCGGCGGAGTGCGCGATCGGGGAGGGGTGGGGTCCGATCCTCATCCTGTGCGGTCCTGGCGAGGAATCCCTCGCGACTGATGTGGCGATGCGGATTCCCTCGCCGGTGGTCACGGCAGCCGAACATCCGCCGAGCCTTGATGTTCTGAAGGGGATTCTTCGTCGCTGTCGTGCCCTCATCACCACGGACGCCGGGCCGCGCCACCTCGCGACTTCGCTCGGGGTTCCGACCGTGGTCTTGATGGGGCCGACCGATCCTCGATTCACTGCGGCGCGTCTAGAGAGGGCTGCGATCCTCAGGCGCGACGTTCCGTGTGGGCCCTGCCATGAGAAGGTCTGCCCCCTCGACCACCGGTGCATGCGGGAGATCCCCCCACGTGAAATCGTCAAGGCCCTCGCTCAGGTCGTGCCGATCTCTTGAGGTCTCAGGATCAGCCGAGTTTCTCTCGGATCCCGCGGGCGATCGAGTCGATCGTCTTGGCAAGTGCGGAGTCCGGAGCTTCGAGGACGACGGGAGTACCGTTGTCCCCGGCGCGAACGTAGTCGGCGACAAGCGGGATCGAACCGAGAAACGGGACCCCGAAGCGCTCTGCCGCGGACTTCCCGCCCCCCGAAAGGAACACCTCGGTCACCTCGCCGCAGTGGGGGCACTCGAACGAGCTCATGTTCTCGAGGACACCGAGGATCGGAACCTCGACCCGGGAGAACATCTGGATCCCGCGCTGTACGTCGATCAGAGCGACGTCCTGGGGCGTGGTTACGATCACACCTCCGTCGAGCGAGATCGACTGCACGAGTGTGAGTTGTGCGTCCCCGGTGCCGGGGGGGAGATCGAGGATCAGATAGTCGAGCTCTCCCCACTCCACCTGGAAGAGGAACTGGCGGAGCAAGCCAGTGACCATCGGTCCGCGCCAGATGACTGGAGAGTCTTCCTCGAGCAGGTAGCCGATCGACATCGTGCGGATCCCGTACCGGTCGATCGGAATGATCGTCTCGCGATCGGTGACGTGCGGTCGTTCTCCCTCGAGGCCCATCATCTTCGGGACGGAGGGGCCGTAGACGTCGGAGTCGAGGAGGCCGACCCGCGCACCGGTCCGCCCCAGTGAGACGGCAAGGTTCACGGCGACCGTCGACTTGCCGACTCCGCCCTTGCCACTGGCGACGGCGATGATGCGACGGACGCCCGGCACCTCCTTGCCTGCGACGACCGAGCCGCTCCCCGGGGCGGTCGCATGGGGTGCTTTGCCCCCCCCCCCCCGGGGGGGGTTGCGCGAGGAGCGGCCCTTTTTTAACCCCGGCGAGAGCGGCGACGCCATCTTCGATCGTGCGCTTCAACGACTCGCGGTGCGAGATGACCTCGGGGGGAAACGTGAGGACGATCGACACGTCACCCTGGTGGGCGATGATCCGCTGGACGCAGCCGGCTTTGACGAGCGTTGTTTGCGTTCCGGGGATCTTCGTCTGTTCGAGTAAGCTCTGAATCTCGGTGAGTACTTGCTTCTTGTCGAAACTCATCGTGACTGACCGCTCCGCTCCGGGTGGGTGGATCGAGTGGGGCCGCCGGGCCCTCGGTCGCTCGGGGTTGTGGAATCGACCGGTTCCGAAGTGTCCGATTTCGAGTCACCGAGTCGCGCGTCGATCGCGGTGTGAATCCGGTCGAGGAACTCCTCGGTCCGCTGACCACGGTACTCTTCGCAGTATTGTTGCCAACCGATTCGCTCCGGAAGTTCGAGGTCGGGAAACGGGGGGATGAATAGAGCGAGAGGCGGAACCGCCTCGGTGAGACGGTCGGCGTTTCGCCAGCCGAGGAGTCGGGTAGCGAATCGGATCCCAGCATGGTCGTAGGCGAGGTCGAGGTAGGAAAACCCACTTCCCAGGGGCGGATCCCGATCGAATCGCCGCGCGTCCTCGATCTCTTTCACCAGACTCGCCTGTGCCGCCGCGACCGGACCTCCCTGCGCGGTGAGAGCCGCTGCGATGAAGAAGTGCCGGGGGGCGTCGTGCCGACCGTGCATCCGCGCGCTCGCGCAGATCGCGTCGCGACGATTCTTTTCCTCGTCGCGGACGATTCGGGAAAAGGTCCGGCCGACGATCGGGACACTGCTCAGCGTGTCACCTGCGTCGAAGAGAGCACCCATCCCGGTGAGGAAGGAGCGGCGACGGAGTCTCGCCTGCTCGAGATCGTCCTTGCTTCCTGCGGAGAGTTGAGAGGCGACCCATGTCGAGAGCCGGACGGGGAACTCCGCCGACGGGACACCTGCGAATGCGGCGAGTCCGGAGAGGAAGACTTCTCGCGGCGTGGGGATCGCCGGGGTGGAGTCGTCCACCGGACCGGCCAAGATCGTCCAGCAGAGAAGCCAAGGGACCATCGGATCTTCCAATCCCGTTTCCACGTTGCTGCCCCCGATCCTCTCAGGTCGTTCGGGCCATGGACAGCGCTTGGCATGCGGAGTCAGGTGGCACGGGACCTCGCCGGCAAAATCCCCGCGCCAGATTCACTATTCGGCGCTAGGATCGAAGTGGCAGAACGACGCGATTTCATGTGTACGGAGTTACAACAGTCTGCCTGATTTGGGGCAACGCCGGGTTCCCCAATCGCAGGTTGGCTTGAAATCTGCTGGATGAGATCCGAAGTGCTGCGGGTCTCATCTGCGAGTGGTTGACGAAACTCACCCTGCCGGAACGACTTGAGTCGGGCCAGAGAGGTGCCACGAGAATTGGCACCGGGCTTGTTGGAGTCCAACGGGAGGCACACTCCCCCGAAGGGTCGCCGAAGGGCGACCGAAGGAGGGTCCCATGGCGAGGATTCACACGTACAGCGCCGGCGAAGTGGTTCGGGTCATCGCGGAGAACCGCGGCCTGCTCCTGGTTCATTTCGGATCGCCACTAGCCTCCTCGTGCGAATTCGTCCGCAAGGGACTCGAGATGATCGCTCCCGTCTTCGAGGGGCGCCTGCTGTTGGCTGAGGTGGAAGTCCCTCTGCAAGACGTCGAGGTTCTCCGGCGGTACTCCATCGAGGAGATTCCGACCTTGATCTTGTTCCGCGGCAGCGATGAGGTCGAGCGCCTCGAGCGCATCCTCCTCCCTGAGGAGTTCCGCGAGTTCCTCGACAGCTGCTTCTCGTTTTACGGAGGAAATGACGATACGGATGCCCTAGAATGAAGCGACGCGGAGCATCGAAGGTGCGCTGCAGTCGGACGTCGGGGAACACAACTGCAGCCGCTGGCGTTGTTTCCATGTCTGCGCCGGAATTCGCTGCGGCGCACGGCGCTTTGAAGAGAACGGCCTCTTGAAGAGAGGAGCCGGCGCCCGAGGAGAGGACTCGGACTGCACTGAAGACTGAAAAATTGAGGACGAGAAATCCCTCCGGGCCACACGGGTCCGGCGGCTAAACGAGCCACACACTTTCCTTCCTTTCTTGTCCCACCTCAGAGCCCATGGGGTGTTGTTGGTATCCCCTACCAATAACACCCCTATTTTGTGTGCCAGGCATGTTCGACGACTCATGGGTGAAAGTCCCTGACCAACCTGGTGGAGGTGAAGGTCTAGCGAAGCGCAAGGGCGCTCCCGTGAGGGAGGTCTGAAAGAAGCGTGGAGCAAAGCAGCGACCCGACGAAC
>JAQBGV010000181.1:0-24118 GCA_032128395.1 Planctomycetota bacterium | reverse complement strand
GGGATTGGCTCCGCTCAGCTGGGGATTGGCTCCGCTCAGCGGTGCCGGTCCCAGTTGCCTTCTCGTATGCTCGAGACTCAATTCCGCAGAGTCGGCGGTAGCGGGTCGGTCGGATCCTCGGGCTCGAGATCGCCTCCGGGCAGCACCGAGCCGTCCGCCCAGCGCAGGTCGTGTTCCCACGGACCTGCGGCGGGGGAGGGGAGCCCCTCCGGATGCTCGGCGATGATCTCGAGCGCTTCCTTTAGGAAGGTGTTCCCGGCCGGAAACTCGGCTTCCAGGAGCATCTCGATCGTGTCTCGAGCGCGCTCCACGCCGAGCCGGGCGAGCGCGAGGGCCGCCGCCTCGCGTCGTCGAGGGGGTACCTCAGGTTCGAGGAGTTCGCGCATCAGTCGAGACTCGACCTGGGCACGCAAGTCGGGGAGGTCGTGGAGGCGCACCCCTTCCAGCGACTCCACCACCGACTGTGCGACGTCATCGTCGAGGTCGGGTGAGTCGAGGAGGTCGAGGAGGGGTTCGATCGTGGGCTCACCGAGTCGCTGGAGTGCCCGCACGGCGGCGGTGGCCACCATCTCATCCGGGGAGGCGAGGGCGAGCAGGAGCGATCCGGCTGCTTCGTGACTGCGGATCTCTCCGAGGACGAGCGTGACTGCGGTGGTGCCGAGGGTGTCGTCCGCTCCCGTGTCGAGCGAGGCCTGCAACAAGTCGACGAGTTGGCCTTCGAGCTCGGGATCCGCCCCGGCCGCGATCGAGAGCTCTGCCATCGCCGTGTAGGGGTCGTTCCCGAACAGCTCGACGATCCGCTCGTCGAGCTCTCCCCCGTACCACTCGGTCGCTCCGCCGCTGTTCATGGCGGCGATTCTCCCAGTTCGACCGAGCGAGGTCGAGCGTAGTTGGGGGCTGGCTCCGCACAGCGGTGGCAGTCCCCACTCTGCTATCCTCCCCGGCATGGGCTTCTTCGACTTCCTCGTCATCGGACTCTACGCGGCCGCCGTGCTCGCCATCGGTACGGCCGTCGGTCGGCGGCGGCCAGGGGCCGATGACTTCCTCCTCGGCGATCGGCGGGTGCCGACCGGCGCGGTCCTCCTCTCACTCGTCGCGACCGAACTCTCCGCCGCGACCTTCGTCGGGGTGCCCGCCGATGCGTATGGCAAGCTCGCCTGGACCTACTTGCAATTCGGGATCGGTTCGATCTTCGCGCGGATCGTGCTCGCCCGCTGGGTCGTGCCCCTCTACCACCGACGACGCGTCCGCACCGTGTACGAGTTCATCGGTGAGCGGTTCGGAACCGGGGCGCGCCGCGGCACCGCCGGGACGTTTCTCATCGGCCGACTTTTCGCCTCGTCGGTGCGCCTCTACATCGCGGCGTTCGCCTTCTCGCGCGTCTTCGGGAGTGGGATCGAGATCGCGATCATCGCCTGCGGCCTGATCGCGGCGGTGTACTCGATCCGCGGCGGGATCCGAGCGGTGATCTGGACCGACGCGCTGCAGGGAGCCGTCTTGCTCGCCGGTGCGGTCGCGGTGCTCGCGACGATCGCGGCGCAGATGCCGGGTGGACTCACGGGCGTGTTCGAGTGGGCTCGGGGGTCAGAAGCGATCGGTTGGCTCTCCTTCGACCGACCGGCGACTGGCGATTCGGCGAGCGCCGGCGACTGGTTGAGTCTGATCCTTCGTCACGACCGCCATGTCATCACCGCAGTGGTCGGCGGCTTCGTGCTGACCCTCGCCACGCACTCGACCGACCACGACATGGTCCAGCGGCTGCTCACCACGAAGACCGGGAGGCAGGGGGGCATCGCCCTCGCCCTGAGCGGCTTCGTCAACGTGCCGGTCGTCATCCTGTTCCTCTCTATCGGCACCGGGCTCGCCGCGCTCGCCGCCTCGGGGGGGGGCGCTCCCGCCGATGCAGACTCTGCGTTCCCGACCTTCGTCCGCGAACAGATGGCGTCCCCGTGGCGCGGGCTGGTGCTCGCCGGACTGTTCGCGGCGGCGATGTCGAGCCTCGACTCGGCGATCTGTGCGATCGGAGCGACCTGGGCGGTCGATCTCGCCGGATCGGACCGTGATGGGGACGAGGCGCTGGCCGATCGAAGCCGGCGCAGTACCCTACACTTCGCCGGATTGCTGATCCTGGGTGCGATCGGGTTCGCCGAGTTCGAACGCAGATTCCCGAACCCCGAACTCAGCCTCGTCACGATCGCGCTCTCTTCGATGACGATCGTTTACGGGGGGCTGCTCGGTGTGTTCGGATGCGGATTCCTCACCCGGCGGGGCAACTCGCGGGGAGCGGTGACCGCGCTGGTGATGGGAGGCGTACTCGGAGTGGTGCTCTTCCTCCAGAAGATGCTCTTCGGGTCGGTGCCGATCGCTTGGCCGTGGTGGATCCCGATCACGGCGACGGTGAGTTGTGCGATCGCTTGTTCTTTCCCCCCTGACGGGGGTGGAGAGGTTGCCCGTGCGGACCTCCGGTGACCGACTCTGGATCGGAATTCCCGGACCGGTGATCGATGACGCCGACTGGGCACACCTCGAGGCCGTCGCGCCGGGGGGGATCATCCTCTTCCGCCGCAACATCGTGGACGCCCCGCAGATCCGCGATCTCATCGGCGCTCTCCGCGGTCGCCTCGGCGCGGGGCTGCACGTCGTCGTCGACCAGGAGGGGGGAGCGGTAGTCCGCTTCGAGCGCGAGTGCACCGTCTTTCCGGGAAACCTCGCGCTCGGCGCGGTTGCTTCGGCGGACCGGGAGCGAGGGCTCGCCCTGGCCCGCGAACAAGGGCGCATTTCCGGAGCGGAACTCCGCGAACTCGGGATCGACGGCAATCTCGCCCCGGTCTGCGACCTCTTGGTGCGGGCCGACAATCCCGGAGTCGGAGTGCGGTCTCTCGGGAGCGACCCCGAGCGGGTCGGTTCGCTCGCCGCGGAGCTGGTCCGCGGCCACCTCGAGTCCGGCGTCTTCCCCGTGCTCAAGCACTTCCCCGGGCTCGGTGCGGCGGATCGCGATTCGCACCACGAGCTTCCGCGGATTCCGGCGGGCCATCTCGCGCGCGACCTCGAACCGTTCGGCCGAGCGATCGCGGCCGGCGCCCCGGTCGTGATGACCGCTCATCTCATCTGCGAAGAGATCGACCCCGATCACCCCGTCACCAACTCGCCACACGTCGTTTCGGATCTCCTTCGCGGTCGACTCGATTTCTCGGGGGCCGTGATGACGGACGATCTCGAGATGGGCGCGGTCGCCGGGATCTCCATCGAGGAGAAGGTCGAGGGTGCGGTCGCGGCCGGGCACGATATCGTCTGCGTCTGCCACGAACGGGAGTTGCAGCTTCGCGCTCGCGCTCGACTCGAGGCGCTCGGGGCGGGAGATGACTCGGACGTCTCCGCCCGACTCACCGCGCTCTATCGAGATCCTCACGGCACACCGGCCGTCGGATCGGGGGAGGAGATCGCCCGACAGATCGCAGAAGCCGCTCTCACCGTGCTGCGGAGGGGGGATGCGCCGATCGAAATCCCCGCTGGGGAGCGGTGGCTCCTGGTCCTCCCGACTCTGAGGCGGCAGTCCCCCGCCGAGGACCCCTTGCGAGCGGAGGACCTTCGTCCGCTCGGCGATCGCCTCAGCGACCGCACTACGCTCCTCGAAGTCGGCGCTGAACCGAGCGGCGAGGAGATCGCGCGGGCCGCGGCGATGTCGGCGGATCTAGACGGCATCATCGTCGCCGCGATCGGACTCCGGACGAACGGGGCGCTCCGGCAGCTCGTTCTCGGGGCCCTCGAGTGGAATCCGCGGACGACCGTCGTCCTCCTCGGCGACCCTGGCGAGCTCTCTGCACTTCCCACGCGAGACTTCACGGTCGTGACCGCGTACGGTTCTCGCCGTGTCCACCAAGCGGCGCTCGCTGCGCTGCTCCTCGGCGAGCGAAACGCGCCCGGTGTCCACCCCGCAAGGATCATCTGAAACCCAGGACGGAGTTGACCGATGCCCTCGATCCTGCTCGCCCTCGCTCTCGCTCTCACGCTCCCGCAGGCACCTGCGGACGACGAAGCGTTCTCGATCCGGCAGACCGCGCGCCGGATCGCCGCGGAAGCGCTCTCCAGTCAGGCGACCTACGCCCTGCTCCAGGACCTCTGCGCAGTCGCCCCACGCCGACTCGCCGGCACCGCGGCCGCTGACCGCGCGGTCGAGTGGGGGAAGAGTGCGATGAAGAAGGCAGGGCTCGAGAACGTGCGGCTCGAGCCCGTGCTTGCCCCGAAGTGGGTGCGCGGCGAGGTCGAGCGCCTGATCGTCGTCGAGCCCGCCGAGGCGAACGGGGAGGAGCTGCCGATCCTCGCGCTCGGCGGCACCATCGGGACTCCCGCGCGGGGGATCACCGCCGAAGTCGTGCGGGTCACCGGATTCCCCGCGCTCGAAGCGCTCGGAGAAGAGGGGGTCCGGGGCAAGATCGTGCTCTACGACACGCCGATGGAATCCGCACTGCTCGATCCTTTCGCCGCCTACGGGCAAGCGGTCCAGCACCGTGTGAACGGCGCAGCGTCGGCAGCGGCGCTCGGCGGGGTGGCGAGCATCACTCGATCGATGACCACGCGGATCGACGATCACCCCCATACCGGTGGAATGCGATACCGTGACGAGGCTCCGAAGATCCCTGCGGTCGCTCTCTCGACCCGCGCGACCGAAAGGGTCGCCGCCTGGATCGCGGACGGTCGCAAGGTCGTCGTGAAATTGGAGCTCGCATGTCGGACCGAGGACAGCGTCCCCTCGGCCAATGTCGTCGGCGAACTCGTCGGGAGCGAACGTCCGGACGAGATCGTCCTGGTCGGCGGGCACCTCGACAGCTGGGACGTCGGACCGGGTGCACACGACGATGGCGCGGGGAGTTGCCACGCGCTCTCGGCCGTGGCGATGTTGCATCGCCTCGGGCTCCGCCCGCGCCGGACGATCCGGGTGGTCTTGTTCATGAACGAGGAGAACGGCCTCGCCGGGGGGCGCGCCTACCACGAGCAGCACAAGGATGAACTCGATCGCCACGTCTTCGCCCTGGAGTCCGATCGGGGGGGGTTCACCCCGCGGGGGTTCTCGAGTGGCGTCGAGGGTCCGGTGCGCGAACATCTCGCACAGATCGTCGCCGAGATCGATGAACTCGGCGCGGGGCGGCTCTTCTCCGGCGGCGGAGGCGCGGATATCTCCCCGCTCGCGCGGGATGGGGTTCTCACGGTCGGATTCGTGCCCGACGGGAGCCGCTACTTCGACTTCCATCATACGACGATCGACACCCCGGAGAACGTGAACCCGCGAGAACTCGAACTCGGCGCCGCCGCGATCGCGACCTTGATCTACACCGTGGCCAACCTCGAGGCGCGGATCGACGGGAAAGGGGGCGGGGAGGGGAGCCGATGAGTGAGTTCACCGTTCGGGGTGCTCGTCCCGAGGACTCGGACGGGATCGCCCACGTTCAGGGGACGAGTTGGGAGGAGAGCTATCGGGGGCTGCTCCCCGACGCGGCGATCGACGCGTTCACCGCGCCCGGTGTCCTCGAGAAGCGTTGGGGGGAGCGCCTCCACTCGACCGACCCGAATCCGTACCACACGCTCGTCGCAGTGGAGCCGAGCGCCGCGGGGGGAGAGACAGTGGTCGGCTTCATCGGCGGGGGACCGAGCCGCGACCCCGATCTCGGTTGTCCCGGAGAGGTGGTCGCCCTGTATCTGCTCGCGAGTCATCACGGCCGCGGGATCGGCCGTGCGCTCTGGGAGGCCGCGGTCGCCGACTTGGAGGCGCGCGAGCTCACTCCCGGTCATGTTTGGGTGCTCGCGGGCAACCCGACGATCGAATTCTATCGGCACGTGGGGGCGACAGAATTCGCGCGACGTCCGTGTCGGGTGAACGGGGCGGGGCACTTGGAAGAGGTGACGCTGCGCTTCTAGAGTGGGGGAATGGTCGCATGGCAGATGGGACTGGCTCGCCGCAGGTGATGCCGGTCCCGGGCGCACGCCTGCTGATCCACAGCTGTTCCCCGAACCTTCGCGACCGTTTCCTCAGGGGTCGTGGATCAGCGGAGGTCCGGGACAGGCATCAGCGCTGCGCGCCGAGCCAGTCCCATCGTAGTTCTCACCCGCGCCGGTCGTTCTGTCCCGGGCGGACCCCTGCTGATCCACAGCTGTTCCCCGAACCTTCGCGACCGTTTCCTCAGGCGTCGTGGATCAGCGGAGGTCCGGGACAGGCATCAGCGCTGCGCGCCGAGCCAGTCCCATCGTAATTCTCACCCGCGCCGGTCGTTCTCCTCCGCTAGTCGAAGGACCACCGCGCCCTGGCTCCCGTCGCGCGCACCGTCACCGCCACCGGCTCCCGCCCTTCCTCGAGGACCACGGCCGCAAGAAATCGACCGTAGACGCATCCCAGATCGAGAGCGGTCGCGTGCGGGAACTGCACCGGCGCATCGTGCATCATGAAGGGGTGGTGGCCGCAGTAGGCGTGACCGAAGCGGCCGTCGTAGATCTCGGCCCAGTACGGATCGCCCAGACCCTCCGAGCCGAGGGGGATCGGGCTTCCGCGTGGGATCTGGACCTCCTCGATCTCGAGACGGCCTCCCTCGGGCGCCTCGGGGAGCATCGCGTCGTCCCGGAGGATTCGGGTGCGCAGTCGCATCCCATCCGCGCGGATTCTCGTCACGTGGAGACGGGGGGCGAAACCCGAGAGGTGACGGGTGCGCAGGATGGCATCCATCCGGTCAGCATCGCCGGCGAACGCCACGGTGGGATCGTGTGAGGGGAGATCTTCCCAGGTGGGGAGGATCCCGCCGTGCACGATGATCGCGCGGTGATCGGTGAGTGTGAGATGGAGCGGCGCGCGAGCGATCCACTCCAGATCTTCGGTAGAGAGTTCTTTCGCGAGCTCACGGATCGAGCGGGAGCCCCGGTTGGCATCCCGCAGGTGGTGCCAGAGTTTCGCCTCGTGATTGCCGAGCACGAAGTCGACGAGCACCCCGCGCTCCTGCGTCTCGCGCAAGACCCGGAACACCCCGGGAGTGTCCGGCCCCTTGCGGATGAGATCCCCGACCGAGACGAGGTGATCTCCGGGGACGAGCTCGAGCTCGACGAGCATCCGCTCCAGCTCCGCTCGCATACCGTGGACGTCGCCGATGATCGCAGTGCGGGACATCGGTCTGCCCTCCCGGGCCTTCCGGTCGGCGAAGCCTGGCCTACAGCCTCACATACTCGAACTCAAGCGCCTGACCGTTGATCCCACGCGAGGGCGCCGCGATCCAGTTCGCCATTTTCCCCGGCTCGGTGACCTGGTGCATGATGGATGAGAGGTACTCGTTGTCTTCGGGGCCGAGGAGCCACTCCGCGCGCTTCGCCTCGTACTCCGCCTTCGTGACCGGATTCCCCTCCGGATCGAAGTCGTAGTCGGCGTACAGCCCCTGGTGGCGGTGGAAGCGGCGGCTGGGGAGCTTCAATCGGGTGTCGATCCCGACACTCTCGAGAGTGCGGTTCCACTTGCGGAGCGCGCGCTCGCAGTCGTCCATGTACTCCTCGCGCAAGACCTCGTTCACCGCATTGCGGTAGGGGATCTCCTCCTCGAGGACCTTGCCGTCCCTCACCAGCGACAGCACCTTCACGCCGTCTCGCATCACGTGGTCCTCGTAGCGGTGCCCCTCCTTGAAACGCCCCTTGAGCCCCTCGGAGAAGAAGTTCGAGGCGTTGGTGGAGACCTCGCTGCCGAACAGATCGAGGGAGTAGGTGAACCAGTAGTTGATCGCCCGCTGGATCAGCGGGAGGTCGAGTCCACCCGCGCTCCGGGGGTCCCCTCCGGTCTCGAGCGTCAGCTCGGCGGCCCGCCGGACGATCCGGTCGAGGCCGGTCTCGCCGACGAAGAGGTGGTGCGCTTCTTCGGTGAGCATGAAGTCGCAGGTCCGCGAGAGCGGGTCGAATCCGCTCTCGGCGAGGGAGGCGAGTTGGAACTTTCCGTCGCGATCGGTGAAGTGCGTGAAGCAGAAAAAGCTCAGCCAGTGGTCGCACGGCTGGTTGAAGGCGTTGAGGATCCGCGGCTTGTCCTCGTCCCCGGATCGACGGGCCAGCAACTCCTCCGCCTCGTCGCGGCCGTCGCGACCGAAGTAGCGGAACAAGAGATAGACCATCGCCCAGAGGTGACGGCCCTCTTCGACGTTCACCTGGAACAGGTTCCGCATGTCGTAGAGGCTCGGCGCGATCGATCCGAGAAAGCGCTGCTGTTCGACCGAGGCGGGTTCGGTGTCGGCCTGGGTGACGATGATGCGACGCAGGTTCCCGCGGTACTCGCCGGGGATGTCCTGCCACGCCGGTTTCCCGAAGTGGTCGCCGAAGCCGATCTTTCGGTCCGTGTCGTGCGGGGTGAGGAAGATCCCCCAACGGTAGTCCGGCATCTTCACGTAGTCGAAGTTCGCCCAACCTCCGGCCTCGACCGAGATCGCCGTCCTGAGGTAGATGTCCTTCGTCTGGAAGCCGGCGGGTCCCATGTCGTTCCACCACTCCATGTAGAGCGGCAGCCAATGTTCGAGCGCTCGGCAGAGGCGTCGGTCATCGGTGAGTCCGACGTTGTTCGGGATCTTCGCGGTCAGGTCCACCTTGCTCATCGATGCTCCTTCTCGGGCGCAGCGCAGAATGCCTACAGAAGTAGAGATGACGTGATATGAAGAGAAGATGGGACCGACACCGCGGCGCGGAGCCAATCACCAGCCGGGGGGAGGATAGCACAGGCGCCGGACAGATGCCGCTAGACCCGACTCCAGTCGAATTGCGGTCGTTCTGGCTTGCCGTAGAGGGTCAGCGCCCCCTGCGGCCCGGTCGCGTTCGGGCGGATGAAGATCCAGTTCTGCCAGGCGCTCAGCCGCCCGAAGATCTTGCTCTTCATCGTCTCCGGTCCCGCGAATCGCAGATTCGCCTCCATTCCGGTCAGAGAGTCGGGGCTGAGGCTGACCCGCTCCTCGACCTGGATGCGCACCGTGTCCTCGAAATCGATGTCATCCATCGATTCGGTGACCGTTCCCGAATCTGCGGCGGCCAACGCATCCATGCGAGCGTGATTTGCGACGAGCTGTTCCGCCAGCCCTGGTTCCCCGAGCAGCCGACAGGTCGTGCGGCTGATCCCGGTGGTCATCGACAGGAGTCCGTCGTTGAACTCGTTCCGTTCGATCTCCACCCCGTCTGCATCCAGCATGTAGATGCGGTCCGCGCAGAGGGCGAGGTCGAGGAGCGATCCCCCGAAGCAGCTCCCCTCACCGATCAGCGCGAAGAAGCTGCAGCTGGTCCGCTCGACCCGCTGCCACACGTGCTCCATCAGGTGGATCGTCTGGTCGACGAACCAGTGACCGCGGTGGTCGAGGAGCGCCTGGTCCCAGGCGAGGATGTCGTCGAGTGCCCCTCGGGTTCGCACCAACACCAGCCCCGTCAGCGAGTGATTGATCCGCAGGTCGAGGATCGCTTGCTCGAGCTCACGCACCATCCGGAGCGGCCAGAAATTGCACCCCTCTGCCTGCATCGCGTCGCCACTCGCAGGGCACCTTGCGGCGGAGGGGACGGTGATCGTCAACTCGGCGGTGCGATTTTCCGGGTGGTAGCTCAGTTCGAGGGTCGATGTTCGAACTTCGTTCCCGTCCACCTCGAGCGAGACCGGAGTCCACTCGATGCCGGAGGCGACTCTGCGATCGGGGATCTGGGAGGCGAGGGCCGCGGCGTGCTCGTTCAACTGATCCCAGAACTTCGAGCGGGAGGCGAGATGATCGATGAGCCCCCAGTCGACCGCGCGCTTCCCCTTGATCCCCTCCGCAACGGTGCAGAACACGTCGGCACGGTCGCGGCGGACCTTGCGCTTGTCGACGAGGCGGGTCAGTCCTCCGGTTCCGGGGAGCACGCCGAGCAGCGGAGTTTCGGGGAGGGAGACGGCGGAATTGCCATCATCGACCATCCAAATCTCGTCACAGGCGAGCGCGAGTTCGTAGCCGCCCCCGGCGCACGGTCCGGTGACCGCACAGATCGTCTTCAGGCCGGTCTGTTCGGCGACATCTTCGAGTTCGCAGCGCGTCTCATTGGTGAACTTGCAGAAGTTGACCTTCCACGCGTGCGTCGAGAGCCCGAGCATGCCGATGTTCGCGCCGGCGCAGAAGACCTGGGCGTGGCCGCTCGAGACGATGAGCACCTTCACCTCCGGGTGCTCGAAACGCAGTCGCCGCACGATGTCCGCGAGCTCGATGTCGACGCCGAGGTCGTAGCTGTTCATCTTGAGGTCGTACCCCTCACGGAGGGGGTGTTCCGCATCGACCTGCATGAAGACCCGGCAGATCGGGCCGTCCGCCTCGACGCGCCAGTGCTTGTAGCTGGCTGGGTCGGCGGTGAAGGAGATCGGTTCGGTCGAAGGAGTCTCGAGTTCGGCCATGGTCGTCCTCGTCGGTCTGAGAGCTCGCGAGTCGAGGGGGTCCCCCCCACGAATGGAGGCATTTCGGCGTTCCGGGGGAGGATCGAGGCGCCCGACTTCAGGGAGTGAGTGCACCCCTCGGCATCCAACCCGGATTCTCGCGGATGCCGGAGACCCCCGCAACCGACTCTGCCCCTGATCCGGCAAGGACTTGTGACGACGCCGGCATTCGTGCTACCCCTCGCAGGGAGTCGATGGGGCGCCTAGAATGGGGTTCACCGTCCTGCCACTCGGTGTGCTTCCACTCGGCGTGCTGTCACTTGGCGTGATGTAGGGAGAGGTTCCGAGATGCGCATGTTGCCCTTCATCATCATCTTCGCCGTCGGTGGCCTGATCGGCATGATCGCGACGCGGACGATGGTGGACGTCGCCGCTCCCGACCGGGGGGATCGTTCGGCCTTCGAGGGCGCGCCCGAGCCCGCGGCGGCCGAGCTCACCGAGGAAGCAGAGCCGGTCCACGCCGTCTTGAAGGACACGGAGTCCGCCGTCGGGGAGTCCCTCCTTTCGAGAGCCATCGAGGAGATCGTCCCACCCGACTCCGGGGAGAAGATCGGGCAGATCCGCGGGGAGGTCCTCACGATCGACGGGCGTCCACTCCCCGAGGTCGAGATCACGGCGACCCCGGGACAACGACCCGATCGCGAGGAAGGAGACGACCTCGAGACGAAGGTCCGGCGGTTCGTCCGCGATGAGCAGTGGCGCGAATCGATCCGAGTCGAGACGACGACCGGTCCCGATGGGCAGTACCTGCTCGCTGGTCTCGCGGACCAGCAATTCGGGGTGTCGGCAAAGGCGAACGGTTACAAGTTCGAACGGCAGAATCGCAAGCGCGAAGTCCGACCGGGGGACGTGGTCAATTTCACGGCGACCCCGGTCGCGCAGCTCGATGTGACCATTCTTCGCGCCGACGGTACCGAGCCGGACTCTGCGAGCGTCCGGATCCAACGAAACCAGAGCAGCTGGGGACGCACCTGGAGCCCGAAAGAGCGCGTCATCGACACCGAACCTGGCACGGTGATGGTGAGCGCGTCGGTCGGGGAGACCGAGCGAGGCGAGCCGATCGAAATCACCGTCGAGATTGGCACCGGACCGATGCCGGTGACGATAAGGCTCCACTCTCGGGGTGCGATCCACGGGAGCGTCGTGTTTCCCGCCGATGAACTCGAAAGCCAAGCGGTGGTCTACCTCCTCCCCGCGAGCCTGATCGCCGAACCGGAGCCCGAGGACATGTTCGCCGCCACGAAGAATCAATGGCTCTCCCGCAGCGTCGAGTTCAAGTTCGACGATCTCGACCCGGGTACGTACTGGGTCGGCGCCGCGCGCGGGAACCAGAACGAGGAACACCCCCCGACGATACAGCGCGTCGATGTCGCCGACAGTGTGGTGGAGATCACGGTCGCGATCGATCCGATTCAGTCGGAGAACGGCGTGCGAATCTTCGCCTACGCGCCGAACGGGGGGGCGCTCCCTGACGTGAGCCTCTCCTTCGGCTACGAGAGCGACCAGGGGTCGCGCTGGGGTGGAGGAACCCAAGCGAAGCTGCGCGATGGCGGGGTGATCCTGCTTCCGGATGCGGACCTCCGGCGGATGTACGACGAGAACCAGAAGGGACACTTGTTCGTCCGGGGAGAGCATTCGGCGTACGGTGAGCAACGGCTCGAGATCTCCGGCTTCGGCGGGGGCGTCGACCTCCGCTTCGAGGAGCCCGCCAGAGTGGTGGTCGCGGTCCTCGGGTATCTCGGCAGTGACCTGATCGGTCGCGTGCAGATCACTCTCCAACCGGAATCGGAGTCGAGCCGTGGGTGGTACGGCGGCGGGGGACGGAACAACGGGGTCCCGGATGCGAACAGCGAGGTTCGGCTCGGACCGTTCTCCCCCGGCTCCTACGTCCTGAACTTGAGCTACGTCGACCAGCGTCGGAATCGTTGGTCGTCCGGAGTGATGGTGAGCCAGCCGGTCCAGGTCGTCTCTGGAGAGAATCGGCTCTCGATCGCAGTGCCGCCGACCTACTCCCTCGAGATCCGATTCCCCGAGGGGACCCAGAGCGGATCGATTCAGATCTCTCCCGACGGCGACGAGCCGGGACGAAATGCCAGGCACGAACAATTCGAGGGCGGCGTCGCCCTGATCGAGGGGTTGGTCGCGGGTCCCTACCAGCTGCGCGCGTGGGGAAACGGAGTCCAGAACGGCACCGTCTTCGTCGATGTGCCGAGTTCGGGACCGGTGTACTACGAGCCCGCCCCGATCAATGCGCTCCGCATTCGCGTCAGCGATGAGGGAGGACCCCTCGCGCAGGCGGGATTCCTCGACGGGGACACCATCATCAAGATCAACGGGCAGAGCTTCGAGGGGGAAGAGCAGCTCGCGCTGATGGGCGTCTTCCTCCAGGGGGCGGAGAAGGTTCGTCTCACGCTCGATCGCAACGGGGAAGAGGTCGAGCTCGAGGTGGATCCGCGCGGGCTGATGAAGGGGAATCCGGGGGGATCGTTCAGTCCGGTGGTGAATTGAAGTAGATTCAAGTTCAGATCTAGAGCAGATCTAGATCACGACGACGTCTCGAACGAGGTTTCCCGACCGTCTCCTAGGCTCCGATGGGTGATCTCTCGATCTGTCTCTGCTCTGCTCTCCAGCTCTCCTCTCCTTCCGGGGGATCGCCGAATGCCCGACCCGATCGCCACCTCCACCCTCCGGGTCAACGGGGAATCGCGCACCGTCGCCTACCCCGTCCATCACACCCTCCTCGAGGTGCTGCGCGAAGAACTCGCCCTCACCGGGACGAAGCACGGGTGCGAACTCGGCGAGTGCGGGACCTGCACCGTCCTCGTCGACGGCAAGCCGGTCCTCAGTTGCCTCGAGCTCGCGGTCGAGTGCGAGGGTCGTGAGATCGAGACGGTCGAGGGGCTGCAGATCGGAAACGAACTCCACCCGCTCCAGGCTGCCTTCGCAGACCTCGGCGCCGCCCAGTGCGGGTATTGCACCCCCGGGATCCTGATGGCCGCGAAGGCGTTCCTCGAGGAGAACACCGACCCGACGCGGCAGCAGGTCGCTGAGGCACTCGGTGGCAATCTCTGCCGATGCACCGGCTACCACAAGATCCTCGAGGCGGTCGAGTGGGCGGCCGCGCTGCTGCGCGGAGACTCCGAGTTCCGTCCCCCGCGCTCCGCGATCTACGGTGCACCGCTCCCGGGAGAGGAGCCGCAGCGTGGCTGAGGTCAAGGCTCCCGCGACGGACGCGCTGGTCGGAACACCGCGGACTACCGACGAGCTCCGCCTCATCGGAACCCCGTTCCGGCGCGTCGACGGACGCGCGAAGGTGACCGGGCAGACGCGGTTCGCGGATGACCTGAGCTTCCCCCGCATGGTCCACATGAAGCTCGTTCGTTCGACCGTACCCCACGGGAAGATCATCGAGATCGATACGGCGAAGGCCGCCGCGATGCCGGGGGTCCTCGGCTTCCTCACCGGCCTTGCGATGCCGATCCCCTTCGGGATCCTCCCCGTCAGTCAGGACGAGCACGCGCTCTGTGTCTCCAAGGTGCGCTTCGTCGGCGATCCGGTCGTCGCGGTCGCGGCGCTCACCGAGGACCAAGCATACGAGGCGGCGCTCGCGGTCGAGATCGAGTACGAATCGCTCGAAACGATCTCCACCGTCGAAGAGGCGATCGCGAACCCCGAACCGCGCATCCACGACTATGGCGACGAGGGAAACCTCCACAAGAAGCTCGCGATGGAGTTCGGGAACGTCGATGCGGGGTTCGCGGAAGCGGACGAGATCTTCGAGGACACCCTCTACTTCGAGGGGAACACCCACCTCCCGATGGAACAGCATTCGACGGTCGCCCTCACCGAGGAGACCGACCGGGTGACGGTGTACTCCTCGACGCAGACTCCGCACTATCTGCACCGATCGCTCGCGAAGGTGCTCGAGCTTCCTGCGTCGCGGATCCGGGTGATCGCCTGCCCGAACGGGGGTGGGTTCGGCGGGAAGAGCGATCCGTTCAACCACGAGATCTGCGCCGCGAAGATGGCGCTCACCCTCGGGCGACCGGTCAAGATCACGCTCTCCCGTGAAGAGGTATTCTATTGCCACCGCGGTCGGCACCCCGTGCTGATGCACCTGCGCACCGGCGTGATGAAGGACGGTCGACTCACCGCGCAACACCTGCGGACCGCACTCGACGGTGGTGCGTACGGCAGCTACGGAGTGGCGAGCACCTACTACACCGGTGCGCTACAGACCGTGACCTACGACCTGCCGAACTACCGCTTCGACAGCATCCGCGCGTTCACCAATAAGCCGCCGTGCGGCCCGAAGCGCGGCCACGGCACCCCGCAGCCCCGCTTCGGATTCGAGGTGCACCTCGACAAGATCGCGCACTCGCTCGGGATCGACCCGGCGGATCTCCGACTGCAGCAGCTCGCCCCCGCGGACAGTGTCACCGCCAACTGGCTCCAGATCGGCTCTATGGGTCTCGGCAAGTGCATCGAAGCGGTGGTCGAGGGGAGCGGTTGGCGCGAACGCCACGGCAAGCTCCCCTTCGGGCGCGGGCTCGGCCTCGCCTGCGGTTCGTACCTCTCGGGCGCGGGGCTGCCGATCTACTGGAACCACATGCCGCAGTCCGGAGTGCAACTACAGCTCGACCGCTCCGGCGGCGTCGCGGTGTTCTGTGGCGAGACCGAGATCGGGCAAGGCTCCGACTCGGTGATCGCCGCGATCGTCGCCGAAATTCTCGGGATCGATCTCAAGGACATCCGCCTCTGCGTCGCCGACACCGATCTCACCCCGGTCGACCTCGGCAGCTACTCCTCGCGCGTTACGCTGATGGCGGGGAATGCGGCGCTGCAAGCCGCCGAGCGCGCCCGCGACCTGGTCGCGAAAGGTGCCGCGGACGAGCTCGGCGTGCCTGCGAACCGACTCGTCTTCGCGGACCGTCGCGTCTTCGACGGCGAGGATCCCGAGCAGGGGATGAGCTTTCAGGACGCGGTGATCGCCGCCGAATCACGCTTTGGCACCCTCGGCTCCACCGGAAGCTACACCCCGCCGCGATCTCCGGGCCGCTATCGGGGGTCCGGAGTGGGGCCGTCTCCTGCGTACAGCTACTCGGCGGCGGTGATCGAGACGGTCGTCGACCCAGAGACTGGGATCTACCGCGTCGAACACGTCTGGATGGCCCACGACGTCGGGAAATGCATCAATCCGGCGCTCGTGATGGGGCAGATCGAGGGGAGCGTCTACATGGGACTCGGCGAGGCGATCATGGAGGAGCAGATCTTCCGTCGCCTGCCGAAGAAGCGCTCGAACGCGCTGGTCCACAAGCACCCGTCGATGCTCGAGTACAAGAGCCCGACCTTCGAGGACATGCCTCGGGTGACGAGCTACATCATCGAGGACCCCGATCCGAACGGCCCCTTCGGCGCGAAGGAGGTCGGGCAGGGACCGTTGCTCCCGATGATGCCCGCGGTCGCGAATTCGATCTTCGACGCGGTCGGAGTTCGCGTCGACCAAATTCCGATCGCCCCGCACATGGTGCTCTCCGCACTCGAGGCGAAGGCGCGGGGAAAGGAGCCGCGGTTCGGACCGAGCCGCTTCCCCGAGGTCGACTTCGGAGTACCGCTCCATGTGACCACCCCCCTCGAGGGGGGAGACGGCAAGGCGACCAATATCGACGAAGCCGGGGTGCGTCAGGGGATCGGCACGATGACCGAGCACAAGGACCGCCAGAAGGGTGGCAGCTGATGCTGCGGTTGCCGAGCTTCGGGTTTCACTCGCCGACTACGGTCGAGGAGGCGGCTCTCATCCTCGCCGAAGATCCCGCGAACACGCGACTCGTCGCCGGCGGCACCGACCTTTTTCCGAATATGAAGCGCCGCCACCAGCAGGCGAAGCAGGTCGTCTCTCTGCGCCGCATCACGGATCTGAGCGGGATCCGGGAGACGTCGGGGGGGGGCATTGCGATCGGAGCGACCACCACGCTCGACGCGATCACCCGCGACCCCCGAGTGCGCGAGCGCTACCCCGCGCTTCGCATCGCGGTGGCGAGCATCTCGAGTCCCGTCCTGCGCAACATGGGGACGATCGGCGGGAACCTCTGCCTCGACACGCGCTGCACCTACTACAACCAGAACGAGGAGTGGCGGCGGAGCATCGACTACTGCATGAAGGCCGAGGGGCAGATCTGCTGGGTCGCGCCGAGCTCGCCGCGTTGCTGGGCGGTCTCGAGCGGTGATTCGGCGCCGATGTTGTGCGCGTGGGGCGCCGAGATCACCCTCGTCTCGAAGGATGGTGCGCGCACCCTTCCGCTCGCGAATCTCTTCCGCGACGACGGCATCGACTACCTGACCAAACGCCCCGACGAGATCCTCACCGAGGTCACGCTCCCACCCCCTTCCGGTGAGCGCGCCGCGTTCTGGAAGCTCCGCCGCCGCGGCAGCATCGACTTCGGCGTCCTCAGCGTCGCCGCGGTGGGGTGGTGTGAGGGGAAGACCACGGACCGGATCGAACTCTGGCTCGGATCGGTCGGAAGTCACCCGGTTCGCTGCACCCAGAGTATCGAGGTGCTCACCGGCACGGCGCTCGACGCCGAGACGATCGCCGAGGCCGCCGCGCTCGCCCGGAAGGGGGACGGCGCGAACCCGCTCGGCAATACCGACTTCGCCCCCCAATGGCGCAGCAAGATGATCGAGAAGTACGTCGCCGCGGTCCTCTGCGAGCTGGCGGGGCTGCCGACTGGGCGCTTGGCTCCGAAGCACCCGGGAGTGGCGGGGAAGTAGCCTCGAGCAGCCTTCCGATCCGCCCGGGACTTCGCGCTCACAGTCCTCCCCAGGGTGTGGCAGCATGGGGGGATCGAAGTGGGATGAGGAGGTGGGGCATGAAGATCACCGTCGCCGAGAGCAGTGTTCGCCCCCGTTTTCTTCGAACTTCGAGGTGGGCTCTCGTCCTCGGAATCGCTCCCCTGTTGGTCATGCTCGCCGTGGGGGCTGGTCCGCCGAAGAAGGTGTGGCCGCGGAGCGTCCAGAAGGCGTTCAACTCCATCGAGACGAAGGAGTGCTACGACCACGTCGCGGTCCTCGCATCCGATGCTTTCGAAGGTCGCGCGGCGGGAGAGGATGGCGGGCGGCTCGCTTCGGAGTACATCGCGATGCGCCACATCGAGAACGGGATCGCGCCCGGGGGCCCCGGAGGGAGCTACTTCCAACGGTTCCCGCTCCTGCTGCGGAAGTCGCGACAAGGTGAGCTCGCGTACTCGAACTTCATCCGACTGTTCAAGCCAGGGGCGAAGCTGGATCCATTCGATCTCCAGAAGGACTTCGCACCCGCCGAACTGTCGGGCGAGGCGGCGACCGGTGGCGAACTGTTCTACCTTTCCGCCGCGCTCGCTGCCGCAGGTGAGCTTCCCCCAGAGATCGCGGGGAAAGTCGTGTTGATGACAGAGGAGACGCTCATCGCGGAGATCGCGCTGACCCCGACTCCGCTCACCCCGCCCGAGCCGGCCCCACCCGAGCCGGTCCCACCCGATCCGGCGGCGCCCGATCCGGCGGCGCCCGAACCGGCCCCCCCGATTTCTCCGGAGCCCGATCCGGATGCTCCGCCGCCACCCCCAGAACCGCGCCCGCTCGATCGCCTCGTCAACGCCGGGGTGAGGGCGGTCCTGGTCGTGACGGAGGACAGGAATCACCCCGGATTCGAGCCGGATTCGTGGCCCGCGGGCGATGCCACCATCGCGGCGCGGCTTCCGATCGTCCGCCTCGGGTTGAAGTCGAGCGAACGATTGCTCCGCCGCGCCGCGACGAAGATCTCCAAGGCGGAGAAAGCCGATGGGGTGAACTTCAAGGAGTGGCGGGTGTTCGTCTCCGTCTCGCGAATGGGCCACCCCTACGGCCTCGGCCGCAACGTCATCGGCGTGTTGCCGGGCACCGACGAGAAGCTCGCGAAGGAGATGGTCGTGATCGGGGCTCACTTCGATCACATCGGGTACGCGAGGGATCCGCGCCTCACGAAGGGGAAGAGCGGTGAAATTCACAACGGGGCCGATGACAACGCATCGGGATCCTCGGGACTCATCGAGCTCTCCGAGTCGTTCGCAACCCAGCCGGAGGTCGAGCGCGCGCGGACGCTCGTGTTCATCTCGTTCGATGCGGAAGAACTGGGGCTGGTCGGCTCTCACTACTATGTGGCGCACTGTCCGTTCCCGATCGAGAATACGGTCGCGATGCTGAACATGGACATGATCTCGCGCAACGGTCCCCAGGAGATGTACTATGGCAAGGATGATCGCTTCTCCGGGCTGAACGATCTGGTGGAGGGGGTCGGGGCGTACTTCAACATCAAACTCGACACCACCGGGATGGACGAATACATGCAACGCTCGGACCAAGCGGCGTTCCTCGCCCGTGGCATCCCGGCGGTGTTCCTCTTCGGCGGCGATCACCCGCAGTACCACACGGAGAAGGATGACCTGGAGCTGATCAACCCGATCAAGATCCAGAACATCTCCCGATTCATGTTCCTCTGCGCCTACGAGTGCGCGAACCACCCCGGCTCTTTCAAGAACTGACCCATCGGTGTGGGGACTGGCTCCACACCGCGGTGCCTGTCCCATCTTCCCGTTCCTTTTCCCTCCGGAACCCAAACCCGAAAAGCAACGATGCTGATCCTCTTCGCTCTGCTCGGCTGCCTCCCCCTGCCCGCCATGAACGCGAGCCAAGACGGCGAGCCGGCCCCTCCTCAGGCCGAACTTCCGGAAATCGTGGTCACGGCGCCAGCGCTCACCAGTGAGACGCCTTTCCGAGTCATCGGCACCGTTCCCGGGGTCGGGAGCGAAGCGCCGTCGATCCCACGCACCCTCGGGGACGCACTCGTGGAGGTCCCCGGCGTAGGGCTCCAGCGCACCTCCTACGGTCAAGCCTCCCCGTTTCTTCGGGGCTTCACGGGGTTCCGAACGCTGACCCTCGTCGACGGCATCCGACTGAACCACTCCGTCTTCCGCGACGGCCCGAACCAGTACGTGCAACTCGTCGACCCCCTGATGCTCGAGAGCGCCGACGTGGTCTTCGGCCCCGCGTCGGTTGAGTACGGGAGCGATGCGGTCGGCGGTGCGGTTCTCTTGCACACCACCGCACCCCAGCGATCCGGGGCGGAGCCGATCTCGGGCGGGAGGATCTGGGCCCGGACCGCCAGCGCGGAGCAGTCATCCGTGACTCGCCTTGAGAGTTGGTACGGCTCACAGCGAGTCGCCGTCCGGGGCGGAGGAAGCTACCGCGACTACGGAGATTTCACGGCCGGGCGCCACGAAGGTCTTCAGCCTGGGGCCGGGTACCGGGAGTGGAGTGGGGATGTCTCCGCTGCGACAGCGATCGGCGAGAGCGTCGAGGTGATCCTCGCCGTTCAGGCTCACGAACAGAGCGACGTTCCTCGGACCCACTCGACGGTGGATGGCTCGATGTGGCGAGGCACCGTCCCCGGGACCGACTTCCAGCGTGACCTCGACTTGGAGCGCGAGCTCGAGTACGTGAAACTGCTCTGGGACCCCGTCGCAACCCGTGGCGCCGAGCTGACGTTTTCCCGCCAGAGGATCTCCGAGGAGGAGGATCGCATTCGAGCAAACGGTCGGCAACGGATCCAGGGCTTCGATGACGTGGCGTGGGGGACCTCCGCGAACTGGTGGGAGCAGACTTCGATCGGCACCTGGTCGTTCGGGATCGACTACACGCAGGAGGGGGTGAACTCCGATTTCATCGAGTTCAACACCGATGGCTCGGTCCGCGAGGTGCGCCCCCGTGGACCGGTCGCAGACCGCTCGAGATACGACCTCTTCGGTCTGCACGTCGAGGACCAGTTCCCGGTTTCCGACAGCGTCGATTTGAAGGTCGGGGGGCGATACACCTACGCCCATGTCGATGCGAAAGATGTGGATCCGGACCCCTCGGCTGCGGTCGTGTTCGGGCCGATCCACGAAAGTTGGTCCAACGTCGTCGGCAGTGTGCACGCTGTCTGGAACGTCGACCCGAAGAGTTCGATCTTCGGTGGCATCTCCCAGGCTTTTCGCGCCCCGAATCTTTCCGACTTGACCCGGTTCGACGCCGCCCGCAGTGGCGAGGCGGAGATTCCCGCCGCGGGGCTCGACCCGGAGGAGTTCCTCACCCTAGAACTGGGGAGTCGCATCGACCTCGACCCCGTGACCCTCGAAGGATCGGTGTGGCACACTTTCATCGATGGGTTGATCGTTCGATTCCCGACCGGGGCGGTGAACGCGGACGGGGACGACATCGTGACCAAGGAGAACTCCGGCTCCGGCGACGCCACCGGAGCGGATATCGGGGTCCGTGTGCACATCAACGAGGAAGTCGACGCCCGGGCCGCGTTCACCTGGGTGGAAGGCGTGGTGGAGCAGACGGTGTCCCCCGGGATCATCGCCGACGAGCCCCTCTCTCGTCTTCCTCCCGCCCGAGGCACGCTCCGGCTCCGGTACCGCCCCCAGGGCGCCCCCCTCGAGCTGGAGTGCGGAGTCACGATCGCGAGCAGGCAAGATCGGCTCTCCGCATCGGACGAGGCGGACACGGAGAGAATCCCGTCCGGAGGCACCCCAGGGTACGTCGTCTACGATGCCTGCCTAGCGTGGCGCCCGACCGAACGGTTGCGCTTGTTCCTCGAACTCGGGAACATCTTCAATAAGGACTACCGTCTGCACGGCTCGGGGCAGAACGAGCTGGGGACAAACGTCGCCATCGGTGCAGAACTTCGGTTTTGACGAACGCGAGAGATGATCCACACAAGAACGACTCCCGTGGTGCTCGTCTCCCTCGCGATCCATGCGGTCGTCATCGCCGGGGCGATCATGCTCTGGCCGCGCGCTGAGGAGGGCTCAGTCCGGGGGGGAGCGGTTACCGAACCTGCCTTGCGGGTGCGGTGGGTCTCATCGCTTCTCGATCCGCCGCTCTCGACCGTGAAGAGTGATGAGACAATCTCAGACGCGCTGACGGAGCGGGCTGAGTTCGACACACTCGAAGAACACGATGCGCGACCAAGAGTTCCCTCGGCCGTTCGGTGCACGATGGAGTCGCACCCCCCGCGTCCGGGTGCGATGCCCTCAATTCCTAGGTCGGCGCTCGCGGAGGAGCCTCCTCGCGAGAGCATCGAGCCGGCGGAGGCTCTGGTACCTCCCGCCGCGCTGCGCAGACCGGCCGGGATCGAGCTCGACGCACGACTGGTGACTAGGGTCCAACCCGAATTTCCACGACCGTGTCGGCGTGGACACGGCGGGCGCCCGCCTCACGGAGGAGCGGTTCTGCTCGAGATCGAGGTCGACGCGTCGGGTAGGGTGGGCGAGGTCCGAGTGGCGCGGCCGAGTGGCTGTGCTCTGCTCGACGCTTCCGCGGTGAAGACCGGTCGGGAGCTCCGTTTCGAAGCCGGTCGACGAAACGGGGTTCCGATCCCGAGCACGGAGAGACAAACGATTCGCTTCAGCCTATTCGGTGGTTCCGAGTGACTCTGTCGTGTTGCGCTCGTCCTCTTGCCTCGAGTTTGCCAAGCGGAGACTTCAGCGAGAGCTTGCGGGTTGCTCCCCGGTGGGGTTGGATTCCACCTCGCGGGCGAGAAGGAAGAACCAGCTCCTTCCGACGCGATGGTTCGCGACGACTTCCAGTCTTCGCTGCACCGATCTTCGCTGCACCGATCTCTGCTGCACCGACTCGAGCCCCATCTCCTCCGGGATGCCGGGCAACCCGCCCAGCACGTCCACGACGTCGCCTTGGTACCCGATCTCCACCCGTGGTTCGAACTCACCGCGACGGCAAAAAATGACCCACTGCTCCCCCCTGCGCCGCCAGGAACCGGTCGAGTTCCGAATAGTCGCCGCGGGACGGCGGAAAACGGTTCGTCGAGAAGTGCACCACGGAACGGAGAGCCTCTGTGGGGTGGTAGAAGACCACTTCTCCCGAGGTCGGCACCATTCGACCCACGGCTCGTCCGAACGCTTCGGCGCCGATCCTCGCTTCGGCGAAGCTGACCCAGCTGCTGCTGAAGACGAAGTAGACCGAGACGACCGCGAGTCCGACGATCCGTGGCGTCGGCATCCGCACCCTAAAGAACTCTCGCACGAGCGCTGCGGAGATCGAGATCCCGAGAATTCCCCACAGGCTGGGAGCGAGCACGATCCGCTCCTCGAGAATCATGCGTGCGATGGGTCCGAATCCGATCGTGAAGATCACTGCGATGAGTCCGACCAGCATGAACTCACGGGCGTACCAACGACGCTCGGATCCCTCGAGGACCCGAGCCCAGTAGGGTGCGAGCAGTACCGCGGAGGGCGCGATCAGCGGCAAGAGATAGAGCGATCGCTTGGTCCCAGCCACAGAGAGGCACGCGAATCCTAGCAAGAGCGCCGCGAGGGGGATCGAGACGCTCGCGATCGAGCGTCTCGACCGGAACGCCTGAGCGATGGCATGCGCGCCGAACAGTGATCCGGGGAGAAGGGCGATCGGGAGACTCTCGAAGTAGTAGAAGATCGACGAATGTTGATGCCCGCCTTGGTAGGTTTCACTCACGGGCAGGAAGCGATACAAGGTGTTTTGGAGCAGGAATTCCCGAGCCAGCGTTCCGTCGGGGCGAGCGACCCGGAGTGCGAATACCCAGAGCGCCGCGAATGCCAGGACGACGATGAAGCCGATGATCGTCCGCGGCCGGATCAGCTCCCGCCACCGTCGCTCGAGGCAGACCGCGCCCGCGAACGCCAAAGAGGGAAAGGCGATGCCGAGCACTCCCTTGAACCAGAATGCGAACACCACGGAGAGGGGGAACAGAAGTGTACCCAGTCGCTCGTCTCCGCGGGTGCGAGGATGGAGGAGGAGGTGCAAGGCCCAGAAGGAGACTGCACACGCGCCCGCGAGCCCAGTATCCGAAATGGCATAGTGGCCCATTTTCCACCACTGGGCACTGTAGACCGTGAGCACGAACGCGACGCCACCCTCGAGCCGGGCGCTTCGATCCGCTGCTGCTCGGCCAGAGGCATCCAGGGGTGCCGGGGTTCGTTCCGAGAGTCGGCGGGCCAGGGCGAACATCGCAAGGCCGGCGATGATCGCGAAGATCGCCGAGGGAAGCCGAGCGAAGCCTGCGGACTCGGTGCCGAGGCGCATCGAGAGCCAGGAACACCAGAAGTAGAGTGGCGGCTTTTCCAGGAATGGCTCCCCGCCCAGAGTCGGGACGGCCGGGCTCTCGAACATCCCCACTTCGCGGGAAATTTCCGCAACGCGAGTTTCGTCGTACTTCAAGAGTCCATGATCGAAGACCCCGACCAGGAAGAACGCTCCGATGGCGAACACCCAGGGGATCGCAGTTCGGAGTGCAGCGGGTTTGGCCGGCCCTGCCGGGTCGCCGGGAGCTGAATCGGTGTTCAGGGTGTGCCCTGCCACGCCAGCCGTCCCTCGCGCCCGGGAAGGGCGCGCTGCTCGAGTCGACCCGCACCTCGAGCGCCGGCCGGCTCGAGGAGATCGCCGAGCGGTATGAAACGAATCCCTCGCGCCAGTCCACGCACCAGGAAGTCGTCGAAGAGTTCCGCGCAGGCGATCCCCTCGACTTCGGCGTGCACGGTGAGCACGTTCAAGGCACCCGGTCGGATCCGCTCGAAGAGCAGATCGTTGTAGTTCGCATTCGTCACGCCGTCTCGTCCGAGCGCCTCATCGTAG
>JAQBGV010000180.1:0-4486 GCA_032128395.1 Planctomycetota bacterium | reverse complement strand
CGCACGCCGCCCTTGTGGGGAATTCGCAACACCGCTCCCTACCTGCACGACGGCCGGGCGACCACGATCGAGGCCGCGATCCTCCTCCATGACGATGAGGCGGCGAACGCTCGGATCGAGTACCAAAGCCTTTCGGGCGCGGAGAAGACCGCGCTGCTCCAGTTCCTCGGAGATCTGTAGGAGACTGCACGAAGAGTCTGTGACAGGATGCGCGCCCCGTTCGCCCCAGTGGCGGCCGGGGCGCGCACTCCATCCGGAGGATCGACCGGAGGACAGACGATGCGACTCCCCGGAGTGCCGATCGCGTGGATCGCCCTGCCACTGATCCTGCTCATCGGTGCCATCGCGGGAGGGTGCGGCACGACCGACCCGGGGTCGTCACGCGACCCCCCTCTCGGCCCTCCGGGCGACCCAGACCTCGCCGGTTGGCCGACCCCTCGACCTTGGTCTCCTCCCTTCGGAGTGCGGGCCCGTAGAGAAGGGGTCGCTCGCGTCCTTTGGCGCTACCAGCCCTATCATGCGCAACTCCCCGAAATTGAGGTCCGCGAGGCGATCACCCATGCGATGGCCGAGTGGGAGCGCACCGGCGTGATCGGGTTCACCGAGGCGACGAAGGAGGAGACCGCCGACATCACGATCGGTTGGCGAAGAGGCACCCACGAATCGTGTCCGCCCTTCCTCGGCTGGGACGGCGGCCTCGCCCACGCGAGCGACCCATCGTTCGGCGGCGCGGGTTTTATCCACCTGAACGTCGACGTGAGATTCGTCCTAGAGTCAGAACCGCGAGGCCCTGACCAGGACCCGCCCGACCCCGGGCCCCAGGGGATCGCTCTCCGCCGCCCGGAGACCACCGATCTCCGAGCGGTCCTCCTCCACGAACTCGGGCACACCCTCGGCCTCGACCACTCCTTCGAGCCAGCCGCGGCGATGAGCGAGCTCTACCGAGAGTCTTCCGTCCACTGCACTCCACCGGACGCGGCGGGGATCCACTCGCTGTACGGCGGGGGACGCGACGCGAGCTCCGACCTGTGGATCTGCTCGGTCGATGCGGAGGGAATCCCGCACCCGGTCGCACCGGCGCTGCGTCGCGTCGCACCCCCTGCGATCACCCGGTGGGACGCGATCGACGTCGACGGGGACGGCCGCGACGAGATCATCGTCTGGCCGCGGGTCGAGACGCACCAGCAGCTCGCCCCACTCGGCGCCGGGCTCTGCGTCTACCACTTCGGGAACGCGGCGCTCCTCGAGCGGGCGCAAGGTCTGGGGAGGGGAGTGATCGATCCGGTGCGGCCGCTGCTCGTGAGAGAGAGTGGAGCACCGGGCGAGCCTGCCCTGCTCGCCCAGAGGGTCGAAGGGGGAGCGCCCAGGGTCGTCACCTTCGGGACGGAGGGATTCCCCCTGGCGCCGGTCTTCTCAGAGGAGATCGAGCGCGAGGTCGCGGGCCAGAACCACCCGCGCTGGCGCGTGACCCCGGGGGATGGGCCGTGGCCGTTCACCGATCTCGATGGCGATGGTCGGCAGGAAGTCCTCACCGCGGGACTCCCCGACTCCCGCGGGGTGCGCGTGTTCTCCTGGATCCACGCGGGAGCCGCGAACACCGGCGCGGACACCCGTCAGGCGATCCTAGTCACCTTCGAGGCGTTCGCCGCGGCGCGAGCCGACCTCGACGGCGATGACTTCCCGGAGCTCGTCATCCAGTTCGCTCCCTGACCCCCTGAGTCGCCACCTCGAACCTCAGTCCGACCGATGTGAGTTCGGTCTGCCTCACCGGTTCGGACTGACACTTGACCTGAGGGACAGTTTGTAGCGTAATGTCTGTTCGCCGGAACGTGATCAGGCCACGGAAAGGGCCGAAGGAACCATCCCGTCTGCTGCTGCAAGTCCTAATATTGCGGTAAGTTATGATTCCTCGGCCGTTCTGCGGCCCCGTGCACGCTGAGGAGCAGGCACGGAGTCGATCACGGGTCCATCGTGCTCGGATTCCACGACCCTCGGGTGGCGTTCCCGTCGGCCGGAGGGTCTGGGGTGTGGACTGCGCCGTCTGCGAGCCTTCGACTGGAGTGCGCACCGCCCCTGGGGAGGCGGCGAGAGCTCTATCCGATCTCGCGAATCGCCGGCCTGGCGAGTGATCTTGTGCACATTTGCATATCGAGTCGAAGGCTCCACCCCCCGGGGGAGGGAAGAAGCCTTCCGCGCCCGAGGACCGTCCATGCTTCGAGGGCTGGGGTCTGCGGGTCCGTCGGTGCCGGAAGGGGGTATTCCGTGTCCGCGAGCGAGCTGCGCTACTCCGTCATCCCGACGACCGCGGATGAGTGGGAGCAGGTCCGACGGTGGTTGGGCCTCTCCGAGCGTCAACTGGAGCTGATCCAGAAGCTCATCCTGGGCGACAAGCTCGAGCTCGTCGCCCTCGACATGAAACTCGGCCACGGCACGATCAAGACCTACCAGCAGCGCATCTATCACAAGCTCGGTGTCTCGGAGCGCTGCCAGATGATGCTGGCGGTGGCAAACGCCCACCTGCAGGTGAATCTGGTTCCGAGGTTCTTGTCGACGGCGTCGTGAGGGCACCGCGCGACCTAGGGATGACATCTGAGTCTCGCACACCCCCATGCTCCGCTCGCCCTCCTGGGATGACGTCCGAGTCGTCACTCGCAGTGTGGAGAACCTGTGATGAGGAGGCCCGATGAGCGGCAGAATACCGCGAAGGATCGAGCCCTCGCGGTGTGCGCGTGCGTCGTCACCGCGCCGCGCGCCAGAGCAGGAACCCCGACGACTCCGAGCCCAACAGCCACGCGGACTCAACGGGATGACATCTCCTTAGATGACACCTGGCGGCGTGACGTCCAGATGCCCTACTTGTCGCACATCTCCTTTGCTCATACCGTCCTGTGAACAGCATCCCTGGGATCGTGCACCCCCGCCGGCACGATGCCCGTGGCTCCATCTACAATGGACTACCGACTGATTGCCTTGGCATCGGGCGCTCCGACTCGAGAGTCTTCGGGCGCTCCCTGCCCTACTAGGGGAGTGAGGAAATTATCATGTCTACGATGGCTATATCGAGCTGGCGCGCGCCGAGGCTTGTCCAGTTCCTGTGCATGGGGGCCATTCTGGCCGGCCTCCAGTGGGGTGGTGGGTCTCCGATCTATGGCCAACTCGCTGTGGATACCGAGATCTGCTGCGACGGGATCGACAACGATGGGGATCTCTGGGTCGATTGCTATGACTCCGACTGCACCGGTGATCCCTGTTGCACTCTCCCGATCGGACAGCCGGGCTGCGCCGGCGTGACCGAGGACAACGGTCCTACGGACCCTGGACTCGACCCCTGCACCGATGGTCTCGACAACGACTGCGACAGCCTCATCGACGGGCTGGATCCGGATTGTCAAGATGGTTGTGTAGCCACCGCTGCGAACGAAAACACATTCGCGCTCTGTCACAACGGGCAGGACGACGATTGCGACGGGGCTATCGACTGCTTGGACACCCAATGTTTCAACGTCGGAGCCGAGATCTGCAACAACAACATCGACGACGATTGCGACGGCGCGATCGACTGTCTCGACTCCGAGTGCTTCGACGTCGGTACGGAGATCTGCAACAACAACGTGGACGACGATTGCGACGGGGCGATCGACTGTCTCGATTCCGATTGCCTCGGTGTCATCCCGGAAAACTGCACCAATGGAACCGATGACGATTGCGACCTTGCCATCGATTGCGCCGATTCGGACTGCACCGCCCATCCGGCTTGCGTGTCGACCCCCGACAACGAGTTGGGCAACTGCAACGATGGGATCGACAACGACGCGGATGGTTGTGCGGACTGCTACGACTCGGATTGCTGTAGTACCGCGCCGTGCAACTGCGGAACGCCGAGCGTGGGTGGAGAAAACTACGTATTCGATGTCCAGTGCGGAGCTGGCAGCCCAGGAAGCTCGGTGGACATCCAAGTCCTCCTGGACGTTGCCACTGGGGCGAACCACGTCAATGGTTGGTCCTATGGCGTCTGCAACGTTGCTACACTCGCAATACCGACTTCCATCGACTCTGCGGACACCGCCACGGTCAATGGTGGGGCTGCTCCGGGGTTCCTGAATCAGCAGATCGTGGCCGGGGGGTGGTTCCAAGGGGTCGTCATCGACCTCTTCGGGGTCAATTTCATCTCCGGGGGTACGACCGGCTTCATCATGGCCGAGACCACCTACTCGATCCTCTCCGGGACGCCGGTCGGCACTCAGATTCAACTGCTCCCCTGCAACACACTCGGAGGTCCGCCCATCGCCACGGTGGTCGTGACCGTCGCCACACTGGTACCGGTTCGGGTGCCCGGGCTCATCAATGTGGTCAGCACTGCGAGCTTCGTGCGCGGGGACGTGGACGAGAACGGAAGCGTTGGGATCGGCGATGCGATCAAGTTGCTGCAGATCCTGTTCATCGGAGTTCCCGCCCCGGAGTGCTCCAGTGCTTGCGACGCGTCGGA
>JAQBGV010000179.1:0-17509 GCA_032128395.1 Planctomycetota bacterium | reverse complement strand
ACGACGGCACGGGGACCTTCGACGACGCCTCCGCTGCGAGCGGACTCGGGGTCCCGAGTCGAGCCTATACCGGATTCGGCACCGCCCTGCTGGACCTGGAACACGATGGCGATCTCGACCTCTTCATCGCGAATGGGGCGGTGAAGACCATCGAAGCACTCGCGGCGGCGGGGGATCCCTATCCTCTCCACCTCCCGAACCAGCTCTTTCGAAACCGAGGCGACGGAACCTTCGAAGAGGTCCCGTCCACCGACGAACCGATCCTCGCCCGCTCGGAAGTCGGGCGAGGAGTCTGCTCGGGGGACCTCGACGATGATGGGGCGACCGACATCGTGCTCTTCAACAACTCCGGAATCGTCCGCGTATACCGGGGCCGCACCCCGCTGGCTGCCGGCTGGGTCGGGATCGATCTGAGGACCGCCGACGGACGAAACCCTGCCCTGGGGGCTCGCGTGCGCCTGATCACCGCCGGGGGGCGCACGATGGAGCGACGCGTCCGGGTCGCGGCGAGCTACCTGTGCGCCCAGGACCCCCGGGTCATCTTCGGGCTCGGCGACGGATCGGATCCCCCGGCGCTCATCGAGATTCTCGTCCCCGGCGGTGTGGTCGAGAGCTTCAAGGAGCTCCTGGTCGGGCGATACCACACCCTCATCATCGGGACCGGCACCCCTTCGGAGAAGAACGAGTGATGCGGGTCATGCACCGGGCGATCGGGCGCGCGAGGCTGGCGTTCCTCCTCCTCGTGATCGCGTGCACGACCGGCTGCGACCTCGAGCCCGATCCTCCCGCCGACCCGTCGTTCCCCTGGCCCGATCTGACCGGGGTGGAGCCAGAGGTTCGCGATCATCTGACGACGACCCGCGCAGATCTCGAAACGGCCCTTCGTGTCGGCGCGGCTCCGGAACAGCTCGGTCCCGCCCACGGTCGAGCCGGCATGGTCTATCACGCGTACTCACTGCGACTGGCGGCCCTCGCCGCCTACGAAGTGGCAGAGCGATGCGCTCCGACCGACCCTCGCTGGCCATACCTCCGCGGACACGTTCTTCGTACCGGCCCACGGATGCCGGACGCGGTCTCTGCCTTCCAGCGCGCCGTCGACCTCGACCCGACGCTTCTCACCGGGTGGGTGGCACTGGGAGATGCACTCCTCGAACTCGACCGCCAACCCGATGCGCGGACCGCGTACCACCGGGCCCTCGCACTCGATTCCGATTGCGCCGCGGCTCACGGCGGAATCGGCCGATTGCTCCTCGAGGAGACGCAGTACGAACTGGCGGTACGCAGTCTCGAGGAGGCACTGCGGATCGCACCCCAGGCGAGCGCTCTGAGGTACCCGCTCGGGCTCGCGTACAGGGGGCTCGGAAACTCTGAGCGCGCCCTCGAGGAGATGGGCCGGCGCGGCATGTTGATGGCCCAACCGGTCGACTCGCTGCTACAGGAAGTTCGCGAACTCCCCGCGGGGTGGCGAGTCCACCTGCGGCGCGGGACCAGCTTTTTCCAGGAGGGGCGATACCCCGACGCACTCGTCGAGTTCGAGAGAGCTTCGGTGGCGGCACCCGAGGTCGCGACCGTCCGTCTCAACCTCGGATCCGTCCTCGTAAAGCTCGATCGACGCGCGGACGCCCTACCCCACTTCGAGGCGGCGGCCCAGTTCGACCCAGACACCTCGCTCCCCTGGTTCAATCTAGGGGTTCTCGCCGCGGGTCGTGGGGAAGATCGGCTGGCGGTCCGCTACTACGCGCGTGCGACCGATGCGGATGCCGGGCTGATCGATGCGCACTTCAACCGGGCGAACGCGCTCCGGCGCCTCGGGGAATTCCAGACCGCGGCGCAGGCGTACCGCGCCGTACTCGATCGAGAGCCGGGGCGGACATCCGCGCGTCTCGGCGAGGCGCTCTCCCTGGTTCGGATCGGCGAACCGGGGAGCGCGATCGAGCGCCTGGAACTCGCCCATGGGATCGACTCTGCCCACCGCGGGGTTCGCAATGCGCTCGCGCGTCTTCACGCGACCTCGGGGGATGCGGGATCGGCGGTCCGGGCGGTCGAGCTCGCGCGGGTTCTCGTCGAGGAGGAGAGTTCACTCGAGCACGTCGAGACCGCGGCGATGGCGTACGCGGCGATCGGGAGATTCGACGTCGCACTCGATCTTCAGAGAAAGGCGATCGAGGCCGCCCGCACCGCGGGACGGAGCGACCTCCTCCCCGCACTCGAGTCGACACTGGGCAGCTACGAACGGGGGGATCCCCCGATCGTCCCGTGGCCTCCGGACTCTCCCGTCCTCTCCCCTCCCCCGCTCTCCGGAACCGGTGCGGAACCGCCGGTGGCGCCCTCGGGCTCTCCCAGGGGGGCGCCGCGGAGTCCGGCTCCTTCCGAGTGACGGAGATCGAGGATAGGGAGGCGGTGGCGCGCAGCTCCTCGCCCTCCTCGACGAGCGCGACTGCATCGGCCTTCTCGAGGATCCAGACCCCTTCGATGATCTGAAAGCGAAGCTCGTAGCGCATCCGCACGACATTCGCACCGATCGTCGCCCGCGGCAGGTCGACGCGGATTGTCGACGGCGCCGAGGCGCCTCCTGGAAGATCGAGCCAGCCTCCGTACTCGACCGACATCACGAGTTCCCCAGCGACATCCGTGACCCTCTCCTCTCGGGGAAGCCCGGTCGCTTTGTCGAGGGTCAGCAAGACGTCTCGTCCCTCGTGGGTGGATCCCTGCCAGAAAGCGATGTTCAGGATTCCGATCCCGCAGGCGAGTTTGGTCCGCTCCGGAAGACGGTAGGAGAGGATCGGGGAAGTCCCCGGTTCCTCCCCGTCGATCCACGTGGGCGCGCAGCACGATGGGTCGAGGAAGAGCTCATCGAGAGGGAGCAGGAGAGTCACCGCTCGGTCGAGGGAGTACCGCCAGAAGTGCATCGCCGAGAAGTCGATGTCGTCGACGGAGATCTCCACCTTCTTCTCAGAGCCGACGAAGACGTTCCCGAGCTGAATGGTGTAGCCGAGATGGGTGCCCGGTAGGAGGGAAGCCCGTGGACACCAAGGGGCGAGGCGCATCCCCAGCACCACCAATTTCGCGGCGGCGGGATCATCGAGATGCGCGTCACGGTACGCTTCCCTGAGCCGGCGAGCTCCGGACGCGTCGGCGAATCGGTCGCGGAGAGCGCGGCGGACGTCGTCGGCGCCGCTTCGGATCACCTCGCTGAAGACTGCGATACGCGTTTCGGCGAGGATCTTCCGCAGGGTCGGCGAGATCGGCCGCCCTCCGCCGTAGGCCCTCGTGTACGCGGCGTTGAACGCCTCGCGTCCACGACCTGCGAGCGCGCGGGCAGCGGCCTCTCCGAGTGTCTTCTCCTTCGAATCGAGCGCCGCAATCAAGATCGGAAGGACCCGCGGATCATCGAGGGTGGCGATCGCAAAGAGCGCGGCCTCGCGCCGGTAGAGGTTGGAGTCATCGACCAGCGAGAAGAAGAGTTCAGGAGCCTCTAGCGGGAACACTCGGAAGATCCCTGTGGTGATGCGGATCCGGAGCTCGCGGTCCTCCCCGGAGAGGGCATCTCGGAGGATCGAAAGGGCTTGCAAGTCTCCCGTCCCGAGGAGGTTGTCGATCACCTGGACCTTCTCGGGGGAGGTCCCGGTGGCGAGCTTCCCCCGTTCTTCCGCAAATCGATCGTGGTCCTGCGCCCCGAGGATGGATGCGGCGAGGAGGAGGCAGAGAGAAACGAGCCTGCTCAGGTACTCGAGCGTCGGGGTCGCCGGCATCGAAGCTCCTCTTCGAACTACGGGGAGCAGAGTATAGCAGCCCCTTTCGAGGCGCCCGGCTCGATCCTCCCCTCGGATCCCCACCCCGTGGACCTCCACGCGCCGGTTGACGACGTATTTACAAACATTACAATCGAGCTTCTGTTTATTGGGAGGGAATACACTCCATCCCGCGAATCGGGCTCGATCCGCACCATCCGAGTGTCTTCCGTCCCGTCACGAACGAGGTGTGCCTGGCCCGGTAGGGCCACTCGAGCGGGTCGATCCCGCTCCGGGGGAGGAACGATCATGAGGAATCTGTGGGTTTTCCTCGCGGTGGCGATGCTGCCGCTCGTCGGAATTGATTTGGCCGAAGCGCAGATTCCTTCCCTGCAGCCCGCGGAGCTGCTCCAGTCCACTCCATTCGCGGGGGCCGACGCGATCGATCTCTGCCACATCCCGGGGACGAGCCTCCTCTATGTCCCCGATGCATTCTCCGGATTGACCTACGTCTATGATCTGACGTCCCTCGGGGCGGGAGCCATCGGGACGATTCCCAACCCCGGGGGTGCGGTCGCCACGACCGGCATCACCTCGGATGGAACCTTCATCTACTGGGCGGTCCCGGGTGCCCCCCAGACCCTCTGGCGGACCGACCTCCAGGGCATGAATGCGGTCGCCCTCGGCGCTCTGACCCTTCCCGCGTTCGGCACCCCGATCGGAATCTGTCTCGACGCGCAGAGCAATATCTGGGCGAACGACGTCACCCACGATCAGTACAGCCAGCACTCTATCGCCGACGGCAGCGCACTCGGCGGTCTGCTCCCTCACCCGGACGGCCAGGGGAGTGGCGGCGGAATCGCCTTCCGAAGTGACTGTGGACTGTTCGAGATCCCCCACGGCAAGGTCTCCGACGGACAAGTCACGCGGGTCGACACGGTGCTCTCGCCGGAGGGGGTCGCGATCGCGGGGATCGATATCGCGCTCCTCGGTCCCCTCGTCAACGGAGTGGAGTGGGTCGCGCAGGGCTCGAGCGGGACGCCGTCGCTCTTCCTCGTGGAAGCGTCGTCGAACCTGCTCCTGGAGATCGCGGCGCTCCCCCCCTGCCCTGACTCGGTCATCCCTGAATTCGCGGACTTCGTCCGTTGCTCCGAGCCCGCCGGTCCCGCCATCACCCGCTGCGGGCTGCTCACGGGACCGCTCCCGATCAGCAACGCCACGTCTCCCGCCTCCGACACTCGAACGGTGACCGCCGGATTCCCGATCGGCGACCTCGATCTGGCCCTGATCCTCGTCCACCCGCAGGTCGGCGATCTGACGATCACCCTGACCGGCCCGGGGGGCACATCGGTCACCGTCTTCGACGGCGTGGGAATCGGGCCGAACCTACTGACGACCTTCGATGACGAAGGAGCCCCCCACGGCAGCATCCCCTTCAACACCAGCGCACGGATGCGGCCCTCGGGCCCGGGACTGCTCGCGGCGTTCAACGGGATACCGTTCACCGGCGACTGGACGCTCACCGTCACCGACGCGGTCCCCCTCGGGAATGGCTCCCTGAACTCTTGGTGCATGACCGCTTCTCCACCTCCCGGAATCCTGATCCAACCGGTCGGGACGCCGGTCTCGGATACCATCACCATCACGGAAGGAACGAATTCCATCCGTGACCTCAACGTCACGGTGGAGATCACCCACCCCTTTGTCGGAGACCTCACCGTCGACGTCACCGGACCGCTCGGGACCTCGGTGCGTCTGCACGACCAGAGCGTAGTGACCGGGAGCGGGCTCTTCACCACCTACGACGACGACGGGTTCGGGAACACCCCCGACGGTCCCGGGCTGCTCTCGGACTTCAATGGCACCGACCCGAACGGGGACTGGACGATCGAAGCGGTCGATTCCTTCTTCTCCCAGGTCGGAACCCTGGACCGCTGGTGCCTGAGCATCGATGAGTTCACCCGCCGCGAGTATTGTCACATCGCGCCCCGTGCGGTCGTGTGCGTGGCTCCGGCCGCCCCGATCAGCCAAGTTTCGCCGACTGTGTCGACGATCACATCCGCTCTGAGCGGAGTGATTCGAGACCTCGACGTCGCGCTCGACATCCAGCACACTTGGATCGGGGATCTCGATATCGACCTGGCGAGCCCGACCGGGACCTCGGTCAACCTGCTCGCCCCGGGTGGCGGCAATATTGACGACATCCACACGACCTTCGACGACGAGGGTTCGCCGTTCAACCCTGTCGCACTCCCCGGGAGCGCACACCTGCAGCCCCAGGGGCCGGGTTCGCTCGCCGACTTCGACAACGGGACCGCCACGGGTCCGTGGACGCTGACCGTGACCGACGTGAACAGCGGGGACAATGGCGTCCTCGAGTCGTGGTGCCTCGACGTGCTCGACCCACTGCCGATCTCGTTCGCCCTCGGTCCCCGGGTCGTCCCGATCGACGTCCCTGATCCGTACCTCGTCGAGGAAGCGGAACTCCACATCCGGATCGAGCACCCCTTCGCCCACGACATCCAGATGAGTCTTCAGACCCCCCAAGGTTCGGTGGTGACACTCAACACTCTAGGAGCGAACCCTCTCTCGGGTATCGACGTCGTGTTCGCTTCGGACGGGATCCCCTACAACCCCGCGCTTCTCCCGGACGGTGTTCGGATGCAGCCCGCCCTCGGGAGCCTCACGCGCCTGATCGGCGAAGAGATGCAAGGCGCTTGGATCGTGACCATCATCGACGCGGTCGCGGGGGGAGACGGCCTCCTGACCGACTGCTGTCTTCGACTGCTCGGCGACGAGTCTCCGTGCACGGCCCCCACGGTCAGCGCGAGCTCAGACCTGACGTCGGGGCCATCGCCGCTCACTGTCCAGTTCTCGAGCTCGGCCAGCGGGACCCCCCCGTTCCAATTCGTGTGGGACTTCGGGGACGGGACCACCGCACTCGTGCCGAACCCCGTGCACACCTATGGCGCCGAGGGAATCTATCCGGTGACCCTCCTCGTCGGGAACGGCTGTGGACTCGCGCAGGGGTCGCTCCAGGTGCAGGTCTGCAACCCCATCGCGATCGGGCTTACCGCCGATGTACTCTCCGGGCCCCCGCCCCTCGCGGTGCAGTTCGGATCGGGAGCCACCGGAACCGCGCCCATCGCCACGAGTTGGAATTTCGGCGACGGCTCGACCAGCAGCGCGAGCGCTCCGCTCCACGTATTCTCGACCGCGGGGCTCTACGCTGTTCAGTTGACCGCCACCAACAGCTGCGGCTTGGTGCAGGACCAGGTCCTCATCGAAGTCTGTGCTCCCGTGACCGCGCTGCCGAGCGCAACACCCTCCAGTGGCTCCCCGCCCCTCTCCGTCCAATTCGCAGCAGGCGCGACGGGGACAGGTCCGATTCTCTACTCCTGGAACTTCGGCGATGGCACGACCAGCGTGCAACCGAACCCGACGCACACCTACGCGGCAGGGGACTTCGTCGCCTCCTTGACCGTAACGAACACGTGCGGAACTTCCACGCACACCCTCCCGATCACCGCCTGTGCCCCGGTGACGATCGCGCCGCTGGCGGCTCCCGCGAGCGGCTCGGTTCCCTTGACGGTCCAGTTCAGCGCAGGCGGAGGCGGCTCGGGGCCGATCGACTACCTCTGGACCTTCGGCGACGGAGGCGTATCGACCGAGGCGAATCCGCTGCATACGTACACGACCGGTGGAACCTTCAACGCGACGGTGAGCGCGACCAACGGTTGCGGCTCGCAGCAGGCGGCGATCATTGTCAATGCGTGCACGCCGGCGAGCGCTACTCCGACCGGGATCCCCACGGCCGGCGCCTCTCCGCTGACCGTGCAGTTCGCCGCGAACGCCGTGGGAACCGGACCGGTGGGTGTGCTCTGGACCTTCGGCGATGGCGGGCTCTCCATCGCCCTGAACCCGACCCACACCTTCACCGCTGAGGGGACCTTCCAGGCGTCCGTCACGGTCTCGAACTCGTGCGGGTCGCAGACGGTGACGATCCCGATCGTGGTCTGCGCGGGGGCGACGGTCGTGCCGAACGCCAGCACCACCCTCGGAAACGCTCCCCTCAGCATCGCGTTTTCGAGCGGAGCGACGGGAACCGCCCCACTCACGACCTTGTGGACCTTCGGGGACGGTTCGACCTCGCTCCTCTCCGATCCGACCCACACCTACACGATCCCAGGGACCTACACCGTCTCGGTGACGGCGAACAACTCCTGCGGTGACGCGACGGGGCAACTCACCGTACAGGTGTGCGATCCCGTCGGAGCCACACCGATCGCCGTCGCGCTCCCGACTGGACCGCCGACGACCTTCCAGTTCGACGCCAACCCCACCGGGAGTGGGCCGTTCTCCTTCCTGTGGGACTTCGGGGATGGGGGGACGAGCACCGCTCCCTCCCCGATCCACGACTTCGCACCGGGGGCGCACACCACCACGTGGACCGTGTCGAGCCCGTGCGGCTCGGTCAGCGGCTCACTGACGATCGATATCTGTCAGACCCCGACCGCAGCTTTCGGACTTCTATCGGAGACACTCGGGATCGCGCCGCACTGCGTCGAGCTGACCGACCTCTCGACCGGTGAGATCGCGGGCTGGCTCTGGGACTTCGGCGACGGCACCACGGAGGCAACCCCGGGGAGCGCCACACATGTCTTCACCCAACCGGGGACCTACACCATCGCGCTGACGGTGACGAATTCCTGCGGGGATGGGAGCACCTTCACCATGCCGCTCGTGGTCGAGGTGGTCGCTTCGGGCGATGTGAACTCGGACGGTGCGTACGACATCACCGACCCGATCTCGCTCTTGGCCTACATATTCGCATCCGGTACGCCGCCGCGCTGCCTCCGCACCGCGGACCTGAATCTCGACGGAAACATCGATCTCGGGGACGCGGTGTACGAACTGCTGTACTTGTTCGGGGGTGGACTGCCGCCGCAGAATCCGCCGGCTTGTAGCGGCTGTAGTCTGTAGGACCGAGAGAGTGGACAGGCTCCGCGATGCGGAGCCTGTCCACCGGTCTCGACACTAGACCACGTCCACCGTCATCGCGTTCGGACCGTAGAAAGTCGCACCCTCCTGCGCCAGCTCCGCAAGGAGTGAACTCGGGGTGCGCTCGCTGTCGCTGCCCTCGATCCGGGCGACGATCTCGGCGAGGCCGGTGGTGTCCGCGTAGCGGAGCAGACCGCCGCGGAAGGGGGGGAAACCGGTTCCCATCACGAGTGCGAGATCGATCGTCTCGGCGCTCGAGACGACCTCTTCCTCGAGGCACCGCGCCGCTTCGTCGACCATCGGATCGATGAGCGCAGCCACGATCTCCGCCTCTGCCAGCGCCCGACGGGGGGAGTCGATGCACCCGCCGATCCCCTCGTTCCAGACGGTCGATCCCTTCCCCTGAGGGTGGCGGTAGAACCCGACCCCCGTCTTCCGACCGAGCCATCCCTTTTCGACGAGGCGTCCGAGAAACGTGCTCGGCGTCGCCCGGTCACCGAACGCGGCGTGCAGCGTCTCCGCAACCTCGACCCCGATGTCGACCCCGACCTCATCGATCAGCCGCATCGGTCCCATCGGAAGTCCGAACCGCTTCGCGGCGGAATCGATCACTGGACCGGGAACCCCGCTCTCGAGCAACCGCACCGCGGCGTCGAGGTATGGCATCAGCAGGCGGTTGACCAAGAACCCCGGAGAGTCCTGGACGAGAACCGGATACTTGCCGAGCGCCTGAGCGAGACCGATCGTGCGCGAGACCGCCCATGGCGCGGTTTGACGCCCTGCGATGACCTCGACGAGTGGCATGCGCGACACCGGGTTGAAGAAGTGCAGGCCGACGACCCGCTCGGGGAGCGCAGCGGAGCCCTGCAACTCGGTGACGGAGAGCGCCGACGTGTTGGTCAGGAAGAGGCAATCGTCGCGGAGCTGCGGTTCGATCTCTCGGAGCGCCCGTTGCTTCACATCCATCCGCTCCACGATCGCCTCGAGCACCGCGTCGCAGCGGCCGAACCCGATGGGTTCGGTTCCGTGGGTCAGCCGTGAGAGGATCTCCTCCCCTTCGAGAGCACTTCGGCGTCGGCGCTCGACCTGCTGGCGGACATCTCCCGCGATCTGGGCGAGCCCCCGGGAGAGCGGCTCCTCCGCGATGTCGCGGAGGCGCACCGCGAGACCCCGATCGAGAGCGGCGCTCGCCACTCCGGCCCCCATCACGCCCGCTCCCAGGACGCCGAGGAATCCCGGCCGGGGCCAGCGACCACGATCACCCTCCTCGGGACCCGAGTATTTCCGAGCGCGCTCCGATGCCTGGAAGATCCGCACGAGGTTCTTGCAGACCGGCCCCACCGCGAGCAACCCGACCACCTTCGCCTCCACGGCGAGACCTGCGCCGAGCGTTCGGCTGGCGGCCGGAACGACGAGGTCGATCGCCGCGAGCGGCGCAGGGTAATGACCGCCCGTCTTCGCGAGCACCTGCTTGCGCGCTCCCCGAGCGAGCAGGGCCCGACCGATCGGGTTCCCCTCGAGCAATCGATGGCGCCACCCTCCGCGATGTCTCAGCCGCTGCTTCGCGACCTGGGCCCCGCCGTCTTCGACGATCTTCTTCACCGCGCGCAGCCCGATCCCGAGCGCTCCTTCCGGGGGGACCACCGCGTCGACGATCCCCCGGCGCAGCGCGACCTCGGCCGGCAGACGCGAGCCCGCGAGGATCAACGGCAGCGCCTTCGCCACTCCGATCAGGCGAGGCAACCGCTGGCTTCCCCCGAATCCGGGGATGATCCCGAGGTTCACCTCGGGGAGTCCGATCTTGGTGCTCGGGCTCGAGACTGCGATGCGATAGTTGCAGCCGAGGGCAAGCTCGAGTCCGCCGCCGAGACAAGTTCCGTGAATCAGTGCGAAACTCGGGAAGGGGAGGCGTCCCAGATGGCCGAATACCTCCTGAGCAAGAGTCGCGAGGCGTGTCGCCTCCTCAGGATCGGTGATCCCGCCGATCTCGTCGATGTCCGCCCCCGCGATGAAGTGCCCGACCTTCGCGCTCGAGATCACCATCGCTCGCACCCCGGTTTCGCCCGCGATCTCATCGAGTGCCCGCTCGAGTTCCTCGATGCTTTCGAGAGAGAGCGCGTTCACCGGGCTCTCCCCGTCCGCGATGAGGTGGATCACCTCGCCATCTGCGACCTCGGGGGGAGGGAACGTGGTTCCGGGTTCCCAATCGCCCCGGCGCCAGAGGAACGCTCTCATGAGGGCATCCCCTCCAGCACGACGGAACCACCCTGGCCGCCCCCGATGCAAAGTGTCGCGAGGCCGAGCCCGCCCCCCCGCCGCTCGAGTTCGCGCAGTACCGTGAGCACGAGGCGCGCTCCGGTCGCCCCGACCGGATGGCCCACGGCGATCGCTCCGCCGTTGGGGTTCAGACGATCGAAGTCCAGCTCGCCGATCGCTCCCGAGAGACCGAGTGACTCCCCGTAGCTCTTCGATCCGAATGCGCGTGCGCAGGCGATCACCTGCGCCGCAAAGGCTTCGTTGAGTTCGATCACCTCGAGGTCAGCGAGAGAGACCCCCGCTTCCTTCAGGGCGGGTACAGTCGCGTGCACCGGGCCGAGCCCCATCCTCAGGGGGTCGAGGCCGCGGTACGCGTGGCCGAGCACCCGGCCGAGTGGGCGCAGCCCCTCGGCCTTTGCTCGCTCGCTCGACATCAGAAGGAGCGCGACGGCCCCGTCGGTCACGGGGCAGGAATTCCCCACGGTGACGGTTCCGTTGCGGCGATCGAAGTAGGGGCGCAACTTTGCGAGCGCGGCGAGACTCTGCTGCTCGCGTGGGCCGACGTCGACTCCGAGGCGTTCCGAGTAGAGCGGCGGAATCGCGACCGGGGCGATCTCGCCGGCGAGGAACTCCCGAGCCGCGACTGCCCGCTGGTGGCTCCGCAGCGCATACGCGTCCTGCTCGTCCCGCGAGATCGAGAACTCGCGGGCGAGGCGTTCCGCGGTCAGGCCCATGATCTCGCCGGTGGTCGGATCCGACAGTCCCTCGAGGATCGTGATCACCGGCTTGAAGTCCCGGGGGCGGTACGCGAGCACACCGATCAGCTTCTCGGCGAGATTGCGAGCACGGGCCAGCGATGCGGACTTCTGAGCGAAACTGCGGGGATACTGCAACGGGAAGCGAGACATCGACTCGACGCCACCGACCAGCACCGTCTGCGCGCGGCCCGATCGGATCTTCTCGACACCCTGGGTGAACGCCTCCATTCCCGAGGCGCAGTTGCGCGCTACGGTGTACGCGGGGACCTCCTCGGGGATGCCGGAGCGGAGCGCGATCACTCGGGCGGGATTTGCCGTGTCCGCGGGTTGGCCGGCGCAGCCGAAAATGACCTCGTCGATCGTCGCCGGGTCGACGCCGGTACGATCGAGGAGTTCGCGTGTGACCGCACGACCGAGTTCACGCATGGGAACCGGGTCGAGATCTGCGCCGGCTCGAGCGAACGGGGTGCGGAGTCCCGCCACCACCGCCACGTCACTCGCCATCGATCCGCCTCCCCTATCGTCCTTCGAGAATGACTGTCCGTCACTCGAGGATGACGCGGGTCGGCGCGACATCACCGGATGCGGACGTATCGCCCCCCGTTTTCCTCGGAGAGCTTCTCCAGAAATCCTTCTTCGGCTCCCTCGAACCCCAAAGTGAAGATTCGGACCCCCCGGAAGTGGTTCATCGCCTGGGTCCCCATCAGGATCTGCTCCATCAACGCTCGGGCATCCGGGGGGAGGTCCCGTCCCTGGGCCCCGATGTGAGTCGGGGCACCATCGGTGATCAGGTAGACCGTGTCGACCTTGGGGTCCGCCAGCGCCTCGCGCAAGGCCCAGTCGGTGACGGTGATTCCCTCCGCCTCGAGCCCTTCGACGAACGCGACCCCCGCTTCGCGGTTCTTCTTCTCGCCGGGGACGAGCACCCCCTTCCACTTCTGAACCTCCGTGGAGTACGCGATCACGTTGAAGTTCCGGTCGTCGGAGAGCCCCATGAGGACCGTCTTCAGCTCCTTCTTCGCCCGAACGATACGGCGGCGCTCCTCGAAGAGCTTCTCCTCGGCCTCGTTTGCCCCTGCGACTCCGGTCGCGCGGCGAAGCTTCTCGATCTGCTCCGGGGTCAGCGGATCGGTCGAGACCATGCTCCCGGAGACGTCGAGGATGAAAATGATGTTCTTCCCGGTCAGCTCGAGACCGAAGAGGCCGAGACCGGTCCGATCCTCTTTCCTCGTGGAGAGGTCCACCGCCTTCGGATCGATGGTGTCGCGGTGTGCGTCCAGATATCCACGGTACGCCTGCGCGCGGTGCAAGCTCTCCCCCGTCAACCGCTCGAGCGCATCCCGACATGCGAGCCAGACCCGCCCCGCGGTGTCGACCGAGATCGCTTGTCGACCGTGATGGACTTTCTCCGGGACCTCAGGGTTCTCCCAACGGGCCATCGTTTCGATCAGCGGTTGGATCGCGAGGAAATCGCGACTGAATCCGAGAGCGCGCGCCGCGACCAGAACCACCTCGGGAGCCTTGTCGCGCAGACCCTGGAGCGCCCAGTCGACCCCGTCGATCTGCTCGCACTGGAGTCCCGCTTGGAGCACGAGAGCGCGAAGCGGCCACTCCTTCGACTCCTTGAACTGACGCTCGAGTACGTCGTGAGCGTCGCGCTTCTTCAGGCGGGAGAGGACCGAGATCGCCGCGGTGAGGATCCGGTAGCGGTCCTCGACGTGATAACGGGTGTCCCCACTGTTCTCGACCTTTGCATAGGCGGGTGGGATCAGTTCGGCAGCTCGCACCTCGTCCTCTTGCGCGAGCACTCGGAATGTCGCGATGATCGCTCGAGCGTCCCCATCGCTCAGGGCCCGCTCGAGATCGGGATCCCCATCGAGGAGGAACGCCGGGTTCGCGGCAGCCAGAGCGAAGGGGCTGAGCGCGAGGAAGATGACCGCGACGGGGATGAGCATGACGATGCCGGTGCGGATCATGGGGTTCCGTCTTTCTCGTCGGGTGGGCGTCCCCCACTCGTGGGATTCCCCTCCGTCCGAGGAGGGGGTGACCAGCGCTCGATCAGATCCAGAATCCCCCCGTCGGCTTCTTCCAGACGGACGACCGCGTGGGGGGGCGCCGCACAGACCCAGTACACCGCTCGGCGGACCCCCGCGCGAGCTTGTGCCTCGACCACGACCCGCCAGCAGGGAGTGTTTCCCTGCGCGGTCTCGATCGTCTCGCGACCGGTACAGCGGATGTGGGTTCTGAGGACACCCTCCGCACTTTTCTCCGCAAGATCCCGATTCGAGTCCCCCAGGTCCCAGATGACCGCCAGCACGAATTCGGAGCCGAGCTCCCATCGGACCGCTCGAAGGGCGAGGAGGAGCTGCGTCTCCGTCGAAGGCACTTTTTTCAGTTCCAGGACTCCCCCGTCGGGAGTTCCCGGTCCGCTCCGCCGCCAGCACAGTCGCCACGGGGCCTCACCATCGCCTGCCTCGGTCTCTTGCCATCCTTCGTACTCTCCGTCGATCGAGACACCACCGGCGTGGTGCAGCGAGAAGGGCGCGGCGACATTCACGATCGCGTGGCTCCCGCGGGTGGTCCCCCCGGCGGGGAGGTCCCGGCGGACGACTCGGATCTCTCCCTCACCCGCCGCGACGAGTCGAATCTCTGCGCTTCCCCCGTCGCTCCGTCGGTAGACGAGGCGTTCTCCGGGGCGCAAGCACGAGCGTTCGTCGAGAAGGGGCGGCAAGTCGGAGGATCCCCCCTCCTGCGCTGCGCAGAGGAGTGGGATCAGGAGCCAGTAGAACGGCATCCGTCTCCCTCCGCGAGGAGGAGTGGTGCGAGATCGAGGTAGAGCCTCTCGAGACTCGGTGCGCTGCGAATCGCGAGCAGGATCCCCGGAGCGAAGCAGGTCCGGTCGAGGGTGTCATGGCGGATCGAAAGACGCTCCCCCGGACCGCCGAGGATCACCTCCTGGCTCGCGACGAACCCTGGGAGGCGGACGCTGTGGATCGGGATCGTGGCACGATCACCCGCGAGGTCCGCGAGCCGCTCTCGGGTGCGCAGCGCCGTTCCGGATGGCGCGTCGATCTTCTCGGGATGGTGCGCCTCGATGATCTCGATCGATGGGAGGTGTCGGGCAGCTTGTCGCGCCAGCTCGATCATCAAGACCGCACCGACCGCGAAGTTCGGCGCGACCACTCCACCGATCCCTCGCTCCCGGGCTCGCTCGACGGCGGCGTCCAGGCGATCGCGCGGGATCCCGGTGGTGCCGATGACCGGGTGCACGCCGTGCGCGAGGGCGAGATCGAGGTGATCCGCTCCGACGGCCGGAACGGTGAAATCGACGAGAACCGTCGCTCCTGAGCGCGCGAGGGCGTGCTCGAGATCGTCCCCCTGGTCCACTTCCGCGACCAGCTCGAGATCCTCGGCAGCGGAGACCGCCTCGACCACCATGAGGCCCATGCGCCCGCGGGCGCCGGCGACCAACACCGCGATCGGCTTCGAAGTCGCCATCTCAGCTGCGCATCGCCTGGCGAACTGCGGCGACCAGTTCGTCCGGAGCGAGGCGGCGCTGCTCCATCGAATCGCGGTCGCGGAGGGTCACCGTGCCGTCCGACATCGACTGCCCATCGATAGTGATGCAGAAGGGTGTCCCGATCTCGTCCTGCCGACGATAGCGGCGACCGATGGCGGCCTTCTCATCGTAGTAGACGGAGAACTCCTGCTTGAGTTCACGGTAGATCCCTTGGGCCAGCTCCGGCATCCCGTCCTTCCGCACGAGCGGAAGCACCGCGACTTTGTACGGTGCAAGGCGGGGGTGAAACTTCATCACGGTGCGTTCTTGTGGTTTGCCGTTCTCGTCCGGCGCGGTGTCCTCGGTGTACGCCTCGCAGAGGAAGGCGAGCGCGGCGCGATCCGCTCCCGCCGATGGCTCGATCACATGGGGGATGAAGCGTTCGTTGCGGACCGCGTCCCGGTAGGAGAGGTCCTTGCCGCTCCCCTTCCAACGGGGTTTTCCGTCCTCCCCGAGCTCGACGACGAGCGGATTCGACTTCGGATCCAGCTTTCCTTCGGAGTGGCTGCGCAAATCGAAGTCGCCGCGGTGGGCGACCCCTTCGAGCTCGCCATAGTCCCCTTCGCTCAAGAAGGGGAACGCGTACTCGATGTCCGCGGTGCCCGTGGAGTAGTGGCTGAGCTCATCCGCATCGTGCTCTCGCATCCGGAGACGCTCCCCCGCGAGGCCGAGCGACTCGTACCATGCCATCCGACGATCGCGCCAGTATCGGTACCACCCCTGACTCTCGCTCGGAGCACAGAAAAACTCGATCTCCATCTGCTCGAACTCTCGGGAGCGGAAGGTGAAGTTCCTCGGGGTGATCTCGTTGCGAAAACTCTTGCCGATCTGCGCGATCCCGAAGGGGACCTGCACGCGGGAGCTGTCGACGACGTTCTTGAAGTTGACGAAAATCCCTTGTGCGGTCTCGGGACGCAAGAATGTGACGTTCTCCTCATCGAAGACGGCCCCGACATGGGTGCGGAACATCAGGTTGAATTCTCGCGGCTCGGTCAAGGTGCCGAGGTGGTTCGCATCCGGGCCGAGCACCCGTTGGGGTTCGGTGACTTGGGGGAGAGGCACGACCGAGCCCTCCCACGCCAGTCGTTCGACATCCTTGGCGCGGAGCCCGAAGAACTTCAACGCGCGGCGCTGCAGGTCTTCATCTTCGTTCTCCGCCGCAGCGAGGGTGCAGATGAAGGCACGCTGCCCCTTCGCCTCGACGAATCGACCGCGGACCTGATCGTAGCGATAGCGCCGATTCGTCTCGCGACAGTCGACCATCATGTCGTGAAAGAGATCGTAGTGTCCCGAGCAGCGCCACACCTGCGGGTGCATGAGGATCGTCGAGTCCAGCCCGACCATTTCGAACGGGGAGGGAGCCCCGGCGAGAGTCGCGAGATCGTCGTGGTGGCGCACGTGGTCGTTCCACCACGCGTCCTTGACGTTTCGCTTCAGTTCCACGCCGAGGGGACCGTAGTCCCAACAGCCGTTCATCCCGCCGTAGATCTCGCTCGACTGGAAGAGGATCCCGCGCCGCCGACAGAGCGACACCAGCTTCTCCATCGTCCGCCCCTCGGCGGGGGCCTCGTTCGCCATCCGGTCCTTCTCTCGGGAAAGATCCCCAAGCTTGCTCTAGTTCGGGTGGCCACGCTTCCGGAGCCACACTTCCGGGGGATCAGGTTCTGGTGCAGAGATCGGCCCGGCATCGTAGGAGCGAGAGGAGCGATTGCAAGCCGCCCATCCCACTCCCCGAATTCGATTTGACGCATGTCAGGGGCCCCCCTACCCTAACGCCGTCCCCGCCGGCCGAACCGTTCGACCCGGCGCCCGTCCGTCCGAGAGGAGCCTGCGGTGCGCGTCATCTCCGAAGAGAAGCTGATCACCTATCTCGCGCGGGTCGTGGAACTCTCCGAGAAGATCATCCCGCTCCTCTCCGCCCAAGGCACCAATCCTCCCCCCGCAAAGATCGCGGAGGCGCACCGGAACTTGGTCGCGGACCTCGCCAGGGAACGGGAGAGCGACTCCTACCTGCAGGACGAGTCGTGGGACTGGATCTTCCAGGCTGCCGAGGAGCCGAACCTGATCCGCGCCTACGGTCGCCTCGCTTGGATCAACCTACAGCTGCTCGAGTTGCTGTAGCGGTGATCTTAGGGGGCTTTCGCAAAGCCCCCTCGTGGGGGGGGGGGGGGCGCCCGCGCAGAGCACCCCAAACCCAACCCCAC
>JAQBGV010000178.1:0-8887 GCA_032128395.1 Planctomycetota bacterium | reverse complement strand
CGGCGACCCAGCCCCATCAAGCAAGACGGGACAAGAGAAGAGAACCCGGACCCCGCCATCCGTCCGCCAGGAACGCCAGAAGCGCCAGAAGCGCCAGAAAACGCCAGGACGGCCGAGGAGGTGCCGGATGCAAGGCGCGGGGTCTCTTCCGACCGCAGGCGACCCCCTCGGGTCGTCGAGGATCGGGAGAGGTCCCGCAACGCAGTAGACGGCGCTTCATCGGGCGTCCGTCCGCCCAAAGGTGCCTCATCGGCCGTCCGTCGGCAATCAAGGGCAGACGGGGAAGCTATTGCAGCTGATCCCGGATGGAGTCGGGTCGATCCCACAGCCCGGGAACGGGGCCGGGGGCAGGGAACCCACGCCGAAGATCCCCTGCAGGGCGAAGATCACGTCGGCGATATTCGTCTCGCCGGTGTCGTTCACGTCGAACGCCGCCTGGCACGGCAAGGGGCCACCGGCGAAGAGGAAGTTCAGGCCGAAGATCGGGTCGGAGATGTTGTAGCTGTTGTCCGCGTTCGCGTCCCCGCGGACGAAGATCTGCTCGAATGTCGCGGCACAACAGACGGTCGAGAATGCGACCCCACACTCGTCGGTTCCGTCGAGACAGATAGAGTACAGCCCGGGGGTCGGGAGCGTGACCGCCGTCGTCACTTCGGTACCTCCCAGACTCGCGGCGGGAACCCCGTCGACGGTCACCGAGAGCCCTGTATAGAGCTGGGCGTTCGTCCAGCTGAGGGTCGTCACGCCGGTGAAGTGATCGACGACGCAGTTCGGTCCCGTGGGTTCGATCGGATCAGGCACGTCGGGGCAGCTCGCAAGGCAGTTCGCCGGAGCGGAGATGACGAGATTGCGGCGTGCGATCACGGTGAGCGAGCCCACGGACGGTCCGCCGATCGTGGTGACGATTCGATTCACGGTCGTGGTCGTCGCCGTTCCTGCCAACGTCTGGATCGGAATTCCATCCTGTTGGATCTCGATGGTGTCGTACGGGCCGTGGTTCGTCCAGGTCATCGTGAATTCACAGGTGCAGAGGTCGGTGAGTGCACAGCCGAGTGTGGTGACCGACGCCGTGTTGATCAGCACAGCGCCCGAGACGACGGTGGGGATGCGGGTCACACCGGCGACACTGATGATCGTCTCGAGCGGAGGGCTGCCGAGCGTATCGACGAAATCGAGCGAGCTCGACGTGCCGGGCTCAGCGGCGGACGCGACGGTATACGTGAAGATCGCCAGCTCGCTCCCCGATCCGATCGGGATGTCATCGAGCGGGGCGATGAAGCTGAGGACCGCCCCGCAAGTACCCCCGGGACCGTTCGGTGCCGCGATATCCTCGAAGAAGAAGTCGGGGCCGACGCCTCCGTTCGAGTCGAGGAGCGCAGCACCCTCCGTGATCGAGTCCAGGGTCAGGATGGTCCCGTCATGGGTCATCCCGAGCGAGAACCCGCGGGCCAATTCATCGTTGTCGAGTAACACGGAGATCGGCACCGTCGCTCCCGGGATCGCCGACGTGCTCTCCGCGGAGAGGATGTGGATCTGGGCGTCGAGGGTGGCCGAACCGAAGAACAGATATACACCGAGGATGATCGCCGGGCGCAGCACCATGGCGCGTGTTCCTTCCGTAGTCCCGACCCCGGAGAGATAGATCCGGGGGGAGAGCCTGCTCTGCGGGCGAATCGGGACCCGAGGGTCCGGCGTCCTCACACCACTTTCCCGCACTCTCCCAATATAGCGCCGCATCTGCCGGTGGAAAGGGAGGGCCGCGCCGTTCCGACCGCCTCCTAGGCCTCATCTCGCTGCTAGGGACCCGGGACGATCGTGATCGTCGGTTGCACGAAGACTGGAGTGATTCCCGTCGAACCGTCGAGCACCACGAGATTGTCCACCGGCGGGGTCCCCGCGGTGTTCGCCCAGAGGAGTTGTGTGATCTCCCCATCCAGGTCCCCGGCGAACGAACCGGCGACCGTCTCGTAGTCCGCGACTGCCATCTCTTTCGGCACGTCGACCATCAGGGTGGACGTGAAGGAGAAGCTGAACAGCACGCCGATCGTGATCCCCTCGCCGTTGAAGAAGGGGAACCAGTAGTCAGGCCCGCCCCCGCCGTTCAGAGCCGCGATGTCGGCTCCCTCGGCGACGGTCAGTGCGGTGAGCAGAGTCGGGTCGTGAGAGATCGCGAGAGAGACCCCGAGGGTCTCGGTCGGGTAGAGCGGATTGTCTGGGCCCTCTTCCACCCAGAACGACTGGGAGAAGGTCGCCATGCCATCCACCGGATCATAGGTGACGGTCTGATCGCTCGAGGTGAAGAAGAAGATGATGTCGACGCGGAGATCCATGGTCGTCGAGGTGGCCCCGAAGGGATTCGTCGCGGTGATGGTATAGGTCGCGGGAAGCGTGACCACGGTCGGAGTCCCGGTGATGATCCCGGTCGTCGGATGGAGAGACAGTCCGACCGGCAGCGCCGGCGCGATGCTGAATCCGGTGGCCCCACCGCACCCGACGGTCGGCACGTTCGGGGTGATCGTCGCACTCAAGGAGTAGTTCGGAGCAGGGTCGGCGTAGACCAGGTTGCACGGCGCGGAGGTGGAGACCTCGATGGTGATCAGGACCGTATCGCTCCCCGCCGTGTTGCTCACGGTGACGGTGTGCACAGCGGGTGACGCGAGCGCGGTCGGCGTGCCGCTCAGGGTACCGGTCGTCGTGTGGAGTGCGATCCCCACAGGCAGCGGCGGCGAGATGCTCCAGTTCGTCGCGGCTCCGCAACCGACGGTCGGGACCACGGGGGTGAGCGCCTGGTTCTCGACGAAGGTGAAGCTCGACTGGCCGTAGTTCGGGGAGCAGGGGGGGCTGAGGGTGGTCTCCATGCTGAGAATCACACTCGCCGACCCGAACGCATTCGATGCGGTGATGGTGTAGCCGGTCAGCGGGGTGACCGCGGTCGGGGTTCCGCTCAGGGTCCCGGTGGCAGCGTTCAGGACGAGCCCCGCCGGAAGCGGAGGAGCAGCGGAGAATCCGGTCGCGGCGCCGCACCCCACCGTGGGGGTCTGCGAAACGATGGGGGCACCCATCACATAGGTCGCCGGATTCAGCGGGTAGACGACCGTGCAGGGCGCCGGCTCCAAGACTTCGACCGATACGATCGCGATCGTCGAGCCGGTGACATTGGACGCCGTGACGCTGTGGGCCACGGCCGCAGCCGCCGAGGCCGGGGTGCCGCTGATCACGCCGGTCGACGGATTCAGCACGAGTCCGACCGGCAGCGCCGGTGCGATGCTGTAGGAGCTCGGCGTGCCGCACGAGACGGTCGGAAGGTTCGGCGAAATCGCCACACCGGCGGTGTAGGTCGCGATGGGGTCGGAGTAGAAGAGACCGCAGGGGGCCTCGGGATCGACCGTGATCGAGATCGACGCGGTGGCGCTCCCGGAGACGTTCGAGGCGGTGACGGTGTAGCTCGCCGTCGACGAGATCGCAGTCGGCGTGCCGCTGATCACTCCGGTCGACGGGCTGATCGTGAGTCCGCCGGGGAGGGCCGGAGCGATGCTCCAGCTGTCAGGGGTACCACACGCGAAGCTCGGCAGGTTCGGTGCGATCGCCTGGCCGACGGAGTAGGTCGCGGGAGATGCGGCGTAGGAGAGGCCGCACGGGGGTTCGGGATCGACCGTGATCAAGATCGACACGCCGGCGCTCCCCGTGACGTTGGAGGCGGTCACCGCGTAGATCGCCGCCGGTGAGATCACGGTCGGGGTACCGCTGATCGCTCCGCTCGATGGATCGATCGCGAGTCCGCCAGGGAGGGCTGGAGCGATACTCCAGCTGTCGGGGGTCCCGCACGCGAAGCTCGGCAGGTTCGGCGTGATCGCCTGGCCGACGGCGTAGGTCGCGATGGAGGTCGAGTAGGAGAGGCCGCAGGGGGCCTGGGGTGCGATGCTGATCGAAATGGACACGGCGTCACTTCCCGTGACGTTCGTGGCGGTCACCGCATGATTCGTCAGCGGGCTCGACGACGTTGGCGTCCCCGTGATCTCACCCGTGGTCGGATCGAGGGTCAGCCCCGCCGGCAAGGTCGGTGCGATGCTGAAACTCGAGGGGGTCCCGCAGGCGAAACTCGCCACGTTCGGGGTGATCGCCAGCCCCATGAGGTAGAGCGCACTCGGACTAGAGTACGCGAGGTTGCACGGAGCCTCCGGGTTCACGGTGATCATCAGGCCGAAGGAGTCGCTGCCGGTCACGTTCGACGCGATGACCGTGTAGATCGCGGTCGGGGTCGGCGTGGTCGGGGTTCCGAAGATCACTCCGGTCGTCGGCTCGAGGGTGAGTCCAGCGGGAAGCAACGGCGAAGCGATCCAGCTGTCCGGCGTGCCACAAGTGAAGTTCGGCAGATTCGGCGTGATCAGCTGGCCGACGGTGTAGGTCGCGACCGGGCCGGAATAGGCGAGCCCGCAGGGGGCCGGCGGTGCGACGGTGATGGACACGGTGGTGGTGTCGCTCCCGGTCACGTTCGCGGCGGTCACGGTATGCAGCGTCGTCGGCTGGGTCACCGACGGCACGCCACGAATCGTCCCCGAGACCGGGTCGAGGGTCATTCCGGCCGGCAAGGGCGGCGAGATCACGAAGTTCTCGGGGATACCGCAACCGAAGAAGGCGTGATTCAGCGGGATCAACACGCCGGACGTGTAGACCGGTGCTGGGAACTCGTAGACGAGATTGCAGGGCGCCTGCGGGTTGACGGTGATCGTCAGCACGACGCTGTCCGAGCCGGTCACGTTCGACCCGGTCACGGTGTGGGAACCGGTCCCTGCCGAGATTTGGGGCGTCCCGGTGATCGTACCGGTCGTCGAGTTCAGGTTCAGACCGGCCGGCAGGGCGGGTGTGACCGCCCAGGTCGTCGGCGAGCCGCAGCCGAAGTTCGCGAAGTTCGGCGTGATCGGGAGCCCCTCCAGATACGTCGGCGAGAGATCGGTGTAGGTCAGGCTGCACGGCGCGAGCGGTTCGACGGTGATCGTCAGGACCACGGTCGCGCTCCCGGTCGAGTTCGACGCGGTGACCGTGAAGTTGGTCGCCGTGATCATCACCGTCGGGGTGCCGCTGATCGTCCCGGTCGTCGGGTCGAGCGCCAGCCCCGCCGGGAGCGACGGTGCGATCGTCCAGAGGCTTGGGATCCCGCATCCGAACGTCGCGACGTTCGGGAGGATCGGAGTCTGGTGGAGATACAAGGGTGACATGTCGGCGTACGCGAGCGAGCACGGCGGCTGGGGGACGATCTCGATAGTGATCGTCGCCATCGTCGTGCCGGTGATGTTGCTCGCGGTGACCGTGTGGGCGGTCGGGCCGCCGAGCGCGGTCGGCGCCCCGGTGATCGTCCCCGTCGCGCCGTTGAAGGAGAGCCCGGCGGGGAGGGCTGGCGAAATCGAAAATCCGGTCGCAGCACCACAGCTCAAGGTCGCGAGGTTCGGTGCGATCGGTAGATCGAGCTGGTACACCGCCGCGGGCTCGCTGTAGGTCAAGTTGCAGGGCGCCGGCGGGATCACTGCGATCGGCAGAGTCACGCTGTCGGACCCCGAGACGTTCGAAGCGGTGACGGTGTAGTTCGTCAGCGGCGAGGATCCGAGCGGAGTGCCGGTGATCACGCCGGTGGACAACGAGAAGGCGAGTCCCGCGGGGAGCGCGGGGGTGATTCCGAAGGAGGTCACCGGGCCACAGCCGACCGTCGGAGTATTCGGATTGATCGGGGTCCCGTCGATGTACGTCGGATTCGGATTGGCGTAGTTCAGGTTGCAGGGAGCCTGGGGGTTGATCGTGATGGTGATCGACACCGAGTCGCTCCCGGATGAGTTGCTCCCGGTCACGAGGTAGCTGGTGAGAGAACTCAAGACGTTCGGCGTGCCGGAGATCTCCCCGGTCGCGGCGTCGAGCTGAAGTCCGGAGGGGAGCGGCGATGAGATGCCATAGGAGGTCGGGGCGCCACAGGCGAAGCTCGGCATGTTCGGGGGGATCGGGGACCCCTCCTGGTAGATCGCGTTGCGCACCGGATAGTCGAGCTGACAGGGCGCCTGGGGGATGACCTCGATGTTCACGATCGCAGACGTGGAGCCGGAGACGTTCGTGGCGGTGACGGTGTAGTCCGCCGCCGCCGCGACTGCGGTCGGGGTGCCGTCGATCTCGCCGGTGGCGGGATCGAGGATCAGCCCCGCCGGGAGCGTCGGGGAGATGGAGAAGCTGTCCGCCGGACCACAGCCGAGGCTCGGGGCGTTCGGCGTGATCGGGAGCCCCTCGGCGTAGACGGGAGCCGGGTCGGAGTAGCTGAGACCGCAGGGCGCCTGCGGCAGGATCGTGATCGTGAGAGCGATGGTGTCGCTCCCGGTGATGTTCGAGGCGGTGACCGTGAACGACGCCGACGCCGCGATCGCGGTGGGCGTCCCGGAGATCTCGCCGGTCACTGGATCGAGAGCGAGCCCGGCGGGGAGGGGCGGAGCCACGCTGAAGTCGTCCGCCAAGCCGCAGCCGGTACTCGGAAGGTTGCGGGTGATCGGAAGCCCGACGAGATACGTCGCACTAGAGATCGAGTAGGCGAGACCGCAGGGAGCCTGCGGTGCGACCACGAGCTCGACCACGAACTCGACGGATCCCGCCGAGTTGGAGGCTCTCACCCGGTACGAGGCGAGCGGCGTCACCTGGTTCGGCGTGCCGGAGATCGCACCCGTCGTCGGGTTCATCGTGAGACCGATCGGAAGTGCCGGTGAGACTTCGAAGAGCGTCGCGGCCCCACCCGCAGTCGTGGGGATCAGCGGCGCCATCGGCAGCCCCTGAAGCAGAGGAGCGGGGATCGGGTACGAGAGGGCGGTCGGGGCGGCAGGCCCCCTACCGCCACTACTCCCTCCGTTGTTGCAGCCCGCGAGCGCGAGCAGGCTGATCAGCAGGATGCCCGCCGTCTTCGGCGGGGGGATGCGAACCGAGAGCATCGCTCCTCCAACATTCGAAAGCGTGTAAGGGTGCAGAAGGGCGACCCGAGGCGTGTCGGGGGAAGGTCGGTCCGGTCGGGCCGAACCCCCTGCGCACGCCTCGGGAGACACTCCCCCTTCTGCGAGGTGTTCTAGGGAATCGGGACGATCGAGATCGTCGCGTTCTCAAACACCGGAGTGATTCCCGTGGAGCCATCGAGCACCACCAGGTTGTCCACCGGGGGAGTTCCCGCGGTGTTCGCCCAGAGCAACTCGGTTGTCCCACCGTCGAGGTCACCGATGAACGCACCGGGGACCGTCTCGTAGTCGATGACCGTCAATTCCCGAGGGACGGCGGCGGTCAGCGTCGATTGGAACGTAAAGCTGTAGAGCACCCCGATCGTGATCCCCTCGCCGTTGAAGAACGGGAACCAGTAGTCGGGGCCCGTGCCGCCGTTCAGGGCCGAGATGTCGGCCCCCTCGCTTACGGTCAGCGCGGTGAGCAGGGCCGGATCGTGAGCGATCGCGATCGATACCCCGAGGGTCGGAGTCGGGAAGAGCGGGTTGTTCGGGCCCTCTTCCAGGAAGAACGAGTGGGAGAACGCAGCCACCCCGTCGATCGGATCGTAGTTGACGGTCTGATCGCTCGAGGTGAAGAAGAAGATGATGTCCACCAACAGGTCCATCGTGGTCGTGGTGCTCCCGAAGGCATTCGTCGCGGTGATCGTGTGGGTCGTGAGCGGGGTGGTCAGCGTCGGCGTACCGCTGATGATCCCGGTCGCCAGGTCGAACGTCAGCCCCACCGGCAGCGCAGGTGCGATGCTGAAGGAGGTCGCGCCGCCGCAACCGACGGTCGGCACGTTCGGGGTGATCGCAGAACCCCGTGAGTAATTCGGAGCCGGATCGGAGTAGACCAAGTTACATGGGGTCGCCGTGCTGACTTCGATCGTGAGGTCGACCGAGTCGCCCCCCGCCGCATTGCTGACCGTCACCGTGTGGACGGTCGGCGGCGACGGTGCGGTCGCAGCGCCACTCAGGGTGCCGGTCGCCGGATCGAGAAGGAGCCCTGCGGGCAGAGACGGTACAGCGTTCCAGTTCGTCGGCGCGCCGCAGCCGGCGGTCGGAACCACCGGTGTGATCGCCTGATTCTCGATGAAGAAGAAGCTCGACTGGCCGTAGTCCGGCGAGCAAGGGGCGGTGAGCACCGTCGCGATCGTCAGCACCACGTCGAACGAACCGAACGAGTTCGTGGCGGTGACGGTGTGGTCGGTCAGAGGCGTCTCCAGGGCCGGGGTGCCGCTGAGGGTCCCCGTGGCGGGGTCGAGCGCGAGGCCCGCCGGAAGCGCGGGAGAGACGGTGAACCCGGTCGCCCCGCCACAGCCCACGGTCGGGCTCTGCGGGAAGATCGGGTCGCCGACCACGTAGGATGCCGGGTTCTGCGGGTAGACCACATCGCACGGCGCGGGGTTCTCGATCTCGATCGTGATGATCGCGATCGTCGATCCGGTGACGTTGGCGGCGGTGACGGTGTAGTCGAGCGGCAGGGACTCCAGGCTCGGAGTTCCGGTGATCACCCCGGTCGCGCCGTCCAGCGCGAGGCCCGTCGGGAGAGTCGGAGCGACGCTGTAACTGTCGATCGTTCCGCCCGCGGCGCTCGGCACGTTCGGGGTGATCGCCACCCCGATCTGGTAGAGCGAGACCGGGTCGGAATAGACGAGGCTCGCCGGCGCCTGCGGATTCACGGTGATCGTGATCGAGACGCTGTCAGAGCCGGTGACGTTCGTTGCAGTGATCGTGAAGGTGGTCAGCGGCAAGAGCGCGGTGGGCGCCCCGCTGATCGCACCGGTCGCACCGCTGAAGGCGAGCCCGGCCGGCAGCGGAGTGTCGATACTCCAGCTATCGGGGGTCCCACAGGAGAACGTCGGAACGTTCAGGGCGATCGGATCACCGAGGAG
>JAQBGV010000177.1:0-37107 GCA_032128395.1 Planctomycetota bacterium | reverse complement strand
CCCCGACCGATCTGCTGCCGGGGAATTCGCGAACGGATGGTGGGACTGGCTCGCGGCGAAGCCGTGCTGCCTGTCCCGGACGATGGCCTAGTTGCAGATCGGTGACCAGCGGGCGAGCGTCCGGGACCGGCATCACCTGCGGCGAGCCAGTCCCCCGACCGATCTGTTGCCGGGGAATTCGCGAACGGATGGTGGGACTGGCTCGCGGCGAAGCCGTGCTGCCTGTCCCGGACGATGGCCTAGTTGCAGATCGGTGGACCAGCGGGCGAGCGTCCGGGACCGGCATCACCTGCGGCGAGCCAGTCCCCAAGCTCCGACCGATCTGCTGCCGGGGAATTCGCGAACGGATGGTGGGACCGGCATCACCTGTGGCGAGCCAGTCCCCACGAAATTGCGCACCTTTCCCTGATTGTCTTGACCTCGGAGAAGAATGCGCATATATGCCGCATTATGTGCATAAGGTGGTCACCGCGACCGCTCCCCAGGACGGAGGCGATCCATGCCGATCTCGACCGACTCCCGCACGCGTCGCCATGGGGTGATCCGCAGCGTGATTCGGCGCCGCAAGGTGCGCAGTCAAGCGGAGCTCGGCTCGACGCTCGCCGCGTCCGGGCTCGAGGTGAACCAATCGACACTCTGCCGCGACCTGCGCGAACTTGGGATCGAGAAGGTCGAAGGGGTGTATCGGCTTCCCACGGCTCGGGAACGAGAGGCCGCGCTGGCTGCGGCGTCGGAGGATCCCCCGACTCCGGGGCGGCGCGTGATCGTGCGCTTCGTCACCGGAGCGATTCCCGCCGGGCCGCACCTGGTCGTTCTTCGCTGCGCGGTCGGCACCGCGAGTGCGGTGGGGCTCGCGGTCGATGCGGAGGGATGGACCGAAGTACTCGGCACGGTTGCCGGAGATGACACCCTCTTTCTCGCCGTCGGATCCCGTCGTGACCAACAAGTCGTGCTCATGCGATTGCGGAAGATCGCCGGCACGGCGATCGGAGGAGAAGAGTGAGCGCGGTGCAGAGGCGATCCCGGATCGCGGTGGCGTTCTCGGGGGGGCTCGACACGAGCTGGGTGGTCGCGAGGCTCGCGGCCGAGGGTCACGCGGTCGCGGCGGTGACCATCGACGTCGGCGGGATCGATCGCGAAGCTGCCGCCGCTCTCGAGACGCGGGCGCTGTCGCTCGGCGCGGAGAGCTTCGAACTCGTCGATCGCCGGAGTGCGCTCTTCGATGAGGTTCTCCGGTTCCTGATCGCGGGCAATGTCCGCCGAGGAGGAACCTATCCGCTCTGCGTCGGAGCCGAACGCGCCCTCCAAGCCCGCGAGGTCGCGCTCGCGGCGCAGAGGATCGGCGCGACCGTGGTCGCACACGGATCGACCGCCGCGGGGAACGACCAGGTCCGGCTCGAGGCGACGCTCCGGGCGACCGCCCCCGAGCTGGAAGTGCTCGCTCCCGTCCGCGATCTCGCCCCGACCCGGGCCGAGGAGACCGCATTCCTCACCGACCGCGGACACGCCGTGCCCGCGCAGGAGACCGCGTACTCGGTCAACTCAGGGCTGTGGGGGACGACGATCGGGGGCCGGGAGACCCTGTCGAGTGAGGAACCGCTCCCCGAATCGGAGTGGGTCCGCACTCGCGGCGCGTTCGACGACCCACGACCGCCCCGTCGGATCGAGCTCTCCTTCGAGCGGGGCGTCCCCGTCGCGCTCGATGGAACGACGCTCGACCCGGTGGTGCTCATCGAGACGCTCGATGGCATCGCCGCGAGCTTCGGGATCGGGCGGGGGATCCACCTCGGCGAGACGATCCTCGGAACGAAGGGGAGGGTCGCGTTCGAGGCGCCGGCAGCGACGGTGCTCATCGAATGTCACCGCGAACTCGAGAAGCTCACCCTGACCGGGAGACAACTCGCCCTGAAGACGACCCTCTCCGAGAGCTACGGCGACCTGGTTCACGGCGGGCTCTGGATCGAACCCGCCTGCCGCGACCTCGAGGCGTTCCTCGCATCATCCCAAGCGCGCGTCACCGGCACGGTCGCCGCGCTCCTTCGGCTGGGCTCGTGCTTCATCGAGGGGGTTCGATCCCCCTTCTCTCTCCTCGCCGCCGCCCGCGGCGCCTACGGCGAGACCGCGGGGGAATGGAGTCCCGAAGACGCTCGCGGCTTCGCACGGATCGTCCCGATCCCCGCGATCCTCCACGCACGGGCGGGTACGCACGCGGAAGGGAACGCGCCGTGAAATCGCAGTTCCTCGACAAGATCGCCTCGGTCACCCTGAACTGTGATCTCGGCCGACGAATCCGGCTCGGCGATGAGTTCTCCTGCCGAGAGGGGGACGTGATCGCGGTGCGGGTTCTCACGGAGAAGCGCGTCTACGACCAGCTCGAACTGCCGAGCGGCCGGATGTCGCGTCTGAAACCGGGGGACGTCGTCGCCGGCGCGCTCGGGCATCGCCACGCTCTCCGCGGCTACGCGGGACGGGTTCCCCACCATCTCTCGGTGGGGGACGAGGTGAACATCCTGAATTTGGGCGGAGTTCTCGGCCTGTGCGAAGAAGCGCATCCCGAGCTCGGACCTCCCTTCCAGTGCGAGGTGCTCGGCTCGGTCCTGCGCTTTCCGATCGTCGGGGAGCGCCACGGAGTCCCCGCGAACATCGCCGACGACCTGCCTCCGCTCGATGACGCGGTCGCACCGTCGGGGCCGCCCCTCGTCGTCGTCGCCGGCACTTGCATGAGCGCAGGAAAGACGCACGCCTGTGCGGCACTGATTCAGGAACTGAATCACCGCGGACTGCGCGTCCACGCCGGGAAGGCGACCGGAGTCAGCCTGCGCCGCGACATCCTCCAGATGGAGGACGCCGGGGCGCGGCGGAGTTCGATCTTCACCGATCTCGGGGTGGTCACGTCGACTCCGGAGACCGCCCCCGCGATCGTGCGTCGCCAACTCACACTGCTGTCCGTCGAGGATCCGGACTTGATCGTGATCGAGCTCGGCGATGGCCTGATGGGTCGCTACGGGGTCGACGCGATCCTGGATGCCCCGGACATCCGCCAGCGCATCAGCGTGCTCCTCCTCGCTGCGAACGACCCGGTCGCCGCGTGGGGCGGGGTGCAGATCCTCGCGGGCGATCACGATCTCCGCACCGATCTGATCACCGGCCCCGCGACCGACAACCGGGCGGGGATCGATGCGATCGCCTCTCGGTGCTCGGTCCCCGCGGTGAATGCGCGCACCGATCCGGTCGCGCTCGCGGATGCGGTTCTCCTTGCGCTGGAAGCGGGGCGGGGGCCACGTGGCTGAATTCGCTCCGATCGAGCTCATCGTCCTCGGCGGTCGCGGCTACGTCGCGAGCGAGCTCTTGCGCCTCCTCGCTGGGCACCCACGATTTCGGGTCGTCGCGGCGACCGGTCGAGCGAACATCGGCGCATCGATCGAGGACGTCTTCCCCACTCTGGTGGGTGCGCATCCGGGGGCGTGCTTCATCGCACCTGCAGACCTCCCCGAAAGACTCGCGGCGGGCTCGGGGCCGATCGCGCTCGTCTCTTGCCTCCCGCACGGGGTCGCCGCCGAGGAGATCGGTCGCGTGCTCGCCGTGGCGGAGTCTTCGGGGCGCTCGGTGTTCCTGGTCGACACGAGCAGCGACTTCCGACACGACGCGGAGACCTACTCTTTGGTCCACGGCACGGCGCATCCCGATCTGGAATTGCTCGCGCGGTTCACCTGCGCACTCCCCGACGTTCCGGGAGAGACTCCGAGTGGACCGATCGCGCATCCGGGGTGTTTTACGACCGCGGTGACGTTGCCGCTCTGGCCGATCGCCGCCCTCGGGGCACTTCGCCGCGTGCGGGTGAGCGCGATCACCGGCTCGAGCGGGAGTGGCCGCGAGCCGAGCGCAGCGACCCATCATCCCGAGCGACACGGCAACGTGTGGGCGTACCGTCCCCTCGTTCATCAACATGCACCCGAGATGCGGACGCTCCTCTCGCAAGCGGCAGGAAGTCCGATCCCCGTCGACTTCGTGCCGCACTCGGGTCCGTTCGTGCGCGGGATCCACGCGACGATCTTCGCCGAGCTCGCGCAGCCGATGTCGGCAGCGGCGGTGGTCGAAGTGATCCGCGAAGGGTACCGCGGGAATCCGTTCGTCGCGGTCGGCCTCGCTCCGCCGAGACTCTCGCACGTCGTCGGGACGAACCGGATCGCGATCGGAGTCGCGGGGGGTGGAGATGAAGTCCTTGTGACCTCCGCGATCGACAACCTGGGAAAGGGTGCCGCGGGAGGAACTCTCCAGTGGCTGAACCGCGTCGCCGGACTCGAAGCGACGACGGGCCTGCTCGCGCCCGCGCTCTCGGTCGGATAAGGAACGTGATGTCACACAGCGCAACCATCCCCGTCGAACTCGCCGTCTATCGCCGACTCGATCTCGCGATCGTCTCGGGGCAGGGTTCGACCATTACGGATGCCGATGGGAGCGAGTACCTCGACCTGTACGGAGGTCACGCTGCGGCGCTCCTCGGGCACGGCCACCCGCGACTCCTCGCGGCGCTCCGAGAGCAGTCCGAGCGGCTTCTGTTCCAGACGAACCTCGTCGATCTGCCGGTGCGCGATGCAGCGGTCGTCGACCTCGGGAACTTCATCGGGTCGGGCCTCGGCGCCGGGCTCGATCGGGTGTTCTGGGTCAACAGTGGCGCGGAAGCGATCGAGAACGCGCTGCGCCTCGCGTTCCGGTCGACCGCGAACGGAACGTCCATGCGCAGCACCGTCGTCGCCCTGACCGGCGGATTCCACGGACGAACCGCGGCCGCTGCGACGATTACGGACGACAGCGCGGGGTGGTACGGCTTCCCTGAACCGCCGTTCCAGGTGCGAAGAGTCGATCCGGACGATCCGACCGCGCTCGCGGGCGCGATCGATCGCAGTGTTGCTGCCGTCGTCATCGAGCCGGTCCAGGGGATCGCCGGAGCGCGTCCGGTCCCCCGGTCGACGCTCCGCGCTGCGCGCGCCGCCTGCGATCAGCACGGCGCGCGGTGGATCTCCGATGAGATTCAGTGCGGGATGGGACGGACCGGGGAGGCGTGCTCCGCGACCGCGGCGGAGGTTCGCCCCGACATCGTGACCTTGGCGAAGGGGATCGCGGGGGGTCTTCCCGTCGGTGCAGTGGTGACGACGGCGGCAGTCGCCGAATCGGTCGGGTACGGTGACCTCGGAACCACTTTCGGCGGCGGACCGCTCGCCTGCGCGATGACCTCGGCGGTCATCCGCATCGTGAACGAGGATCGACTCCTCGACCGAGCGCTCGCGCTCGAAGCGCGGGTCAGGGAGCAGTGCATCGTCGGGCCGGTCACCGAAGTCCAAGGCCGCGGGTTGTTGCTCGGACTCCGCACCACGCCCCCCGCGGTGGAGGTCCTCGCCACCCTCCGCCAGCGCGGAATCCTCGCCGGCGGGGCCGCCGACCCACACATCGTCCGCCTGATGCCACCCCTCACCCTCGAAGACGATGCGATCGATCGCCTCGCTCGAGAACTCTCGGAGGTGACCCTGTGAAGCGATTCCTCTCCCTCTCCGGACTCTCCGACCCGGAGATCTCGCGGCTCCTCAAGCTCTCGGGCGAGCTCGAACGCGCGCCGGTGAACGACTCGCTGCGCGGCAAAGTCGTGTCGCTCCTCTTTCTCAATCCGTCGCTCCGCACCCTCGCCTCCTTCCAGTCGGGGATCGCCCAACTCGGTGGCTCGAGCGTCCCGCTCACCCCGGGACAGGGGATCTGGGGGATCGAGACTCGCGACGGCACGACGATGGACGGCGATGCCGCCGAGCACATCCGCGAGGCGGTCCCGGTGCTCGAGGAGTACGGCGACGCGCTCGGGGTCCGGTGTTTCTCGCGGGGGATCTCCCTCGGCGATGACCTTGGCGAGCCGGTGATGTCGGTGATCGACAGAATTGCGAAGAAGCCACTGATCAACCTGGAGTCGGCGCTCGATCACCCCTGCCAGGCCCTCGCCGACTGGAAGACCCTCGACGACGAGAGGATCCCGGCCGCCGGCCGGTTCGTGCTCAGTTGGGCGTGGCACCCGAAGGCGCTCCCGCTCGCGGTGCCCGCCGCCGTGGTAGCGATGGCGGCGCGGCGTGGGATGCACGTCGCGGTGCTCCGACCGGAAGGGTTCGGGTTCCCCGCGGCGCTCCGCGACCTGCTCGACGCGGAGGCGATCCGCGGTGGCGGCACGATCGAGGAGACCGGTGATCGCGCGGCCGCGCTCGAGGGGGCGCACGTCGTGTACGCGAAGAGTTGGGGAGCCCCGGAGGCGATCGGCGACCCGGCCCGCGATGCGGCGCTCCGCGCGCGGCACCGCAATTGGTGTGTCGAACCCTCGTGGCTCGAGACGACCGACGACGCGATCGTGATGCACTGTCTCCCGGTGCGGCGAAACGTCGTGATCTCGGACGCGGTGCTCGACGGGCCGAGGAGTCGGGTGATCCCGCAGGCGGGAAATCGTCTCCACGTGCAGAAGGCGGTACTCACGATGATGCTCGGGGGTGGATCATGTTGAGGGATCGGGACGCGAGCCCGCTCGTCCGCGCGCTGCGCGGGGCGCTCCCCTACCTGCGGCTCTTCCAGGGGAGGACCTTCGTCGTGAAGGTCGGGGGCGAGGCGATCGTCCCGGGTCCGGAACTCGACGCGTGGGTCGCGCAACTCGCGCTCCTCTCGCGCCTCGGAATCGGGACCGTGCTCGTCCACGGCGGCGGTCCGCAGATCAGCGACCTGCAGCGCCGCCTGGGGATCGATCCGGTGGTCGTCGGGGGGCGGCGGGTCACCGACCGAGCGACACTCGAAGCGACGACGATGGTGCTCAACGGTTCGGTGCAGGCGGCACTCCTCGGCGCGTTCCGTGCGGCCGGAGCGCGGGCGGTCGGACTCTCCGGAATCGATGCGGGGCTGGTCATCGCGACGCGTCGCGCTCCGAAGCTGGTCGACGGGGTGGAGGTCGATTACGGCGAAGTCGGGGAGATCGAGTCGATCGACCCATCTCTCTTGAAGACTCTGCTCGCGGATGGAGTGGTGCCGGTCATCAGCCCACTCTCTGCGACCCGCGATGGGGTGCCCCCTCAATATCAACGCCGACACGGTCGCTGCGCACATCGCTTCGGCCCTCGGGGCGGAGAAGTTCATCGTAGTCACCGACGCACCGGGGATCCTCGGCGATACCGACGACCCGCAGTCGGTGATCTCGGTGATCGATCCCGCGGGGCTCGATCGACTCGAAGCGGAGGGGGTGCTCCACGGGGGGATGTTGCCGAAGGTCGAAGCGCTGCGGCACGCCCTCGCCGGCGGGGTGGCGAGCGCGCACGTCGTTCCGCAGAGGGTCGAGGATTCGATCCTGACCGAGGTCTTCACGAACGAGGGAATCGGAACGATGGTCGTCCCGCACGCGCACCGCCTCACCGCAGTTTCGGTCGAAGGGCGTGGATCGTGAGCGGAGAAACCGGATTCCTCGAGGACTCGGCGGTCCTCGAACTCCACCGGGCGCTCGTCGAGATCCCCTCGGTCTCGCACCACGAGCGCGCGATCATCGATCACGTCCAGGCAGTGCTCGAGAGCTCCGGGGTCTCGGTCGAGCGCATCGGCGAGAACCTAGTCGCGCGGGCGGGAGAGGGACCGACTCTCCTCCTCAACAGCCATCTCGACACGGTGCCCCCGGGAGAGGGATGGACCTGCGATCCGTGGAGCATGATCGAGGTGAAGGGTCGCCTTCACGGGCTCGGAGCGAACGATGCGAAGGCGAGCGCGGCGGCGATGCTCGCCGCATTCCTCGACTTTCACGGTACTCGGGCGAGCGAGCGCGCCGGGGCGGTCACTCTGATGCTCGTCTGCGAGGAGGAGACGGGGGGAGCGGGGACCGAACTCGTCTGGCCCCACCTTCGGTCGAGGGGAGAGATTCCGGCGGCGGTAGTGGTCGGCGAACCGACCGGCCTCGACGTCGCGATCGCCCAGAAGGGGATGCTCGTCCTCGAGCTCGTCGCCCACGGCGACCCGTGCCACAGCGCCCACGCTCGAGCGCTCGGGGCTCGCAATCCGATCGAAACCATCGCGCGGGACATCCTGCGCCTCGAGGATCTCGATCTCGGGCCCGGACACGGCGAACTCGGTCCGACGACCTGCACTCCGACGGTCCTCGGCGCCGGCGAGGCGCGCAATCGGGTCCCCGGAGAGGCGCGCGTGGTGCTCGATCTCCGAACGGTGCCGGGTGAGAGTCACGCGGAGACGGTGGCGAGAGTGCGCGCCGTCGTCGAGAGCGAAGTCCGGGTGCTCTCCGACCGCCTGGAGCCTTCGGCGTGCGAGACGGAGGCGCCGGTGGTCTTGGCGGCGCGCATCGCCCGACCGGAGACGCGCTGCTTCGGGTCGCGCACGATGTCGGATCTGGTGTTCTTCCGCGGCGTCGACGCCATCAAGATCGGCCCGGGAGAGACGGAGCGATCGCACACCGTCGACGAGTATGTCCGGGCGGATGAGCTGATCGAGGGGGCGCACTTCTATCGACGCCTCATCGATGCCTTTTCGGCGACGATGCAGGGGACGGGCCGGGTTCGGGAGGAGGAGGCGCGATGAATCGACTGTGGGAAAAGGGAGAACCGCTCGATCCGAGGGTCCTCGCGTTCACCGTGGGCGATGATCACCAGCTCGACGCGCGCCTGGTCCAGTATGACGCCCGGGCGTCGATCGCCCACGCGACGATGCTCTTCGAGACGGGGCACATCACCGCCGATGACCTCTCCGCGATCGCCGGTGGACTGGAAGGGCTCGCGGCGGAGCACCGACGCGGGGATTGGGTGATCCGCGTCGAGGAGGAGGACGTCCACACCGTCCTCGAAGTCCGACTCGAGGCGCGGATCGGCGCGGCCGCGCGCCGCATCCACCTCGGCCGCTCGCGGAACGACCAGGTACTCGCGGCGATCCGCCTCTATCTTCTCGACACGATCGATCGTCTCGCGGCGATGGGAGAGCGAACCCTCACCGCGCTCGATGCTCTCATCGCGCGCGACGGCGCGATCTCGCTGCCGGGGTACACGCACCTGCAGCGCGCGATGCCATCATCGGTGGCGCTCTGGGGGGGAGGGTTCCGCACCGAGATCGCTGAGGATCTCGCGTCCCTGCGGCGCACGGCGGTTCGCGTCTCGCGGAACCCGCTCGGTTCAGCCGCGGGGTACGGCGTGCCCGAAGTGAAGATCGATCGCGAGAGCACCCGAAGACAACTCGGGTTCACCGAGACGCAGGATCCGGTCACCGCAGTGCAACTCTCGCGCGGCAAGGCGGAGGCGGCGGTGCTCTTCGAGCTCGCTCTCCTCGTCGGCGACTGCGGTCGCTTCGCCGCGGACATCTGCCTCTACGCGAGTTCCGAATTCGGCTTCGTGCGGCTCGCGCCGGGGATCACCACGGGATCGTCGATCATGCCGCAGAAGCGCAACCCAGATCTGTTCGAACTGGTGCGCGCAGAGACCGCGGCGGTCCAGGCGGCCCTCTCCGAAGTGCTCGCGATCCGTCAGGGACTCCCCTCGGGCTATCACCGAGACCTGCAGCGGATCAAGAGTGCGCTCTTCCGGGGGATCGATCGCGCCGAAGCGGTGCTCGAAGTGTTGCCCATCGGGATCGATGGGATCGCGTTCGATGCAGAGCGCGCACGCGCCGCGCTCGACCCGAGCCTCTATTCGACCGCGGTCGCCAATCGCAAGGTGCGCGAAACGGGGATGCCGTTTCGAGACGCCTATCTCGAGGTCGCGAACGATCCGGAGAGCTGGGGCCAAGAGCTTCGGTGAGATGTCCGTAGCCGCCGCCGCCGCGCGTCTCTACTCCCTCACGGACACAGCGGCGCGTTTTCGCATGGTTGAAGATCTTCCGTGGGATCGGGACCACAATCGGGGAACGGGCTCTGGGGGAGCGGTCCGGAGACGAACAGATACTCGATGATCGAGACCGGGTCCGCGATGTTCAAGAGTCCGTCGTCGTTCGCATCCATGCTGTCGTAGCACCGGGGTGGCGGAGTTTGCTGCCCGGTCTGTGGGATGATGAACGTGAGCATGCGCACTGCATCCGCGATGTCGATCATGCCATCTTCGTTGCCGTCCCCGCGGATGAACTCCGCTTGTCGATTCGCGAAGACGTGGATCCCGTCGAAGAGGCACGAATCGATCTGGTGGAACACGTCGATCTCGATCGCGTTCGGGAAGTTGGCCGTGACCGTCACCGCCCCTTCGCTCGAGAAATCGGTCGGCACTCCGCCTACGAGCAGGTCGAGGGTCAATACCTGGGTGAGGGTCGAGAGATCGGTCGTGTAGGTGCCGCTCCCGGTGAGCGTGATCGGCGGGCCAGTATCCGAGAAGATGATCGCGTCGAACTCGGTCACCGAGTACTCGAACACAGGTCCGAGGGAGAACGCGAGCGGTACGAGGCGAAAACTCCCCCACACGGTCCCGACCAGCTGGGCGGCGCAGTCACACGGGGACGGCGCGAGACAACCGGTTTCGAAAAGACTGTCGCCGGGCACGAAGTCGTAGACCTTGCCTTGCGCGGCGAGGGGCCCGGAGAGCAGGAGTAGAACCGAGGCGAAGGTGACCCCGAGGGTGAATCGTCCGAGGTGCCGAGTGAGCGGGATGCGCATCGTCACTCCTTCCATCTTCGACGAATCAGGGGCACGCGTCGTGATCGATGCAGTCGAGCGCGTCCGCGGTGGGATCCCCTCCGCAAGTGGGGAAAGGCGGCGGCGGGGGTCCCCCGAGCCCGAATAGACCGGTGAGCAACGAGATCGGATCGGCGATGTTCACGATCCCATCGTCGTTCGCGTCCATGGCGTCGAGACAGTCGGGGGGGGTGCCGATAGGGGCTGGCGGGAAGATCAAGAGGAGGATCCCGATCGCGTCCGCGATGTCGACCGAGCCGTCCTCGTTCGTGTCCCCGCGGATGAACGAACCCGAGATCGGGGTCTCGGCGACGAGGTACAGTCCGTCGTAGATGCAGGGGGGCGCCACCTCGGCGTAGACTCCGATCTCGAGAGATTGCGGGAACCCGAGGGCCATCGGGACTTGGCCGATGCTCTGGAACATAGTCGGCACGCCGTTGACGTCGACCGAGAGAATCATCTCCTGGACGCTATTCGCCAGATCGATCGTGTAGGTGCCGCCCCCGTCGAACGTGGTGATGGTGCCGTCGAACGCGATCGACATCGCGGAGAACCCGACCACGTTGAATTCGAAGATCGGCCCGAGAGGCGGCAAGATCGGCACCAAGTCGAAGCTTCCGGTGAGGAATCCGACGATGAGCGATGGGCAAAGACAGGGGGAAGGACCGGTGCAACCGGTCTCGTCATAGCTCGTCGGGCCGAGAGTGTAGTGGTTCCCCTGGGCGGCGAGCGGGGTTGGAGAGCAAGCGACGCCGAGAAGGACTGCGATGACCACGATCGATGTCCGCATCTGTGCACCCACCCTTCGGACAGTTCCCTGAGGATGAACAGCCTACCGCCTCGCCGCACCCTGAGCCAGCAGGGGTTGGGAGCCAGCCCCCTGACATCACCAGCCCCCTAAACAAGCCGAGCCAGAGGCGAGCTCGTTGGGGTGAAGTGTTCGCGGCTCTGCCGCGAGCACGAGGGGGCTGGGAGCCAGCCCCCTGACATCAACGATAAGCACCCCACGGCCTCAAGGACAGACGTCGAACCGGAAGCACGGCATGTCATCCGGTCCGAGGGATCCCGGGGCGCACGCCGGGTGCGGCGGCGGCGGGAACGGGCCTCCCTGGAAGAGCGCCGACAGCGTGTAGATTCCGTCGGCGAGATTGTGGCCGTCGTCGTCGTTCGAATCGCACGCTTCCGCGCACTGCATCGAGGCGCCGGTCGCGAACAGGAACTCGAACGAGTGGACCGCATCCGCGATATTGAACTGACCGTCCGCGGTGCAGTCCCCCCGGACGAAGTCGGGGTCCGCTAGGTGGAAGACGTCGTCGGGGAGCACTTCGATCGAGGTGTTCCGCAGGATGATCATCGCGAGAGCCGTCGACTCGACGTCGGCGAGCTCCGCTCCGGTGAGATCGATCTGGTACCAGAACCGATCGCCATCACGCAGCGCCGTGAACTGCTCGGCGAGGGTCGCGAAGAGCAACTCCCCGACCATCGCTCCTGGCAAGTGGTCCTCGCACAGTGCACCGATCCAGAGATCGATCTCATCGACGTCCTGATAGGTGTTGGCGAGGGCCTGCTGTTGCTCGGGATCGTTCGTGATCGCCGCGAAGGTCCCCATCGAAGTCAGCCCGAGCGCGACTCGGACGGCGTTGTATCCCGGCAGCCCGTGATCTCGACCGCGCTGAATGTTCAGTGAGGCGAGGTCGAATCCACCCGCACCGGGGGGGCCGAAGAGGAAGTTCCGCACCGAACCGATGACTTTGGGATCGATCGCTTGCGATGGCTGGGCGGCGAGACCGCGCAGGATCGGCTCGATCCCACCGTCGAGGATGAGCGCTTCGGGGGAGAAGAACGCTGCCGCGAGGGGCAGGTCTCCTCCCGCGATCGTCATCCCTCCCTCACCGAAGCGGCGCAGGGTCGGCGACAGCATGCTGTGACCGAAGCGGTAGCACGCCGCCGAGAAGATGTTCCGGATTCCCGCGTCCAAAGTCGGGTTGTATCCGGTGTAGGCAGGGAGCGCAGCGGGACCGAGCAGGGCGGGGATGAACTCCTCGTAGGTGATTCGCTGCAGCTGAGCTCCGACGATCCGGCGAGCGTGCAGGTAGATCTCATCCCCCGTGAATCCCGGATTCGCGAAGGCGATTTCCGCGGCGAGCCGGTTGTGCTCTCTCACGAAGAGGGTATGCATCGCAGTGAGTGCAACCTGCTCGTTGGCGCGCACATCACCGGCGAGGAAGAAGAGCGCGGGGTCGATTCCCGGGGGTTGTGCGTTCGGAAACCCCGCAGCGTTGAAGGGGAGCAGGTCACCGACACTCGTCAGCATGCGGCCGGTACCGTCGAGGGTGCGGAGCGCCTGGGCGCGAGCCGCGTCGCTACCGTAGACGTTCGAGGCATCGATCCAAGCGGTAATCGCGTTGAGCTGCTCTCGCGGACTCGACGTGGCTTCGAAGATCGACCTCGTGAAGCCGATAGTCGCGGTTCCGGTCCCGGTCGGGTCGAAGAACGGATCTCCGGCCGGGACCGTGATGGGGAGCGTCGCGAGTGGATTGCCGTCGTCGGTCGGAGTGAGGTCGATGTCGTGATCGATGAACTGACCCCACTGCCAGAGGAAGTCGCTCGCGCCCTGTGTGTTCGGGATCGATCCGGTCTGCGCGCAGAGGAGGTTGCTCACGAGGCGAGCGCTCGGGCGAGAAGGACCGGCGGGGTCGGAGATCCCGTCCGCGTAGTCCGAGCCGATCTGCCGGACGAGCGGGGTGCCGGTGCTCCCCATCGCGGGGTCGGTGAGGTGATTGCCGCTGCCGTCGATCGTCCGGAACTCCTGGGCGAGAGCCACGGAGAGGAACCCCGACAAGAGGGGGATCACGAGCGCAGCCGTGAACCGTGGCCGAAACATAGGATCTCCTCCTCGGAGGAACCGCCAACCTGCGGGTCACGTGATTGGATCGAAATCGAGCCCTCGGGGCCGGTTCGCTGGCATCCGCCGATAACGCATCGCCGCCGACTTGTTCTGTCCGACCGAATGCGTCCATGATAGCGCCCGGGCCAGGACCCAAAAAGTGACCAACAGCACAGATGGCGAGAAAGGCAGGCGAGTTCGAGCGATGCGCTGGCCAGAGTGGCTCCGAACCCGGCTCGAGCCCCGCACCGCGGCGGAGCGGTGCCTCGACCGAGGTGCCGTCCGACTGTACTGGTGGCAGGGGGTCCCGAACCTAGGGGACTCCGTCTCCGAGAGGCTCGTCACCGGTCTCTCGGGGCGAGCGGTGGTCTCGGTCGGGAAGCGCGACCGCCGGAAGCTCATCGCCTGCGGCTCGAACCTCCACCGCGCGCGAGCGGGTGACCTGTTGTGGGGGGTGGGGTCCCTCCACTCCGAACAACGGCCGGCATCGTCTGCGATCCGCGTCTACTCCGTGCGCGGCCCCCTGACCCGGAAGATCCTCGCGGAAGATGGAATCGAGTGCCCCGAGATCTACGGGGATCCCGCACTACTCCTTCCGCGCGTGCTTCCGCTCGAGCGCGCGCCTCTCCGCTTCAAGCTCGGAGTGGTCCCGCACTATCAGGACAAGCCGCGCGTGCAGATCGATGACCCGGAGGTGCGCGTCTTCGACATCCAGGGTGCTCTCGACCCATTCCTCGCAGACTTGCTCTCGTGCGAACGGGTCGTCGCGTCATCGCTCCACGGCGTCATCTTCGCCGAGGCGTACGGGATCCCCGCTCACGAGATCCGGATCGGCGACGACGTGCGCGGTGCCGACCACAAGTTCGAGGACTACTACGCGGGGACCGGCAGGGAGAGGCCGACGCCACTCACTCTCGAGACGATCCGTAGCGAGCCGGCGTGGAACGCGCCGAAAATCGACCCGAAGCTCGCGGAGAGCTTTCCGTTTCCCCCCGCGTGGAGCCCGCCGGGCTCCGCTAACAACTCTCTCAGCCGCCGCCGCGAAGATTGCGGAAGATCGCGACCCACGCGATGAGGACCAGGCCGACCCCCCAGCCGAAATTCCAGGTGGTCTCGAAGGCGATGTCGATGACCGCGGCGGCGGCGAGGATCGCGAGGGGGACCCCCCAACGGCGGAGCGCGGAGACGTCGAGCCACCAGTACAGGATGCGCTGGACCATCGGTGCGCCTCCTCCCGCAATCGAACTCGAGAACACCCGGAGAGGGAATCGGTCCTTCCCCAGGCGCTCTTGAGTCTCCCACCGACAGCGCCGGTGTCAACGACCGATCATGGGACGAAGGTGATCACGATCGGGGCTGTGCGAGGAAGCACGCTCAACCCGATGCTGTGGACGATCAGATTGATGATCGGAGGAGAGCCGATCGTGCCGTCGAACGGGAGCTCGACGACCTCTCCCGCCATGTTTCCTTGGAGGAACGCGGGGACCGTATCGATCTGAAGCGCGACGATCTCCCGCGGGGTTGTGGCCATGATGGTATCCGTCGAGGGGAAGCTGACGATCACCCCCACCGTGATCCCTTCTGGGATGATGTTCGTCACGAAGAAATCGGCAGCCATGCCACCGTTCAGCGCGATGGAATCCGCACCTTCGAGGGCGGACAACACCATCAGCTGCGTCGATTCGACCCGCAGTCCGCACGAAATCCCTTCGATCCCGTGGAACCCGATCGGAGTTCCGCTCGGCTCCTCCTCGATGAGGATCGAGAGACCGAAGTTCGCGGTCCCCAGGACCGGATCGTAGGGGACGATCGGTGCACTTCCCGACAGCGTGAAGACCGGGGAGATCTGGATCGTGATCGTCGTCGATGTGCTCCCGGATGGGTTCGATGCGACGATCTGGTACGAGATCGCGCTCTGCTCGACGGTGGGTGTCCCCGTGATCACTCCGGTGATGGAGCTCAGGCTCAATCCCAATGGGAGGGCCGGCGAAGTCGCGGACAGCCCATAGACCGTCGCGCCTCCGCACCCGACCGACGGAATATTCGGCGTGATCGTGACGCCCGGACCGTAGATCGCCGCCGCATCGGAATACTCGAGGAAGCACGGCCCGGCGAGGGCATCGGTCAGCGAGACCGTCAGCGTGTCCGAGAGCCCGAGCGACGCACCGGTGGCGCCGGTCAGCGTGACGATGATCGACTCGGTCGGCTCGGCGACGCCGTCATCGACCGGGGTCAGGATGATAGTCCCTGAGAGTGAGCCTGCCGTGATCACCAAGGGGGGTGCATCGATCGAGTAGTCGTCGGGATCGGTCGCACTTCCCGTCACCTGATAGGTGATCGTCACGTCCGTGGCGGAGAGGTCGGAGATAGCGACGGTCAGAGGGATCGCACCGGAGCCCTCCGGGATCGACACGTTCGTCACGGGGAATTCGGCGACCGGCTCGAGTTCATCGTCGGTGATCGTGATCGTGAGCTGGTCGGGAGATCCGAGGGCCGCTCCGATCGGATTCGTCAAACTGAGAACGATCAACTCATCGCCCTCGAAGTTGGGGTCGTCGATGATGGTCAGCGTGATCTGCTTCGTGCCCTCCCCGGGGAGGAAGGTCACGCTGGTCCCCCCGAGCAGGTAGTCGGAGCCCCCACCGGTCGCTGATCCAGCGACCGAGATCGACACCGACACGACCTGACTCGAGGTCGGGTTCAGAGCGAAATCGATCGCGTGCGCACCGGACCCTTCACCGTAGGCGACCGCTGCGGTCGTGAACGCGACCGTCGGAGTGCCTTCGTCGTCCTGGATCGTCAGGGTGTGGGTCTGTGGAGATCCGAGCGTCCCGTTCACCGCGGACTGCAGAGTGATCACCACCGTCTCCGGGCCCTCCGAGACCGCATCATCGAGGAGCGGCACATCGATCGTGCCCGCGACCGCCCCGGCGGGGATCACGAGCGGCGGGGTCGGTGCGGTGTAGTCGAGCCCGTCGGTCGCGCCTCCGGCGACCGTGAAGTCGACCGTCACCGGGAAGACCGTCGGCGCCGACAGGACGACGACAACTCCGGCCGAAGCGCTCGACTCGAGCGCGGCGGAATTCGGACTCGCGAACTGCACGACCGGGACCACCGGCGCCACGACTTGCAGGGCGAGATCGAAGCTGGTGCTCCCCGCTGTGTTCGAAGCGGTGACCGTGTAGGTGGCGAGCGGGGTGACCGCGCTCGGGGTCCCCGAAATCACACCGCTCGACCCACCGATGGTCACCCCCGCGGGGAGAGCTTGTGAGACGGTGTACGTATCCGGAACTCCTCCACCGACGGTCGGGGAGAGAGTGGCCATGGCAAGTCCTGCGACGAGGGTCGGGGCCGCAGAGTAGCTCAGCCCAGAAGGGGCAGTGGGGGGAACCGCCGGCGGTGCGCCCCCGCCGCCTCCGCCACCCCCTCCAGAGCACCCAGAAGAGATGAGAAGAGCCGCGACGAGGCCCAGCACCAGGGCCGGAGTGCGAGTCGACGAACGGACACGCTTCGGGTTCATCATTGCCTCCATGGAGTGATGGAATCGCCCGAATAGCGCCGGGCGGCGGAGTGGGAAGGCATCGATCGTTCCAGTTCACCCTCGGGCGTCCAGCGGAGTCGGAATATCGGACAGCAGCTCCTGGAAGTCCCCGGGAGTTCGGGAGAAGCCGGATTTCGTACGAATCGATGACGTCACGGAGGCGCTCGATACAGCCGGGAAACCGCGAATCGTCCCTTCCCCGTAAGAAATAGGAACGGCCCGGCGCTCCGGCGAGAACCCGGCCTCCGCGGAGCCCCAACACCGGGCCCCAGCGAAGATTTCGATCGCTCTCTCCTGGGCAGAGAACCCAGAGGATCTCGCGGCACCGGGGAGCAACCGTCGGCGGCTGTGCGTGGCCAGCGGTCAGATAGATCGGGCAAGCATGAAACGAAAAGAAGCCCCGGCCGCAGGGCCGGGGCCTCATCTCGATCTTTGTCGGGCCGGGGAAGTCGGCCATCGACAGAGGGGGTTGCGCTAGCGAACCGGCGGTTTTCCCGACGGCTTCTGAGGGGGAGATTTCGGGCCGGACATCGGCTTGTTCTTGCTCTCTCCCGGTTTCTTCAGATCGCCTTTCGGCTTGTCTTGGGGGCATTGGTGCCCTCCTTTCCTAGGAGCCTCTCGACTCCGGGGGGCGATTCGCACACGATCCGCCAACCCCGATCAGCAGTTTTGGAATCGTCCGATCCAACGACGGCAGCTCGACTTTGGAACGACGATCCAACGCCCAGTCTGCCGGTGAACCTCGCGATGAGATCGATAGACTCCGAAACATCGGCGTTCTATCATCCGATCGGAATCGATGCCTCTGATCGAGATTCATCCTCGTCCGGGACATCGGGGAAGAGAGGGGTCGAATGCTCCTGCGGGCGGTCCTCTCCATCGCGAACGAAAGCCTGAGGAAGCGACTCCGGGTGGCCCTCTCTTCGCGCGACCTGCTGGTCGAATCCTCACGCCGCTCCGCCCGCGAAACTACGTGGGAGTCGTTGGTGCGGCGGAGCGGCGAACTCTTCGTCATCGACGGAAGCGTGATTCCGGATCCGATCGACCGATCTCTTGCCACACTCCATTCCCTCCCCGAAGCGCCCGAGGTGATCGTGGTCACCGAGGACGAAGATCCCGGTGCTTCCGCCAGGCTCCTCGCCGCTGGCGCGGTCGCTTCCGTGTTCGCCCATCTCCCAGAGGACCTGCTCATCGGTGCGCTCGAAGGTGCGCTCGATCGACTCCGCGGTCGAGCGACGAGGGCGGCTCGGGCGGGGGCCTCGGAGTCGCAACCGCGACTCGATGATTTCATCTCCGAGAGCTCCGCCATGCGTGCATTCCTCGCCACGGTCCGTCGCGTGGCGTCGAGCGACTCGACCCTGTTGATCACCGGAGAGACCGGTGTGGGGAAGGAGCACCTGGCTCGGGCGATCCACGCCGAGAGCCCGCGCGCGGGGGGCCCCTTCGTCGCCGTGAACTGCGGCGCGATCGCCGAGACCCTCCTCGAGAGCGAGCTCTTCGGTCACCAAGAGGGAGCGTTCACCGGTGCCTCCCGCGCGCGCCGCGGTTGGTTCGAACTGGCGCACCGCGGGACGGTCCTCCTCGACGAGATCGGCGAGATGCCGCAACACCTGCAGGTGAAACTCCTCCGGGTGATCCAGGACCGCGAGGTCTATCGAGTCGGAGGGGAGACTCCGATCTCGATCGACGTGCGCGTGATGGCGTCGACGAACCGCAACCTCGAGGCGGAGATCGAGATCGGGCGGTTTCGCCGCGACCTCTTCTACCGCCTCGGGGTGGTCCAGCTCGAGATTCCCCCCTTGAGAGAACGCCGCGAGGACATCCCCGCCCTGGTCGAGGGTTACATCGGCCACTTCCAGAGGCGCTTCGCGACCACCGTCGTCAGCATCGACCCGGAGGCATTGCAGCTGATCATCGACTACCCTTGGCCCGGCAACGTCCGTGAGCTGATCAACGTGATCGAGCGAGCGATGCTCCTCTCCGACGTGCGAATCTCCCCCGGGGATCTTCCCCTCTCGAACCCCGAACCACGAGCCACCGCCTCGCGCGCGGGTGAATCGGAGATCCCGACCGAGTTCGCGTTGCCGCTCCCCGAGGCGCGGCGAATCGCCCTGGAACGATTCGAGAGGGGATATCTCGGATCGCTCCTCGAGAAGACCCACGGCCGCATCGGCGAAGCGGCCGAGATCGCAGGGATCACCCCGCGATCGCTCTTCGAGCGCCTGCGCGGCTACGGGATCCGGAAGGAGGACTACATGCCGCCGCGGGGTCCCCGCCTCCGATCGGGTCCGGGGCGGCCGCTGCGCACTAGCTGAGCGCTGGCGACCCCCATCGGATCGGCCCGGGAGGACCAGGGGCGCGCCGATGGAGTGGAGGGTCGAGCGGGACCCGATCTGCGATGGGTCGTCCGCACCCGATGAGCACGTCCGCCAGCTGACCCAAGACGAGCGGTTCAATGACCGAGTCCGAGGGGGGTGTCGATGTCGCACCATTCGGTTCGGGGGCGTATCCCGGACTCCGTGATCCTCGCCGTTCTCTCGGTGGGCATCCTCTTCGGCTGCGGTCGAGAGTCCGCGACCCGATCCGGGGATGCCCCTCCTCCCGGTCCGGCCCGGCGGCCGGAACCGCTCCCCCCCGAACTGCAGGAAGTGGTCGGCGCCATCGGTCAGCAGCGCCTCGAGACCGCCCGCGATCTCGCCGAGCGCTACCTCGCCCGTCACCCCGGAGATGGTCGCGCGGCGTTCTTCATCGGCTTGACGCATTACCAGACGGACAACTTCGGCAAGGCGAAGCCGTACTTCGAGCAGACCCTCGAACTCTCCCCGGACTACTTCGTCGTGCACCAGTACTTCGGGCGGTGCCTCTACATGCTGGGGGACATGGTGGGAGCACGCCGCGAGTACGAGCGACACATCGCCGCCGATCCCGAACTTCCCGATGCCCACTACGGACTGGGGCTCGTCGCACTCGAGGAGCGCCGCGTCGAGGACGGGGAGAGCGCATTCCGGAACGCGATCGATCGCTACGAGCAGCGACGGCAGCGAAATCCGCAGAAATTTCGCGGGAGCGAGCCAGGCCTCGCCCGGTGCCACGCCCGCCTCGCCGACGTGTACTTCGCAAAGGAGGAGTACGAGAGCGCCCGGGACCATCTCCTCCTCTCGACGCAGATCGCGCCCCGCAACATCAGCGCGTTCTACACCCTGAGCCTGGTCTATCGCCGCCTGGGCGAGGAGGAGCTCGCCGACCGGGCGCTCTTGCACTACGAGTCGTCCCGCGACGCGGTCATCCGAGCACGGGAACGAGATGGAGGATGAACTTCACTGCGAGTCGGCTCTCCCGGGCGGCTGGGGTCGTCGTGCTCTGCGTGAGTTGTGACGGTGGTCCCGCGAGAGTCGATCTCCCGACCGCATCGTCGATCCACTTCACCGAGGTCGCCGTCGCGTCCGGGATCGACTTCGTGACCACTTCGGGGAAGACCCCGGCGCGCCAGATCCTCGAGGTCAAGGGGGGTGGCGTGGGGCTCATCGACTTCGACGACGATGGAGACCTCGATGTGTTCGTGCCCAATGGCGCCACTCTGGAGGTGCCGGTGCGGGGGCCGGGATGCCGATTGTTCGAGAACCTGGGCAGTCTGCAGTTCCGCGACGCGACGGAGTCGGCGGGACTCCGGTTCGACCGGTGGGGGATCGGCGTCGCGGTTGGGGACATCGATTCCGATGGGCACGACGACATCTACATCACCTGCTACGGACCGAATGCACTTCTTCGGAACACCGGCGACGGTCGGTTCGAGGAGATCACCGAGAGCGCGGGGGTCGGTGGCGGGTCGGTGTGGAGCGCCGCGGCGGCCTTCGGCGATCTCGATGGCGACGGCGACCTCGATCTTCACGTCGCGAACTACCTCGACTTCGACATCGCCCACCCTCCCGGACCTTCGTGGTTCAAAGGAGCTCCCGTCTTCCGCGGGCCGCACGGACTACCACCCGAGCACGACCTGCTCTACGAGAATCTCGGCGGGGGGCGGTTCCGGGACATCAGCGAGCAGGCGGGGCTCCGAGAAGCGACTCCGGCGTACGGTCTCGGGACGGTGATCCTGGACTTCACGGGGGATGGCCGGCCTGACATCTACGTGGGCAACGACTCGACGCCGAACTTCCTCTGGGTGAACCAGGGAGATCTGAAGTTCGTGGAGCGAGGCGTCGCCACCGGCATCGCGTTCAATGTCGACGGATCGGAACAGTCGACGATGGGGATCGCCATCGCTGACGTCAGCGGCAACGGCTTTCCGGATCTCTTCACCACGAACTTCTCGAACGATACGAACACTCTCCACGTCAACCATGAGGGTCGCTTCTTCGACGACGAGACCCGCCGGTACGGTCTCGGCATGCTGAGCTTCCCCTACGTCGGTTGGGCCGCCGAGTTCCACGACTTCGACCACGATGGCGACGAGGATCTGCTGATCTTCAACGGTCACGTCTATCCGAATGCCTCGATCGAGTCGATGGATTCAACCCTCCGGGAGCCGGCCCTTCTCTACCGCCGAGAGGACGCCGGATTCTCCCGCGTGGAGAGCGTGGAGGCGGGGCCGTGGCTGGATGAGCTCCACTGCGACCGGGGTGCGGCGTTCGGCGATCTCGACGGGGACGGAGACATCGACGTCGTCGTCACCGAGCTGGGCGGCCGCGTCCGCTTGCTGCGTAACGACTGCAAGGCGGCCGGTTGGCTGATCGTCGAGCTGGTGGGGAACGCCTTCGGGAGCAAGGTGGAGGTGACCGCGGGCGCTGCCCTAGTCCGGCGCTTTGTTCACTCCGGCGGCAGCTTCATCTCGGCCTCCGCCTCTGCCGCCCACTTCGGGGGCCTGGGAGCGGTGACGACCGTGGACCTCGAAATCACCTGGCCCGACGGCCACCGGCAGCGTCGAGACGGCGTCGCGATCGACCAGCACCTCGTGGTCGACCGCGATAGCGGGGAGAATCGCTGACATGCAGAAGCGCCGCTCCTCCCACAAGGTCGGCGGGACGTCGCCGTGACCACGATCCTCTTCGACCTGGGCAATACCCTCGTCTCGTACTACGAGCGCGAGGACTTCCCCGGCATCCTCGGTGCGGCGATCCGCGCTGCGCACGCCGCGCTGGTCGCGGACGGCTATGACCATCTCTCGGTCGAGGAGGTGCTAGAGCGTGCTCCGGGGGAGAGCACCGACCCGGGCGACCTGACGATCCGCCACCTCGAGGATCGCTTCGAGGCGGTCTTCGAACTGGGTCTCGCCGAGGTGTCGAAGGAGAGCTACTGGCGTGCCGCGTGCGAGTTCGTCGGTCCGATGACGGCCCCGGCGACCGTCTATCCCGACACGATCCCGACGCTCGTGCGACTGCGCGAGGCGGGGTACCGAATCGGTATCGTCTCGAACCTGCCGTGGGGGGTGCCGAGCGAGTTGTGGCGGGACGAGCTCACCCGACACGAGATCGAACCCTTCATCGACTTCACCGTGTTCTGCGTCGATGTCGGGTTCCGCAAGCCATCGCCGGTGATCTTCCGCCAGGCGCTCGACCGGCTCGGGGTAGAACCCCATGAGACCTGCTTCGTCGGGGATGAGCCGATCTGGGACGTCGCGGGGGCGGAAGGGGTCGGGATCCCAGCGGTGCTGATGGATCGCAAGAATCGGCACACCGATTTCGCGGGTCCACGAGTGACTTCGCTCGTCCAGTTGGTCGAGAAACTCGAGCTGCTATGAGCTGCGCCCGTGACCCTCGCTGCCGAGGGAGCGCGCGGACCACGATCCTGCTCGGCGTCTTGGTCATGATCCTCGGCGTCATCACCCTTCAGCAATGGGGCTTCTCGGAGCCGAAGCGCCGGCTGGCGACTCGGCGGCGCGAGGCGACCGTCGGTGTCGAGGAACTGACCGCAGCTCTGCAAGGGTTCTGCGAAGACCACGGTCGCTGGCCCGCACATCTCTACGAGCTGATCACGCCGCCCCGAGTCGGAGCCCAGAGTTACATGCAGGGGGTGCACTCGCTCAAGGATCCTGCGTGTCCGAGCCAGGCCAACGAGTACTACTACTCGTTGTCCGGCGAGGAAGTGATATTCGGGAGCCTCGGTTCGGATGCTCGTCTCGGCGGCAAGGGGTACGCGGAGGACATTCTCGTCAAGCTCTCCGTCCCCTGAAGCTCTCGGCGGATCTTGGGGCTCTCCTCACCATCCCCGCTGGGACCGGCTATCCTTCTTCCGTCCCGGCGCGGGGCCGGGCGGGGGAGACGCACGCAGTGGCGAATGCAGTCGTAGGGGACCAGGAGACCAAGCCGACCCGGCCGGGGAAGCCGGTTCGGGATACGGAAACGGCCCGCGAGCAGGCTCCCGGGTTCGGGACCTTCGGTGGGGTCTTCACCCCGTGCACGCTGACGATCCTCGGCGTGATCATGTTCCTGCGGTTCGGTTCGGTGGTCGGGCAGGCGGGGCTCTTCCGAGCGCTCTTGATCATCGCCGCCGCCAAGGTGATCACCGTCCTCACTACGCTCTCCCTCTCCGCCATCGCCACCAACACGCGGGTCAAGGGGGGCGGGGCCTACTACCTGATCAGCCGCAGTCTAGGGGTCGAGTTCGGGGGAGCGATCGGGTTGGTTTTCTTCGTCGCCCAGGCGATCTCGGTCGCGATGTACGTGATCGGGTTCGCGGAGGCGCTCAAGGCGGTGGCTCCGGGGGTCGCGCTCGTTCCCGCGGCGACGCTGACCAACGTCGCCGTCTTCATCTGCGTGTTCATCGGGGCCGGCTGGACGATCAAGGTGCAGTACGGGATCCTCGGAATCCTCGCGCTCTCGCTGATCTCCTTCTTCATCGGTGCGATCGGCGAGTTCGAGGTTGCCCAGGTGTTCGAGAACCGGATTCCGCACTACGTCGAGGGTCAGAGTCTCTTCACAATGTTCGCTCTCTTCTTCCCTGCGGTGACCGGGATCATGGCCGGGACGAACATGTCGGGGGACCTGCGCGACCCGGCGCGCTCGATTCCGCTCGGGACCCTGCTCGCGGTCGGGGTGACCACGGTCGTGTATGTCGGCATGGCGTTCCTGATCGCCGGCTCGCGTCCGCACGAGGTCCTGATCCAGGACAATCAAGCGATCGCGGGGATCGCCGTCTGGCCGGCCCTGATCACCGCCGGGGTGTTCGCTGCAACCCTGTCATCGGCCCTCGGCAGCATGATGGGATCGCCGCGGATACTCCAGGCGCTCGCCCGCGACGACATCTTCCGTGGGCTCGGATTCTTCGGGAAAGGGAGCGGAGCGAGCCGCGAGCCGCGGCGCGCGGTCGTGATGACCTTCCTCATCGCGCAAGCGTGCATCCTGCTCGCCGACCTCGACACCCTCGCACCCCTGATCACGATGTTCTTCCTGATCACCTACGGCCTCCTGAACATCGCGACCTTCTACGAGGCGATCACCAAGAACCCCAGCTACCGACCCCGCTTCCAGTACTGTCACTGGGTGACCTCGCTCGCCGGCGCGATCGGCTGCGTGGGGGTGATGGTGCTCATCGATTGGGTGTGGGCGACGATTTCGATCGTGGTGATCGCGCTCCTCCACTACCTGATCGGCCGGTCGGAAGTGGAAGCGCGGTGGGGGAACCTGCAGAGCGGGCTCCTGTTCGAACGTGCGCGGAAGAACCTCCTGCGCCTCGAGAACGAACTGCACCACCCGAAGAACTGGCGGCCGATCATCCTCGCCCTCAGCGGTCGCGGTTGGAGCCGACCGAACCTCGCGGTCTTCGGGCACCGCCTGACGACCGGCCACGGGATCCTGTCCCTCGGTCAGGTGATCGTCACAGGGGCGGGGGACCGCATGGAGCGGCGCGAGAAACAGGAGCGTATCCTCCAGGCGATGATCAAGGAGCGCGAGATCGAGGGGTTCCCCGCGGTGGTGGTCTCCCCTGACCTGTCGACCGGGATCGAGTCGTTGATCCAGTGCCACGGTCTCGGATCGCTCCGCCCGAACACGGTGCTCCTCGGTTGGCCGGGAGACCCGGAACGGGTCGAGGCGTTCGGCGCGACCCTGCGCACGATCGACCGCCTCGGCCGGAGCATCGTGGTGCTCCGGTTCGACGGCGAGGCGGATCCGTGGGAAGCGCCGCCGGGGACGATCGACGTCTGGTGGCGGGGACAGAAGAACGGCGAGCTGATGCTCCTCCTCGCCCACCTGCTGAAACAGAACCAAGATTGGCGCACGCGTCCGATCCGGCTGCTGCGAGTGATCGAGAACGAAGCGGGGCGCGATGAAGTGCGGGAGCACCTCGCCCGGTTGATCGACCAGGCGCGCATCCACGCGCTCGCAGAAGTGGTGGTCAGCACCGATCCGCTGAGCACGATCCAGGAGACCTCGAAGCATGCGGCGATCACGTTCCTCGGCTTCGAGGCCCCGGCGGAAGGAGCCGAAGTCGCGTGGTTCCACGCGATGGAGCAGATCGCCGGCAGTCTGCCGCGGGTCCTCCTGGTCGATAGCATCGGGGGAATGTCACTCGAATCGTAGTCTCGGAGCTCATGGGATGTGTATCTGGGAGACACCCTCGTGGGGGTGACCCCGCTCGTTCGGAGTGGGAGCACCATCGGGGCTCGTGATGAGGGTGGTTGGAACGAGCCAGATGGGAAAGCTCGAACTCCGGTGCCCGGCTGCACCCGGCCAGTCGGCGTGCCGGAGAGCGGGTCAGGCACGAAGGAGTGCCTGGACGGCCCCGGAGCTTTGCGATACAAAGCTCGCCATGGCAAGCCTCCCCTCCCGCGACCGACCGGTCGACCCCCCGCACGCGCGGGTGCTCTCGCTTCCAGAGCGTGCCCAGGCGGACCTGCGCCTGATCCGCGACACCATGGCGCGCAGCGGCGTCTTCACCCACCTCTCCGGTCGGGCGGTGGTCGGGTTGGGACTGCTCGCTCTGCTCGGCGGAGAGCTCGCCCGCCGCACCGCGACGCCGGCAGGTTGGTGGGCGGTATGGCTCTCGGTCGGAACGGTGGGTGCGATCGGTGGGGTCTTCGAGCTCGACCGCAAGGCTCGCACTTTCGGACAGAGCCTCCGTTCCGGGGCGGGTCGGCGCTTCGCCATCGGTCTCGTACCACCGCTCGCCGCCGCGGCGGTCCTCACCGCAGCTCTCGTTCTCCACGGGGACGGGGTCGTCGTTTCCGGTCTGATCCCCGGGATCTGGCTCCTCCTCTACGGTGTGGCACTCATCTCCGGAGGTGCGACCTCGGTGCCGGTGGTTCGCGTTCTCGGAGGGTCGTTCGCGGTCGTCGGTCTGATGGCACTCGTCCTCCCCACCTGGGGAGCAGTACTTCTGTCGGTCGGATTCGGCGGGCTCCACCTCGGCTTCGGAATCTGGATCTGGAGGCGCTACGGTGGCTGATCCCGCACGTCGCATTCCGGAGACGCTCCGCGCGGTGGCGGGGAAGGGAAGGAGTGGCGCCGCCTTGGACCCGCTCATCCACGAGCGGATGCGCCTCGCGATGCTGAGCGCGCTCGCCGTCGAACCGCGGCTCGGCTTCGTCGAGTTGAAGGAGCTGCTCGGAGCGACCGACGGCAACCTGAGCGTGCACGCGCGCCGCCTCGAGGAGGGGGGACTGGTCCGGTCCCTGAAGAGCGGGAGTGGCCCCGCGTCGCGCACCGAGTACGCCATCACCGCCCGAGGCCGTCGCGCCCTCGAGGTCTACCTCGATCACATGGAGAGTCTGATCGCGACGGTGCGGAAACGCCGCTGAGGCGCGTCCGTCTCCGCGTCGTCGAGTTCCTGTTCGGCGTTAGACTTTGCAAAACAAAGTCAGAACCGCCGAAGACCCAGCGCCGCCGACCCGAAGGGACTGCAATGGAGCGGATGATCTTCACCGCGACCGCGGAGGAACCGATCGAAAAGGAGCTTCCGCTCGAGAGGACGACTCCGGACTGCCTCTCTCTCGCATTCCTCTTCGGGGTGCTCGGCTCGCTGCTCGCGATCGACGGGCCGTGGGGGATCAACATCACCGTCGTGCTCGTGGCCCTCGCACTGGTCGGAGCGATCGGCTGGCACCGTGCGCGCCCCGACGACGACCCGGTCCGGCGGTGGGGATTCGTCGCCGCCGGCACTTTCTCCGTCGGATTCACCCTGACCGAGAGCTTTGCGCTTCGGCTCTTCGATGTCGCAGCGATCCTCGTGCTCCTCTCCCTCCCGCTCCTGCGCCCGGCATGTGCTCAGCTCGGGACCCTGCGCCCCGTCGTGCTCCTCCACGCCGTTCTCGAGTCGGCGGTGCTCCTCGTCATGGGATGGGGCCATCTGCTCCTGCGCCGCCTCGCACTCCCGACCAGACGGGAAGATGAACCAGACCACACCTCCGCCGGGCCGATCCTCGCCGGAGTCGCGATCGCGGGGGTGCTCGCGCTTCTCTTCGGGTCACTGCTTCGGTCGGCGGATGCGGTCTTCGACGACTGGGTGGGCCAGGTGGTCGAGCCGCGCTGGCTGTTCGTGCGGATCATCGTGACGCTGGTGGTCGCGTGGCTCTCCGGCGGTTGGCTCCACGGCTGGTTCGACCGACCCCTCGGCGAACGGTCGCCGTTCCCTGCGCCCGACCCGGTTCAACTCGCTCCCACGACGGTGCTGATCCCCCTCGCGACGTTGCTGCTCTTGTTCACCGGATTCGTCGCGGTGCAGGTGGGGTACTTCTTCCCCGGAGAGCAACCCACGGGGGGGACGGTCGCAGAGATCGCGCGGCGCGGCTTCTTCGAACTGGTCGCGGTCGGGGGCTTGGCGCTCCTCGCACTGCTGATCGCCGACTCCTGCCTGCGGTGGGCTCCTCCCGGAGCTCGCAGCGCGTTCACCGTTCTCGCGTTGACCCTGCTCGCACTCGTCGGTGCGATCCTGACCTCAGCGGTGTGGAGGATGTCGCTCTACGTCGAGCGCTTCGGCTGGACCGAACTGCGCCTGTTCGCCTCGGTGTTCCTTCTGTTCACCGCCATCGCCCTCCCCTGGTTCGGCGCGACCGCACTCCTCGGTGACCCGCGTCGATTCACCGCGGGCGCGCTCTTGGTCGCTCTCACACTCGGCGGCGCCTTGCACGCGATCTCACCGGAAGCGGTGATCGTCGCCTCCCATCTCGACCGGACGGTGGGGGATCGAGAGGTCGATTTCGAGTACCTGCGCACCCTCGGGGTCGACGCGGTCCCCGCGATCGTCGCGCGCTGGGATCGCATCCCCGAGGAGGAACGCGAGCGGTTTCGCCGTCACTTCGCCCGGTTGCGTGAGGTCGAACGCCCTTCGGTCGCCTGGACGCTCTCGCGCGCGCGGGCGTTCGGCGTGATCGGCACCCTCGACCGAGACCCGAGGGAGAAGTGACGCGAACTTCTGACTCAGGGCACTACCGCACCTTCCGCGTCCGGTTCTTGATGAAGTCCACGAACACCTTCTGCTCCAGGTCGCTCAGGCTCGAGAAGTATGCGCGGCCGTGATTCACCTCGGTGAGCTGCTTCACGAAGTCGACCAACATCGGGTCGCGCGCCAGCATGAAGGTGGTGATCGGGATCCCGTACCTCCGGCACTCCGCCGCCTCGTTCAAGGTTCTGCGGACGATCTTCCGATCGAGTCCGAACGGGTTCAGGTAGAGCTCGTTGCGCTCGGAGATCGCCGTGGGCTTGCCGTCTGTGATCATGAAAATCTGACGGTTCGAGTGTTTCTTCCGCATCAGGATGTGCCGCGCGAGCTTCAGGCCGGCGTGGGTGTTCGTGTGGTAAGGGCCGACTCCAGAGTAGGGTAGTTCGCGAAGCGGAACCTCGCGGGCGTCATCGCCGAAGAGCACCAGGTGGAGCGCATCCTTCGGGTAGCGCGTGCGGATCAGCTCGACGAGGGCGAGCGCGACCCGCTTCGCGGGCGTGATCCGGTCCTCGCCATAGAGGATCATGCTGTGACTGATGTCGAGCATCAGCACCGTCGCGGCGGAGACGAACCGTTCGCGCTCCTGGACCTCGAGGTCCTCCTCGCGGAGGGGGAAACCGCCGTGGGGATTCCTGCGGAGCGAGTTCTGCATGCTGCGTCTGAAGTCGATGTCGTGAACATCGTCCCCGAACTCGTAGGGGCGGGTTTCGGAGAGCGCCTCACCGGTCTCGCCGGCGATGGGGATCGCGTGATCTCCGCCGGGTGCACGCCCGAGCGCACCGAAGATCTGGTCGAGGGAGTCGGCTCGGATGAATCGCTCGCCGCGCGGGGTGAGTTGGCGGCTCCCATCGGGGCCCGCGATCAGGCGCTCTCTCTCGAGCTCGCGGCGGAACTCGTCCATCCCGTAGCCATCGCCGGTGAGCCCATAGCGTTCATCGATCCGCTCGAGCTGATCGAGGGCCGCCTCGACGTCGCCATCGTTCTCGATGAGGAGCCACGAGAAGATCCGGCGGAGCGCCCTCCGGCGATCGAGGAACTGCTCCTGCCCCTTCTGCCAGTCGAGGTAACGGATCCAAGTCATGCGCTGCTCACCGCAGTCCGCGCATCAGGATCCCCATCATGTCGGAGTAGGCTGCGCCGCGGTGGACATCTTCCTTCGCGAGCATCGAATGTTGGTGCAGCCCTTCGAGCACGAGCTCCATCGCGGGGCCGGGGGCTTCGGCGAACGCTTCGGGGAGGAAGCCGCGGGCGACCTGGTCGAGGCCGGGGACCGCGCTGAGGGTCGCGAGGTACTCCTCGTCGGTCATCGAGTCGGAGAGCTCGAGACGATTCTTCGACGAGAACCAGTCGAGCACTGCGCGATAACGATCCGCCTTGGAGTGACCCTTCCCGTCGTCGGAACCCTCGTCGATGATATCGGGGAAGTGGGTGTCGAAGATCCGCTGACAGGCGCGGCCGATCAGGTGCCTGGCGACCTGCACCGCGCCCTCCTGCTCCCCCTCGTAGACCAGCTCGACCTTGCCGACGATCGCGGAGGCGATCTGTCCCAGGTCGACGATGCGTGGGACGGGGTCGTCGCCATCGTTTTGGAGAACACGCCGCTCGACCTGGCTGACGAGGAGCTCGCGGGCGGCGATCGACAGGCGCGCGGACACCCCCGAAGTCTGATCGATGTACTCCGAATCGCGTCCCTCGAAGGCGATCGCCTCGACGATGTCGGCGACGAAGGCGGGGATGCGCACCGGTGGGAGGTCACCCTCGCGCTCGAGCCACGCCTCCTGGTTGGTGATCGCATGAGCCGACGCGAGGTCTTGCGGGTAGTGGGTGTGGATTTGCGAGGCGATCCGGTCCTTGAGCGGGGTGATGATGCTCCCGCGATTGGTGTAGTCCTCGGGGTTCGCGGTGAAGACGAAGAGCAGGTCGAGAGGGATCCGAAGCGGGAATCCGCGGATCTGAATGTCCTGCTCCTCGAGGATGTTCAGGAGTCCGACCTGGATCCGCGGCGCGAGGTCCGGAAGCTCGTTGATCGTGAAAATCCCTCGATTCGTCCGTGGCACGATTCCGAAGTGGATCACCTCTTCGTTCGAGAGGTCGAGTCCTTCGTTCGCGGCCTTGAGTGGATCGATGTCCCCGATCAGGTCCGCCATGCTGACGTCGGGGGTGGCGAGCTTCTCGCCGTATCTCTGCTCCCGGGGAAGCCATTCGATCTCGAGGTCGTCTCCCCGTTCTCCGACCGCTCTCTCGGCGAACACCCCTTGTGGGGCGAGGGGATGGGAGCGCAGCGGGCAGCCGGGGATGATCGGGGTCACCTCATCGAGCAGCTCGGCGACGCCGCGCGCGATCCGCGTCTTCGCCTGACCGCGCAGACCGAGGAGCAGGATGTCGTGGCGCGAAAGCAGCGCGTTGACGATCTGCGGGATCACGGTCTGGTCGTATCCGATGATTCCCGCGAACAGCGGCTCCCCGGCGCGGAGCCTCTCGATCAGGTTGCGGCGAATCTCATCGCGGACCCCCTCAGCGCGCGCACCGCTCTTTCTGAGGGCACCGAGAGTCTTCGGTCGGTCGGGCATCTGTCCTCATCAGGGCGGGGTGCCCTCTGGGGTGCATTGTCACAGAGGACATCCTACGGCAAGAGGCTTCCGGCGACACCTCGAGAGCGAACGATCAGGGGATTCGTCGAACGGCTGCGACTCCACCCTCTTCGAGGGAGGCGTCGGTGATCTCCCATGCGACCGCGCTGTCTTCGAGATCCGGTTCCAGGATCTCGAAGATGAGCCGTGCGAGTGGTTGCCCGGTCGAGACCCGGTAGCCGGAGCTCGCGGTCGTCGCCGGCAGCTCGGCGGTCGTCCACTCCCCCCCGAGGCGGACCTGGCGATGTCCTTGGAAGGCACTCTCCGAGCGCCGGAACTCCGCGATGCGGAATTCTTCGACTGCGAGCACCCCATCGACGCGGCACGGCTCGACCTCGACCCCATGACGGCGCAGGAGCGCGATCGTCCGCGCTTCCGCCGCGGGGAGCCAGTAGGCGCGGGGGAGCGCGCGGGTCGTTTCGCTCCGGAATCGATCGAAGATCGGGAGCGTCACTTCGACCAGCGCACCCGTCGACTCGTGCGGCGGCCGCTTCTCGCCCTCACTCTCGATGGGAACCGCCTCATCGCCGCGACTCTCTTGTGCAAAGCTGGTCCCGAACGCCGCGATCTCGCCGCGGGTCGCGCGACGGTCCGCCTCCCGACACGATTCGGCGATCTCCCCGGCGTGCTCGGTCGCGAAATCGATGACGAGGGCGGCGAACCTGCGGGTCGAGTCGATGCGCGTCCCGAGAGGGAGAAAGCTCGTCGCTTCCGAGAGAACGGCGATCCGATTCCTTAGACCGACGTAGTTCGTCACGTAGCGTCCGAGGGGGCTGAAAGTGCGCCAGCCGTGATCTTCGCCCTTGCCCTCGACGTTGCCGTAGTCGTTCGTCCCCTCGCCGTACGCCGCGAGCATTTTTGCGCGGACTCTCGGGAGCAGCGTGTCCCGCGCGATCGCGAGGACCCCCGGGTCGGTGTTGGGATGCAGTGGCGGGGCGTAGGTCAGCGTGTAGCCGTGGCGGGTTCCGTTCGTCGTGTGCAGGTCGAGGACGACGTGGGGGTCGAAGCGCCGGTAGATCTTGGTCAGCGCCGCGCACATCTCGGGGGACTCGGCCTTCACGCAGTCGCGGTTCAGGTCTAGGTCGTCTCCGTTCGGCCGTTGGCCGATGCGGACGGGGCCATTCTGATGGCCACGGTTCTTCAGCCCCTCTCCCCACTCCTCGTTGCCATCGACGTTGTAGATCGGGGTGACGATGAAGACGCAGCGCTCGAGCCACGGGGCGTGCTCTCCCATCGCGATCTCGCGCAGCAGCTGTTGCACCGCCTCCTTCCCTTCGACCTCGCCGCCGTGAATGTTCGCCTGCAGGTACACGACGATCCGGCCGCTCGCGCGCGCGGCGTCGCCGTCGGTCACCATCGGGCGGGCGCACACGACCAGAGGGATCGACCGACCCTTCGGCGAGGTGCCGAGCGTTTCGAGGCGGATCGGCGCACCGCCGGCGACGAGGGCGTCGAGGAAGGCGGTCACATCATCGAGGGTCGAGGTCTCGGCGTTCTCGGTGCGCTCGGGTCGGGTGCTGGGCCATTCATCGGAATTGGGCATCCGGTTCTCCGCAAGGAGGGGGGAGGTGAGGGTGAGGAGTGCCGCGAGGGGGAGTGCGCGATCGAACATGGATCCTCCGGGGGCGGGCTCCGCAACGCGGTGCCTGTCCCATCTTCTTCCCGGGACTGTAGGGGACGCAGCATCCATCGTAGATGCACCCGAGCGGGATGGGAATCGCGCACTGGCTTCTATCCGCGGCTTCGTCGACACTCTCGCCGACCCACGGCACCCCAGGAGTGCGATGTCCTCCGATCCCTCACCGACCCCTGCCCCGCGTCCCGCCCCCCTCGCCGGCATCCGAGTCCTCGAACTCGGACAACTGATCGCCGGCCCGAGCTGCGGTGCCTTGCTCGCTTCGTTCGGGGCGGACGTGGTGAAAGTCGAACCTCCGGGGGGGGACCCGCTCCGCCGTTGGCGGACCGTCGGCGATGGGGACTCCCCGTGGTGGACCACCCTCTCGCGTGGAAAACGATGCATTACTCTCGACCTGCGCCACCCCGACGACCTCGCCACCGCGCGACGGTTCGCCCTGGCCGCCGACGTTCTCGTCGAGAATTTCCGGCCTGGTACGCTCGAGCGGTTCGGCCTCGATCCCGAAGAGCTCAGGGAGGAGAAGCCCGCCCTCGTCGTCGTGCGCATCTCCGGGTACGGCCAGACCGGCCCCTATCGCGATCGCCCCGGCTTTGCTTCGGTCTGCGAGGCATTCGGCGGGTTGCGGCATCTGACCGGACACCCCGGCGAGATGCCGGTCAGGCAGAACCTCAGCATCGGAGACACGATCGCGGGGTGGCAGGGCGCGATCGGAGCGCTCCTCGCGCTGCGTGCGCGCGATCGCGACGGAGTCGGTCAGACGGTCGATGCGTCGATCTTCGAGTCGGTGTTCGCGCTCCTCGAAGCGACGCTCCCTGAACTCGATCTCGGGGCGCCCCCCCGCGGTCCTTCGGGGACAACGCTATCGGGGGTCGCGGGGACGAACGCGTACCGCACTTCGGACGGGGCGGTCGTCGCGATCGGCGCGAACGGAGACTCGATCTTCCGTCGATTGATGGACACGGTCGGTCGTGACGATCTGGCGGCGGATCCGACCCTGAAGACGAACGACCAGCGCCTCTTGCGGGTCGGCGAGATCGATGCCGCGATCTCCGATTGGTGTTTGGAGCGGAGCGCCGACGCGGTAGTCGATGGACTCGCCGCCGCCGCCGTGCCGGTCTCGAAGGTGAACACCGTCGCGGACCTCGCCGCAGACCCGCACGCGATCGCCCGCGGCTCTTTCGAGACGCACGAGGTCAATGGTCGTCCGGTGCGTTTCCCCGCACCCCATCCACGCCTCGATGGGACCCCGGCGGAGATGCTGCCGCTCCCGATCGAGACCAATGACGTCGCGGCGATGCTCGACGACTGGCGTGCATAGGGATCGGGAGGCTTGCCTCACACGGCGATGTCCGACCCGTCCACGACCGAGCTCTCTTCCAAGGGCAGATCGTCATTGCTGAAGCGATTCGCGCGGCGCTCGGGTTCTAGCCAGCTTGTTCCTCGCTCCTCCGCGGCCGAGATGGATCGATCTTCTCCCGGGCGATGGGGGGATCGCAGTCGTCGCTCTCGATCACGCGGATCGTCACCGTGTCGCCGAAAGTGAGCGGGGACGAGAGCCAACGGACATGTTCGTGCTCGGAGTCATCTTTCACCACGAGCCCCGCGACCGATAGATCGCAGCCGCCGCGCTCCCGGACGTGGGTCAGCATCGCGCTGAGGACGTCGAGTTCGGTCGAGCCCGCCACTACGGGGTCTCCGTCATTGACCCGAATTTCGTAGGCGAGATTGCCGTCGGCCATCACTCTTCCTCTTTCCGCTCGGATGCTTCTTCTCCCGCTCCAATTTCGATCACTTCCGTCCCCAACACCGGCGGCAGCGTCCCGATCGCTCGCCGGTAGCGCGCGATCGCCCGGCGGACGCTCGAGCGAGCCTCCATCTCCTGCAATCGCGCGGAAGCGAGGCGACTCTGCCGGAGAAACTTCAGCGCAAGGAATTCCGGGGTGAGCGCCGCGCGAGTCTCCTCCTCTGCGATCAGGGCGCGCAGGTTCTCGCTCTGGGCGATCCGCAGGTTTCGCGTCGCGTCGACCAGTTCCTCCTGGGTGCGCACGTCGCGGAGCGCCTCCTTGACGTCCTGCACCACGTTCTCGACCACTCGTCTCAGGATCAGTTCTGCCGAGGTCCGCTCGAGTTCCGCCCGACGCTCTGCGGCGCGCGCGGCACGATTGCCGAGGGGAACTTCGAAGCTCAAGCCGATGAGCCCGTCGACGAACGATTCCGAGGTCCAGTCGTTGTACGCCCCCGAGAAGCTGTCATCGAGCCCGAGGATCGCGACCTCGGCGACCAGGTCGAGGGCGGGGAGGCGCAGGTTGCGAGCGACTCGTTCACGGAGCTCGGCGTCGTCGATGTCGAGGACGGCTGCTTCGACCTCGGGGCGGTTCGAGAGCGCGCCGAGGATCGCCGCGCGCAGGCTCACCTCGAACGAGGAGCTACCCTCGGGGAGCTCGTCCTCGGTGCGGAGGATCGATTCGGCCCCGAGAGGCCGCGCGGGGTCGTTGAGCAGAAACTTCAGCTGATCGCTCGAAGCGCGGAGAATCCGCCGGAACTGAACGAGCGTGGCACGGCGCTCCTCGACGGTCGCCACGGCGTCGGCGACCTCGGCGGGGCGGGCATCGAATGCGCGCCGCGACTCGAGGACGTGGTGCACCTCCTCCCCCTGGGCGAGGAGACGTTCCTGGACGAGCACCGCCTGCTCGGCGGAAGCGAGCGCCCAATACGCCTCCTCGACTGCGCTGGTGAGCGCGATCACCTCGAGGCGCAGCAGTTGTCGGGCGCGCTGCTGATCGTTCTCGGCGAGTGCGATCGGCGCGGTCGTCACCTCGGAACCTTGGCCGCGCAGGAGCGGTTGCGTGACCCCGAGCGCGACGCTCGTGCCATGGGCGGGGTCGGGTTGGAAGCCGATCCCGCGGGTCTCGTTCTGGAAGCGGTTCCACCGCGTCTCCGCGGTGACGGTCGCCCCGCTCACGAGTCGCTTGCGGACCCCGACGGTGACGATCCCCTCTTCACTGACGTTCTCCGGTCGACCGAGCACGGTCGTGCCGATCACCGCGACCCGAGTCGGTTCGTCCGTTCTCTGGAACTCGGCGGTGCTGAAGAATCCCAGGTCGAAGTCCGCCTCCGCCTCGGTGCGGTTCTCGGCGGCGATCTCGGGTCCGAGACGAGCGAGGCGCACCCCGAGCCCGTACTCGACCGCGGTGCGCACCGCTTCGGAGAGACCGACGGTGTCCCGATGCGTCGCTTTTCCCTCGAGATCGAGTCCGAGGTCGACGGCGAGCTCGGAGTACGCGGGATCTCCGCCGATCTCCGCCAGAGCGCCGCGACGCGACTCGAGAGCCGGATCGAGGGGTGCGGCAGATTCCGCGAGGGTGCGGGGAACACTCTCACGAAGGTGCGCACCATCGATCTCGCGCGCGACGATCTCGTCGACGAGGGATCGGAATCGCTCATCGGCGGCGCGAGCCGGGGGCTCGACCGCACAGCCGGAGAAGAGAGGAAGCGCCGCGAGAAGGAGCGCCGCCCCCCCCGCCGCGGGGATTCGCTTCGCACCGAGGAGCCCGCTCAGCCGCTCGCGCAGGTCGATCGACAAGCTGAGGAGGAGTGGCACCAGGATCAGGGTGAACACCGTCGAGACCAAGAGTCCGCCGATCACCACGCTCCCGAGGCCCCGGTACAGTTCCGATCCAGAACCGGGCATCAGGACGAGGGGGAGCATGCCACCGATCGAGGTCAACGTGCTCATGAAGATCGGGCGTACGCGGGTGCGCACCGCCGCGGCGATCGCCTGCTGCGGGGGGAGGGGTTTCACCGAGTACTCGCCATCTCCGCCGCCGATCGAGCGGTTCCGCCCCATGAAGTTCAGCGACTGGTGAACGATCAGGATCGCGTTGTTCACCACGACGCCGATCAGGATCACGAAGCCGAGCATCGTCAGGACGTCGAGTTTCTGCACCGGGAGATAGGGATCGACGAGGCTCCACTGGTGTACGGCGGCGAGTCCGGCGAAGCCACCGAGGGTCGCGAGCGGCACGCTGAAGAGGATGACCAGTGGCTCGATGAAGGTCTGGAAGAGCACACACATCAGCAGATAGACGACGATGAGCGCGAGCGCGAGCGAGCTTCCCAAGATTCCCATGAAGGTGCCGTCCCCGAGGAGAGCGCGCTTCACGGCGGCGAGCTTGCTCGCCGAGCCGGAGAGATGCACCTCGACGGTGGGGGGGATCGCGCCGCTCGCGCGGAGCGCCTCGATCTTCTCCTCGATCTTCGCGATCGCGGTGTCGAGCGGCTCCCCTTGTCCAGGGGTGAGCTCGAGGGTCACCGAGCGTTGCCGGGCGACCCGGTTGATCTGCTGCGGGACCGCGGTGCGCTCGAGGTCGGCGAGCACCCCGAGGG
>JAQBGV010000176.1:0-12305 GCA_032128395.1 Planctomycetota bacterium | reverse complement strand
CCCGGTCTCGTATCTGCGAGGCTTGGGAGTTCCGCGCTTGGCTCCGTACTGAGGTCACGTCTGTCGAACCGCCGTGGTGCGGACCCGCATGCCCGGTGGTGTGGGAGGGGGGCGCCCGTGAGGGCCCCCCCTATCCCGATTGTTGCTTCAACCGCTGGCGCGGTGGAGAGCCCGTTGCTCGTGGGCCTTGAGGACTTACAGACGTCGAAGAACGTGCAGACGGTGTGGTGCCGGGGGGGGCTCGTCCCCCTCGGGCACTGCCGATCCAGTCGCGGTGGGGGGGCAGAATGCTGGGGTTCTCCCCGGCGCGACTCCATCTCCGAGTGAGGGCCACATCCACCTCGACCGAGGCTCTTGCTCGAAATCCCGAGTCCTCGTCCTTCCGCAACAGCAGGACTCCCGAGGGATTTCCGGAGGGTGGCGCGTTGCACACACCCGTCGCGATAAGTAGATTAGACCGGTTGCTCGAAGGGCCAGCGCCCCCCGGGGGCTGTTTCCCTATTGGGTCACGAAATGGGCTCGCGAAGAAAACTGAGCATTTGAAACGATCTGAGTCGTGGGACTCCGTCTCGTGGCTCGATGTCGTAGGTGATGCGATGTGCGAGCGCTCCGTTCTTCGCAATCCGTAAGTGGGAAGCGGCGGTGAACACGCCGCGAGTGTCGAAATGCGAGGAGGTAACTCGTGAGACTTTCAACGCTTCTGTGGATCTGCGCTCTCATGGTGTGCACGGCGCCGGTGCTCGCACAGCCGGTCAATGACGACTGTGCGAATGCAACGCCGATCTCGGAAGGGGTCGGCATCCCGTTCGACACCATCGGCGCGACGAACGAACCGGCACCGATCGGCAACGCCCCCTGCGGCAGCGCCGCTCCCGATGTGTGGTACTCCTTCGTCGCCAGCTGCACCGGCACCGCGGCGGTCGAGACCACCTCCTACCCGGCGGGGGGTGTGAACGAGGACACGGTGGTCCAGGCGGTCGATGGTGTCTGCGGTGGTACCAGCCTCGGCTGCGATGATGATGATGGCCCGGTGTTCCTGAGCGCCCTGAACTTCCCCGTCATCGCGGGGAACCCGTACCTGATCCGTGTCTCCGGCTGGTCGGGCACGACTGGCACCGGCACGTTCGACCTCACCTGCTACCCGCCCCCGATCAACGACGATTGCTCGGGCGCGATCTCGATCGCCGTGGGCATTCCGGCCGCGTTCGCCACGGCGGGCGCGACCAACACCCTCCCGGCACTCACTTGTGCCGGCTCCCGCGACGTCTGGTACGAATTCACCCCGACCTCGACCGATCTGCACGGGCTCGCGCTGACCGGGCTGACGTTCGATGTCGGGTTCGTCACCGGGACCCACGTTCGTCCCTCGGTATACCTGAACCCGGGTGGCGGACTCTGTCCGACGAACGCAGAGCTGGTCACTTGCATCACGGCGGCGACCTTCTCCGGCACGGCGAGCCTCACCGCGGGGGTGAGCTATCTCATCCGGGTCGGTGTCGTCTCGACGACGGGTGACTATCGCCCCGCCGGCGATTTGACCGTCTCCACGCCCGCCCCCGAGATCTGCGACGATGGACTCGACAACGACCTCGACGGCCTGACCGACTGCCTCGACGTCGTCGACTGCTCCGCGTTCCCGGCGTGCCTCCCCCCGGCGAACGACGAGTGTCCCGGCGCCCTGCCGGCGGTCCTCGGTGTGAACGGTTTCGACAACCACAACTCGAACAACTCGGTCGAGAGCACCGGCTGCTCGAACGGTGCGATCAACAATGATGTGTTCTGGACCTACACTCCGACGGACGACGGGCAGCTCACCGCCTACACGTGCGGGCAGATCACGTTCGACACGGGGAGCAGCGACACCGAGATCGGGATCTACACCGGTGCATGCGGGGCTCTGACCTGCCTGGCCGGCAACGACGACAGCGGCACCTGTAGCGGTCTCGGCGGCACCACATTGCAGTCGTTCGCGACGACCCCCGTCATCGGCGGCGTTCCGCTCGTGATCCGGGTCGGCTCCTTCTCCACGGCGGCGGGCGTCGAGGGCATCGGCACCTGGACCCTGGAATTCGCCCCGACGAACGATAATTGCGCGAATGCGCTCGCGATCGGCGAGGGTTCGTTTGACTTTCACAATATCGGCGGGACTCTCGACGGCCCGATCGATTGCAATAGCAACATGACTGGGGACGTCTGGTTCCTGTACACGGCGAGCACCACGGGTACCGCGACGATCGCCACCTGCGGAGCACTCGGCACGCTCACCGACACTGTGCTGGCCGTTTTCGACGGCGCGGCGGGCTGCCCCTTGGCGGGCGACTTCGGTCTCGACTGTGACGACGATGGCTGTGTCACGCCCAACTTCAGCTCGACGCTCGACATTCCGGTCACCGGGGGGGGCACCTACTACGTTCAGGTCGGCGGTTGGCAAGGCGGTGAGGGGGACAGCACTCTGACGGTCAACGTCACCCCCTCTCTGGTCAATGACAACTGCGCCGACGCGATCGCGGTCGGCGAGGGCTCCTTCGGCTATAGCAACATCGGAGCCACCCTCGACGGCCCGACCACCTGCGACCCCCAGATGTCCACCGATGTGTGGTTCCACTACACCGTGGGTGCGACGGGATCCGCGACGATCGAGACCTGCAACACGGTGGGATCGCTCACCGACACCGTGCTGACGGTCTACAGCGGTGCCGCTTGCCCATCGGCTGGCGACGGTGGGATCATTTGCGCCGACGACACCTGCGGCCCGACGGGCTTCAACTCGTCGGTCGAGCTCCCCGTTGTCGCCGGCGAGACCTACTACATTCAAGTGGGCGGTTGGCTCGGCACGCAGGGGGACGGAACCCTCGATATCACCGTTGCGATCCCAGGGGACACCTGTGGCAACGCATTCCTGGTGAACGAGGGGTCGTTCGATTTCGACAACACCGGCGCGATCAGTGACGGTCCCAACGCCTGCGACAACAACATGGGCAGGGATTTGTGGTTCGAGTACACGGCCACGAACACCGGGAATGCGACGATCGAGACCTGTAATACCATCGGTTCTCTCACCGACACCGTGCTCACCGTCTACGACGGAACTGTGGGCTGCCCGCTCGCGGGGGACGTCGGCATCATCTGTAACGACGACAGCCCCGGTTGCGGCCCGACCAATTTCAATTCGTCGGTCGAGATTCCGGTTACGGCTGGAAACGTCTACCTCATCCAGGTCGGCGGTTGGAACGGTGCGCAGGGTGACGGCACCCTCGACATCTCGGTGTGCGACCCGCCGACTCCGAGTTTCTCCGCCGGTCCGCTCGTCTCGGGAATCGCGCCCCTGACGGTCAATTTCCTCAACACGTCCGATGACGGCGGCGACGCTGGAATCACCTACAGCTGGGCCTTCGGAGACCCCTCCGGAGGGACGTCTGGCGCCGTGAGCCCGTCGTACGCCTACACCGACTGCGGTGGTCCGTACAGCGTGACTCTCACGGCGAACGCTTGCGGCGTCTCGGTTCCGACTACCACGTCGGGCCTCGTGACGGTCTTCTCCATGGGAGACACGAACGGGGACTGCAACGTCGATACGGCGGATCCGATCTACACCGCGACGTACCTGTTCGGTGGTGGTTCGGCGCCGGTCTGCCCGAACGCTGCAGACGTCAACGGTGACGGAAACATCGACATCGCGGACGTGATCCACGAGCTCTTCTTCCTGTTCGGTATCGGGGGCCCCCTCGTTCCGGGTGGTCCTGGCTGCTGAGCCGGGTGAGTAGTTTGAAGCCCGCGGGGGTTCCCCCCGCGGGCTTCTTTTTTTTTGCTTCAACCGCGGGCGCGGTGGAGAGCTTGCAGTACATAGCCTCGGAAGACGATTCTCTCCGCGGGGGGGCTTCTCTTTTCTTGCTTCAACCGCTGGCGCGGTTGAGAGCTTTCAGTACATAGCCTCGGAAGACGATTCTCTAGGCCTGTTCTTCTTGCTTCCTTCTTCTTCAACCGTCGGCGCTATTGAGAGCCTGCATGCCTGGCCTCGGAAGGCGATTCTCACGTGCGTGCTCTCTTGCTCCAGCCGGTGGCGCGGTGGAGAGCTCATCCAGACCCGGCCCCCCCCCCCGAGGTGCTGCTCCCCATCTGCGCTTGGCCTCCCTTCTGAGGCCGATATCATGGGCGTCCTCGTCCAGCTCGTTCCACAAGGACGACTTCAGGCCACCGGCCAGCATCGGAGTGGCGCCCTTGACCCCACGAGAGCAGCGACCGGCCCCCCTGAGACCCTCTGCACTCGACACCGAGACTCCACCTCTGCCGGCACGCCGAGGCTCCCGGCGCATTGGGATCGGTCTCTGCGCCGGAGTCATCCTGGTCGGTGTAGTCGTCGGGCTCGTCGTTGGTTTCGGTTCTCTCGCGCTGCGTCTCGGCCTGATCGAGGTCGAACTCCCGGAGTACGTCGTGCCGGACATGGAGCCGACGGTACAGCGGGCGTTCCGGATCGCCCGACAGAACGTCATCGATCACCCGACAGATTCTCGGAGTTGGGAGAAACTCGCCTCGACTCTCGATGCTCACGAACTTCAGGATGAGGCGATCGTCTGCTACCAGAGAGCACTCTCGATCAGCCCCGACGAGAGCTTCACTCGATACTGTCTCGGGGTCGTGCTCGAGCTCACCGGCCGCCCCCAGCTCGCCCAGGTGGAGCTGGAGCGCGTCGCCCGGGAGCAACCGAGCTACGCGCCGTCGTACTTTCGCCTGGGCGAGCTCCACTTCCGAGAGGGGCGCAACGAGGAGGCGCGTCGCTCCTTCGCCCGGGTCCTCGAGATCGCTCCCGATGAATGGGTCGCCCGGCGACGCCTCGGCCAAGTGCTCCTCGCCCTCGGCGACGCGGACGGTGCGATCCGCGAACTCCAGTCCGTGTCGGAGGTGAACCCCAAGGACCGCCCCACGACCTCTGCCCTCGCCCAGGCCCTCGGTCGGGCCGGACGGCGGGAGGAGGCGGAGAGACTGAATACTCGCCTCGCGGCCGGCGATCCCGATGGAGAGACGCTTGCCCTCCGAGACCCGATTCGACACCAGGTCAAGTTGCTCGCGGTCGACTCGATCTCCTGCACCCTCCGCGCGGAAGCTCTCGAAAAAACCGGCGACTACCTCACCGCGATCGCAGAACTCAAGACCGCGGCAGAGGCTCGACCGGACCGAGCAGTGCTCCAAGATCGAATCGGACGCAACTACATCCGACTCGAGAGACCGAGCGAAGCGATTCCCCACTTCGACCTGGCGGTCGCGATCGATCCCACCCGAGCGAGCGGATACCACAATCGTGCGCTTGCCCACGAACGCCTCGGGAATCTGAGCGAAGCGATCGCGGACTACAAGCGCGCCCTCATCGTCCAGCCGGATCACCCGATGTCGAAAGCACGACTCCAAGCCCTCGGTCAGCGATGATCCGAGGGTCGGCGATCCAGCCCGGAGGGGGCCCGGGGTTCCTTGACACCCCCCCCAGCCGTGGCATCCTTGCGCAGATGCCGAACTCCAACCGCTCATCTTCCCACAACGCCCCGCCACGCGGTCCGCGATCGGCGGCGATCGCCGTCCTGCTCTCGATCGCTCTCCTCCCCGCCTGTACCCCCAAGGGTCCGCCCCCGGCGATCACGCGTCCGAGCCTGCTCGAGGTCGACCCTCTGATCCGGCTCGACCTCGGCACTCAGGTGGACCTGGTCACCGCCAATCCGTACGACGCCGAACGCCGAGGACGTCTCGGCATGGCCTACGAGGCGAACGAGCTGTTCGCGCCGGCGATCGACGAGTACGCCGCGGCCGCGACCCTCGCCCCCACGGACCCGCTCTGGCCGTATCGCGCCGCGGTCTGTCATCTGAAGAGGGGCGAATTGGAAACGGGGCGGGCGGCGCTCGAGGGACTGGTCACGAGATACTCGCGGTTCGCGCCGGCGTGGCACCGACTCGCGGTGACCCGGATCGATGAAGGAGACCTCGCGGGAGCGCGCACCGCGGTGAACCGCTGTCTCTCGATCCTGCCGAGCGCCCTCCCCGCGAAGACGACTCTCGCCGATCTCGAACTTCGGGAGGACCAGACCCAGAACGCGATCGACCTCCTCGAAGAGGTGACCCGCTCCGACCCGAACAATCGACAGGCGCGGTTCCTCCTCGGAAGGGCGTACCAGCGAGCGGGGCGGTCGGGGCCCGCGGTCGAAGTGCTGCTGAGTGAGGGCGCCGGCGCCGACCGGGCTTTCGTCGAGGATCCCCGAGAGCGTGAGATCAAGAATTTTCGCTACGGTCTCTCGGTCGAGATGGACCGCGCGATCGCTCTGATACAGTCAGGGCGTCCCCGCGATGCCGCAATCGTGCTCGAGAGGGTGCACCAGTACCATCCCGCGGATGTCAGTGTCCTTCTCAATCTGTCCCAGGCGCGGCGCGATTCCGGGGACATCCAAGGAGCGATCTCGTCCCTGGAGTCTGCCTCCGCCTTCGAACCCGACAACTTTCGAGTCCACCTCGTCCGGGCGATGGTCGAGATCGTCGCGGGGGATACCGCCTCGAACATCACCGGGGCCGTGCCGGGGGCCAAGCCGGATCTCGCGCTCGCTCACCGGCACTACGACGCCGCTCGCAGCGCCGCTCGAATCGCGATCCGCAACCGACCCGAGGAGTGGCGCACCCACTTCGCCCTCGCTCGCGCCTCGAGCCGGCTGGATGACCAAGTCGAAGCGCGGCAATCGCTCCTCGAGGCGCGGAAGATCGTTCCGACCAATGTCGAGGTCAACATGTGGCTCTTCGAAACCTGCTACAAGATGGGGGACACCGCGACGGCGAACGCTGCGCTCGAGGCCACGGTCGCGGCGGACCCGTTCCACCTCGGGGCGTGGGTGAATTTGGTCCACGTCCGGTTGGAGCTCGGAAACCCGGTCGGCGCCCGCGAGGCCCTCGACCAGGCGCGCGGCATCGACCAGAAGCACGCCCGCGTGATCGACGCCGCCGCCAAGCTCGCCTCAGCGGAAGCGAGACTGCGGCAACCGGACAAACCGTGAGAGCCGCCGGTACCGCGTCCTGCGCCGTGCCGCTCGCGCTCTGCGTCGTGTTCTCCGGACTCGGCTGCACCCGAAGCACTCCCACCGCGCCACCCGTCCCCGCACCCGGGTCCATCGACGCCCCCCCGATCGCGGAACTTGCTTGGTTCGTGGATGATGCCATCGCCGCGGGGCTCGACTTCCGACACGTGACCGGAGCCGATCCATCGAAACGACTCTTCCTGCCCGAGATCGTCTGCGGCGGGGTCGCCCTCCTCGACTACGACGATGACGCCGATCTCGACATCTACTTCGTCCAGGGGGGGCGAATCGGCAACGCGCCGGGAGATCAACCGCCGAACCGACTCTATCGCAATCGCGGCGATGGCACGTTCGAGGATGTCACCGCGGAGTCGGGAGCCGGCGCCCGCGGATACGGCATGGGGTGCGCCGCGAACGACATCGACGGGGACGGGGACATCGATCTCTATGTCTCCAACGCGGATGCGAACGTACTGCTCGTGAACAACGGCGACGGAACCTTCACCGAGCTCCCGGACGCGGGGGGCGCCACCGACCCCGAACTCAGCGGCTCGGCTGCGTTCTTCGACTTCGATCGGGACGACGACCTCGACCTGGTGGTGGTCGACTACGTCGGCTGGAGCGCCGACTCGGAACTCTCCTGCTACTCCGCGCAGGGAAATCCGGACTACTGCCAACCGAACAACTACCAGTCGCCGACCGCGGATCACCTGTTCCGGAACGAGGGCGGGCGGTTCGTCGAGATCTCGACAGAAGTCGGCCTCGACGGGGTGTTCGGCCATGGTCTCGGGGTGGTCACCGGCGACTTCGACGGCGACCACCGCCTCGATTTCTTCGTCGCCAACGACGGGACGAACAACCACCACTGGTTCCAGACCCCGGACGGCACCTTCGAGGAGCGCGCACTCCTCCGGGGCACGGCGGTGAACCAGGCCGGCCGAGTCGAAGCGGGGATGGGGGTCGCGACCCTCGACGTCGACGGCGATCTGGACCTCGATCTATTCCTCACCCACCTGCGGAACGAGTCGAACACGCTCTACCTCCGGGAGGAGGGGTACTACGAAGATGCCACCGACCGGTTCGGCCTCGGGGGATCGAGCTTGCCCCACACCGGGTTCGGTCTCGGGTTCGCCGACTTCGACCTGGACGGGGATCTCGATCTGTACATCGCGAACGGAAGCGTCATGCAGACCGCCGAGAGTCGGGGGCGGCACGATCCCTACGCCGAGCCGAATCTGCTCTACGCGTTCGACGCCGGTCGGTTCCGCTCGGTGAATTCGAGTGGGGAGACCGAGCAGCGCACCAGTCGGGGCTGCGCGTTCGGGGGCGTCGACAACGACGGGGACATCGACATCGTCGTGGTCAACCGGGATGGCCCCGCGACCCTGCTCCGAAACCGGTTCGCCGCCGACCGCGACCGGCACTGGATCCTCCTCGACGTGCGCGAGGCGAGCGGCGCCCCCGCGCAGCACGCTCGGGTCCGACTCGCCGCCGGCGGCCGTGACCAGACGAGGATCGTCGATCCGCATTCGAGCTACGGTTCCAGCAACGACCCGCGCCTGCACTTCGGACTCGGATCCGTCACCGTGATCGACGAGATCGAGATCACCTGGTTCGACGGGACGAGCGAGACGGTCGGCCCCCTCGAGGTCGATCGAATCCACCGGATCCGTCGCGGCGAGGAGTGAGGGAGATGGGAATGCCTACTCCCACCCCCTCCACCGACGTCGCGCGTCGCTCCCCGCTCGCCTCCCATCTCTTCCGACCGGTCGACATCGCGTCGCTCGTCGCGATTCGGCTGATTTTCGGCGGCTGCATGCTGTGGGAGTCGTCGCGGTACTGGATGCAGGGGCACCTGACCGAGTACCTGATCTACCCTGAGTTCCACTTCAAGTTCTACGGCTTCTCCTGGATCGACGAGCTACCGGAAACGATGATGCTCATCGTCTTCTCGATGCTCTGCATCTCGTCGTTCCTGGTTCTCATCGGTGCGTTCTACCGGATCGCTGCGACACTCCTGTTCCTCTCCTTCTCGTACATCTTCCTCCTCGAGGCGTCCGCGTACCGAAACCACTGGTACCTCCTCGCGCTGCTCGCCCTCTTGATGATCTTCCTCCCGGCGCACCACGCGTTCTCGGTCGACGCACGGAGACGTCCGGAGCTGCGCTCCCTCGTCACCCCGTCCTGGACCGTCTGGCTCCTCCGGTTCCAGCTCAGCTTGGTCTACTTCTTCGCGGGGGTGGCCAAGATCGACCCCGACTGGATCGCGGGACGATCGCTCCACGCGATCTTCGAGGACGGGAATCACTCGGCAGAGGTGCTGGCGTTCATGAAACAGGGGTGGGTGACCACGTTCTTCACTTGGTCGGGAATGCTGTTCGATCTGTCGATCGCCCCGGCGCTCTTGTGGCGGAAGGCTCGACTCCCCGCGTACCTCGCCGCGGCGGGATTCCACCTCACGAACGCCCTCTTCCTCGTCGACGTCGGGATCTTCCCCTGGTTCATGCTGCTCGCGAGCACGATCTACTTCGAACCGAACTGGCTGCGCCAACTCATCGTCCGCTTCGATCCTTCGATTCGTCGAATCCTCCCAGACGCCGCACTCCCCCCCCCGAAAGTGCTCGGGCATCACCACCGCCTGGTGGTGGCGCTCCTCGGTCTGCACATCGCGATCCAGCTCTTCCTCCCCCTCCGTCAGCACTTGTATCCCGGCTCGACGGCATGGACCCACGAGGGGCATCGCTGGGCGTGGCGGATGAAATTGGTGAGCAAGGATCTGGTGAACTTCGAGCTCTTCACCGTCGACCCGGAGAACGGGAAGAGACTCCCCCTCACCCAGAATGCCGAAATAGCGCTTCGGCCGTGGCAGCAGGAGCGAATGTCGAAACAGCCGGACCTACTGCTCCAGTTCGTCCACGATCTGCATGCGCAGCTCCTCGCGAAAATCGGGAAGGACTTCCCGGTCTACGCGAACATCGAGCTGTCGATGAGCGGACGTCCCCCCCAGCCACTCGTCGATCCGACGGTCGACCTCGCGAAGGAGAAGTGGACGATCGCACCGGCGCACTGGATCATCCCGCTCCAGAAGACCTCGTACTGACGACCGCTCACTCTTCCGGCTTTGCGTTGGTCTTCTGCGGCTGGAACATCGTCTCCCAGGTGCGATCGAGCGTCCCGTTCCCGGTGATCAAGTTGAGGTCGTTCGCGAACCCCGAGAACACTCCGCTCACCGCACCGTGCGCGGTCCAGTAGACGTAGTTCAGCGGGAAGAGGATCGGGAACGCGACCCAGAGCACCGGGGCGGGGAGATCGTCGTATTCCCGATCGGATGCTTTCTCGATCCGCCGGCCGACTTCGAGCGGGGGATACCCGAGCGCACACGCGATCGGCTTCACGATCGTGCAGCCGGGGATCGCGATGCTGACGGAGAGCAGCAGGGAGACGAGCAGAAGTCCTCGTGACACGGAGAGCTCCTTCTTCGTTTTCGAAAGGACTCAGGGGCAGCTCTGTCGGGCGCCGATGCAGCCGAGGCCCGGGCCGCCGAGGGTCGTCAGGTCGATTCCACAACTCCCGGTCGGCGGCGAGAGCGAGTCCCCCCCTCCGAAGAGGTACATCAGGAGTCGAATCGGATCCGCGAGATCGATCTGCCCATCGTCGTTCGCATCGAGCGCCTCGCGACAGAGGGAGATCCGATCCCCGAAGAGAGTCGCGAGTGCAGCGATCGCATCTCCGATGTCGACCGCCCCTCCCCCATCGGCGTCCCCACGCAGGAACAGCGGCTCGCACTCGTCGGGGAGGCCGTTTCCGTTCGTGTCCACGCTCGATCCCGATAACAGATCCTGAGCATCGGGCGATCCGTTTCCATTGCAGTCGGGGAATCCCGATCCGCTCTGCCGGATCTCGAAGTACTGATTCGCGGGCACGTCTCGACGGATCGACCGGGTCCCGTCCGGCCAGGTGACGGAGATCTCATCGACCGTCGTCGAGGTCCCCACCCCGAAGTGAAGCGCGAGGGTCGACATCGACTTGAACCCGGAGCCGGCGAGCACCGCCTGCGTCTGCACGTTCGCCCCCGCTCGGAGATCGACCGTGGCCCCGATCGCGGGAGCGTTCGGGAGGTCCCCGACCAGGCGGAGGACGATCCAGTTCGCCGGAGTGCCGCCATGGACGAAGAGGCGAGTCGGCTGGGTGAAGTTCTGGACCAAGAGGTCGATGTCCCCGTCGAGATCGATGTCCCCGATGGCGGTGCAAAGGGTCGGATTGGTGTCGGTGAAACCGGCCGCGAGCCCGACCTCGAGGCACGGGGTGGTCCCGTCATGGGTGAAGAGAAAATTGCGCCAGTACCAGTTCGCCACGAAGAGGTCCGAGTGGGCGTCGTGGTCGACGTCGAGGAAGTGTGTCCCCCACCCCAGCGAGTTCACGGTGACTCCCCAACGGTCGGCCTGGTCGACGAAGGTCCGGTCTCCCTGGTTGAGGAAGAGTGGGTTCCCATCCGCCGTGTTCGTCACGTACAGATCGAGGAACCCGTTTCGATCGAGGTCGCCGACCGCGACCCCCATCGAGTTGATCTGGAGGTAGGTGCCCGATTCCGAAGAAACATCGACGAAGGTCCCGTTGTCGTTCTGCCACAGGCGATTTCCCGCGTCCGGAAAATAGTCCCCCCTGTCGTTGGAGAGGTACAGATCTGCGTCTCCGTCTCGGTCGTAGTCGAAGAAGATCGCCTGGAACCCGGCGTACTCGTTATCGACCCCGTGCATGGCGCCGACCTCTTGGAAGGTCCCGTTCTGCAGATTCCGGTAGAGGCGGTTCGGGTTGCCTGCCGACCCGGGGGCGCCGTACTGCCCCGTCCGGTTCACCAGGTACAGATCGACCCAGCCATCCCCGTCGAAGTCCCCGAAGCACGATCCAGTGCCAGGGCCATCGTCCGCGACCCCCGCGGACGATGCCACATCGAGAAACGTGAACCCTCCTTCGTTGCGCAGGAGCAGGTTCGGCCCGACCCAGTTCGTGACGTAGACGTCGAGGTCCCCGTCCGCGTCGTAGTCGGCCCACGCCGCGCCCATGCCCACGATGCGCGTGTCGGGGAATGCCTCGACCCGCGAGAAGGTTCCGTCGCCGCGGTTCTCGTACAGCATGGACGGCGCCAATGCGTCGTCCGCCGCGGTCAACGGCCCACCGTTACTGACCAGGAACAGATCCTCGTCGCCGTCGTTGTCGTAGTCGCCCCAGGCGGCGCCCGACCCCATGTCCTCGGGCAGCTGG
>JAQBGV010000175.1:0-9486 GCA_032128395.1 Planctomycetota bacterium | reverse complement strand
GCACGCCCTTGTTCTTGTAGGCGGAGCCGCAGAAGACCGGGACGAGATCCAGGGCGAGCACCCCTTTCCGCGCCGCGGCGTGGATCAGTTCTTCGGTGACATTGTCTTCGAGAATCGCCTCGAGGAGCTCATCGCTGAATCCGGAGAGCGCATCGAGCATCGTCTCGCGGCGCATCGCGGCCTCATTCTGGAGGTCCGCCGGAATTTCCTCGCGGCGGATCTTCTCGCCGCTCTCCCCGTCGAAGTAGAGCGCCTCCATTTTTACCAGGTCCACGAGCCCGAGGAAGTCGTTCTCGAGACCGATCGGAATCTGGAACATCACCGCGTTCAGCCGCAGCTTCTCTCGGAGTTGCTCGGTGACCCGCGCCGGGTTCGCCCCGGTGCGGTCGAGTTTGTTCACGAACGCGAGCCGGGGGACGTTGTAGCGCCGCATCTGCCGGTCGACGGTGATCGACTGACTCTGCACCCCCGCGACCCCGCAGAGGACGAGGATCGCACCATCGAGGACCCGCAGCGCCCGCTCGACCTCGATCGTGAAGTCGACGTGACCGGGAGTGTCGATGATGTTGATGTGGTGGTCGCCCCACTCGACGTGGGTCGCCGCGGACTGGATCGTGATCCCGCGCTCTCGCTCGAGATCCATCGAGTCCATGGTGGCGCCGACGCCATCCTTGCCTCGGACCTCGTGGATCGAGTGGATCCGATCGGTATAGAAGAGGATGCGTTCGGTCAGCGTAGTCTTGCCCGAATCGATGTGGGCGCTGATGCCGATGTTGCGCATCTTCGAGAGATCGATGGCCATCGTCCTGTTCTCCTCGTCGGGGCCGGTCCTCGTAGGGGAAGGCCCCCGGTCATGAATCGCCGCAGTAGTGTTCAGTTGCGGATCGTCTTGGGGCGGGCTGCGCCGGCACGGGGACGATCCCGATGCGAGAATCGGGCTTGTCGTTCCACCGCTTCGAGTGCGCTCGATCGGAGCGCCCCCGACGGTCGCCAGAACGGTGGCTTTGTGGCGCAAGAGCTTACCACCCGTGTGGTTGCGGGCGAGGGATTCGGTGCAGATTCACCCCGGAGATGCAAAAGTCCAGCGGGTCGGACTCACAGCGGGGGAGCGGGTTCTGGTGGGATCGGTTCGTGCCCTCGGGGGCAGATCTGCTTCCCGGGGCCCGGAGGTGCGTATCGTCGCCCCTCGAGGGGGCGGCCGCCGATGAGGTGTTCGGTGACGATCCGCGCGGCGTCCTCCGGCCGGAGGCCCGCGTACCACACCGCTTCCGGGTAGACCACGGCCATCGGGCCGTAGCCGCACTGCGCGAAGCAGCCGGCCTGGTTCACCCGGATCCGGTCGGTGATTCCCGCCGCCTTCGCATGTTCTCGGAGGGCGTGAAACACCTCGGCCGACCCTTGGCGGGGGCACGTCTTCCCCGACACGCACACGAAGATGTGGCGCTCGAACTGGCTCATCGTTGGCTTCTGCGAGGGGTCACGGCCGCTACCGGGGGAGGACCCGCTCGAGCACCCGCCGGATCAGGCCCTCGTCCCAGTTCATCGGATCGATCAGCTCCCAGGTGAAAACCCCTTCGGGATCGGTCAGGAACAGGACCACGCCCCCGGTGATGACCTGGTGGTCGAAGTGGGTCGTGTGCTCGGGGCCGGTGTCGACCCCGATCGTCCAGCCGAGACGGTGCTTTCTGGCGATCTCCTGCATCGCCGCGACCTCCACCTCGATCATTCGCTCCGTCATCGCGAGACCGACCCACTCGACCTGGAGTCCACGTGGCCAGTACTCGTTCCCGAGGCGGGAGAGCACCTCGATCAAATCGGCGTGGCGGCTCTTCGCACTGTTGCTCGGGCAGATGAGACGCAACCGACACACCCCAGTGCGGGTCTCCTCGGGGGGGGGTTGGACCCAGGTCAGGGAGTTCCCGAGGGTCGGGGCGGGGATCCCCAAGAAGAGCGAGATCCGACGCTCGAGGGGCTCCGCCTGGTTCTCGAGGTAGACCTTGGTGTCCATCGCGAGCGCCTCACCCTCGCCGACACGAATCCGAAGACCATCGATGTACTCACGGAGTACCTTGCTCGCCTCCTCCGCTCGACCGAGGGCGAGCAGGTAGAAGCCGCGGTAGAACCCGGCGCGATCGAGGTACCGCTGGTAGTCGATCCGGTACTCGGTAGGGACGATGTGGGGAGGCCCACCGTCGCCGATCTCGATCGGCTCCCCCGCCGCTCCGGCGCGCAGGCGCGGCGTGAACTCCTCCCAGAGCGCCATCCCCTCGTCGATCCGGCCGAGGTGCCGGCAGGCTTTGTGGACGAGCCAGACGTAGTGAGGCCAGTTGTTCGTCCGCGGGAATTGATCGATCGCCTTCCGGCACTGCCGGAGGAGCTCCTCGTACTGCATCGAGTTCAGCCGCGCTTCGGCGAGTTTGATCGTCAGCTGATCGAGGGTCGGGTCGTACTGCGCCATCGACCTCTCGAATTCCGCCTCCGCCTCGGCGGGGCGGCCGGTGCGGACCAGGATCTCGCCCCGCAACTCGAAGAGTCGGGCTCGCTCCAGCAGATCGGATTCGAGGGATTGTCCCTCCGCGATCAGGCTGAATATCCGCCCGTAGTAGGTATCGAGGAGCTGGCCGCGTTCCGGTGCGCTCAGCTGGACGCCGAAATCTCGTTTGACCTCCTCGTTCTGGTCGGAGATGTATCGATCGGCATTCAGAAAGAGCAGGCGCCCGAGGAGCCAGCACGCGCGGGGGCGACGAGGGCTGTCGGGGAACTGCGCGAGGTGATACTCCGCGGCGATGATCCCCGTGTCCACGATGTGGAAGATCCGCCCCAAGTCGGCACTCTGGATCTTGCGCACGTCGCCGATCGAATCCAACTGAGCCTGGATCCAAGCGATCAGCGGATCGTCCGCCTGTGGGAACTCCGGCTGGAGTACTCGGGCGGTGTCGTCCTGCACAGGCTCGGCTTGCGCGGCGGCAGGGAGCCCCGGCGCGAGGAGCAAGAGGGATACGACAGCCGCGATCGGAAAGCAGGCACGCGGCGAGAGGGCCGGTCTCGGAGGGGACTGAATCATGGCGATCTCGCCTTTCGGGTCGGATTTGGGCGCAGCATCGTAGCATGCGGCAAGTCCTGGTCCCAGCCGGCCGGTGCAGAGTGGGCCGGCTGGTTGCAGGAGTGCCGGAGGTGGGGTCGATCTCAAGTACCCCGTTGTCGCCCGACTTCGGGACGCGCCCCACAGAGAAGTTTTCACCCTCGTTGGCCGACTCCCCCTGAGTGGATAGGATCGAGGTCCCTGACCCGGATCGAGGCGAGTCCCTCGACCGATCCGACCCGCCGAACCCAGCTCCGGAGATCCTCGATGCTCCCCTCCCCGCCACTCCTGTCGTCGCTGACGATCATCGCCCTGCTCCTCTCGCCCCTGGGGCTCATCGCCCAGGAGCCCCCCGCTCCCCCCGCTCCGATCCCCGATTCGCCCCCGGCCGTCGCCCCCGAACTCCCGACCTCCCCCGAAGGGTGGATCGGGCAGCCGATCCCCGAGTCGGCGCTGAACTACGTACTGAAGGACTCCGAGGGGACCGAGTACCGCCTCGCGGACCACGCCGACAAGACGATCGTGCTCGAGTGGATGAGCATCGTCTGTCCCTTCACGAAGCGGCACTACCAGAAGGTGAACATCCCTTCGATCTCGCGCACCTATCAGCAAAAAGGAGTGGTGTGGTTTGCGATCGACTCATCCTTCTTGCCGATCTCCCACCCCGTCAAGGTCCAGAAATTCCTCGAGGAGCGACACACGCCGCATCCGATCCTCCTCGATCCGGCGGGCACGCTCGGGGAGATGCTCTCGGTGTCGATCACGCCGACCCTCATGGTGATCCACGAGGGGAAGGTGGTGTTCTTCGGGGCGATCGACGACGACATCTGGGGACGCAAGAAGGAGCGGCGCGAATATCTGATGGAGGCGCTCAATGCCGTTGTCGCCGGTCAGCCGATCGCGGAAGCGACGCCGAGGCCGTACGGGATGAAGGTGCAGTACCTCTCCGCCGAGAACGCCCGTCGCGAGGCGATCGAGAAGGCCAACGAGAAGCCCGAGGAGAAAAAGGAGGGCGCGAAGGGAGAAGGCGACCCTCCCCCGAGCCGACCACGCGCGCCGACGGTTGATCGACCCGTTTCGATCGTGCCGCTAGGCGATACGGGTATACTCCGCCGGCCGTGCTCACCCGCGACCCGCGGGCCGGGGAGGAATCGAACCACGTGCTCGACTGGCTCGGCCAGTACTCCGACCTATGGGGGCCACTGCGCCTCTTCTCCTCCCGACTGACGCTCTCCGCTCTCGGGGTGCTCCTCGGCGGCCTCGCGACCCTCATCTGCCTCTCCCCGCGGTGGCGCGCCCTGCTTCCGAAAGACCGCGGGCGTCCCGACGCCGTGGGGGGGGAAGCCTCGATCGGCAAGCCGACCGGGGCGGGGATCCTCTTCATCCCGGCCTACCTCCTCGTATGCGTCATCGTCGTTCCCTTCTGCGGGGCTCACCTCGCCGTCTACGGGGCGGTCCTGGCGGCCGCGATCACCGGGTTTCTCGATGATCGCGCCGGCCAACCCTGGGGGGAGTATCGAAAGGCGACGCTCGATCTCGGGATCGCATTCGCGGCGGCAGCGCTCGTCCTCGGGGTCGAGCCGGTCGAGGTCTGGGTCCCGTTCTGGGCGCCGAAGATGATCGAACCGACCACCGGAGCCGAACTCCTCGCGCCCTTCCTCGTCCCCGCCTCGGTCTCGTGGCCGATCGGGACGGTCGTGCTCTGGCTCTCGATCAACGCGACCAACTGCAGCGATGGGGTCGACGGTCTCTCGGGGAGCCTGCTCTCGCTCGCATTCCTCTACCTCGGGGCGATCTTGTACGGCGTCGTCGGACATCGGGAGATCGCCGAATACCTGCTGATCCCCTTCTACGACGATGCTGCCCACTGGGGGATCATGGCGTTCTCACTCCTCGGGGTGCTCAGCGCCTATCTCTGGTACAACGCTCTCCCCTCCGCCCTGCTGATGGGGGACGCGGGGTCGCGACCGCTCGGGCTCCTGCTCGGCGTGTTCGTGCTCGCGAGCGGGAACATCTTCCTCCTGCCGGTCGTGGCGGGGATCGTGCTCGCCAACGGGGGGACCGGACTGGTGAAGGTCGCGCTGCTGCGGTTCTTCCGGATCGGGATCCTGCGGGAGATCCGGTTCCCGCTGCACGACCACGCCAGAAAGAATCTCGGCTGGTCGGCCCCCTCAGGTGCTCGTCAGGTTCATGATCGTCCAGGGTCTCCTCGCACCTCTGGCGATCGTCATCTTCCTGAAGGTCCGGTGAGATGGAGACGAGCCACGTGATCCACCCACTCTGGTGCCACGAGCTGCGACGGAGGACCCGTTGATCGCAAGGGCGATGGTCGCGACCCTGCTGGCACTCCTGCTCGTCGGCCTCGGAGTGACGATCCGGTTCACCGGATCGCCCGACCTGGTCGAGGTCGCGCTCTTCTTCGATATCCAGGGGGATGTCCCCGGGGTGCAGCTCAAACTCGATGACCGTTCGCTCGCGCTTCCGCTCCTCCTCCCGCTCGATGACTCGGATCCGGGACTCGTCGCCGGGCAGTACCCGGGCGAGGTAGTCCCGATCACGCTCCGGGAAGTGCCGGTCGACTCCTTCCTCCGGCCGGACCAGATCATCCCGGCGCTGCTCCCCGGTTCCGAGTTGGTGACGCTCTGGCGCGAGGGGGTCGGGAGGATTCACATCGGGAACTCCGAGATCTTCTGGGTCGGGTCGATCTCCGTGATCCGGGACGAGGCGGGGAAAGAGTCCGCCTTCCTGGTGCTCGGGATCGGTGGGGACGACCCGGACGCGAGACTGCCGGCATGGGTGGCGGGGACCTGGGGGACTGCGATTCCGCTCGAACTCCCCGAAGGCTCTCCTCCTCTCGTTGCGCGATTCTCGGCGCAGGTGATCCACTTCGAGGGACCGGTCGAGAGGCCCGATCGCTTCACTGAACGGATCCAGGTGATGCTTCAGTTCGAGGAGTGAGGAGCGAGCGGGAACACGAACTGGTCCGGGAGCGGCAGGCTCTTGTTATCATGCGGTCCTCGTGCGGCACTGATCGTGAGCGCGCAGGCTTTCATCTCACCGAATTGAGACCGGACCGAATGACCCCACCGAACGATGCACCCCGATTCCGGGACGTCCCCGGGAAGCCCGAATTCCCTGCGCAGGAAGCGGCGGTCCAGGCTTTCTGGGACCAGCGCGACATCTATCGACGGTCCCTCGAGCAGCGCCAGGGAGCCGAGCGCTACGTCTTCTACGAAGGCCCCCCGACCGCGAACGGGATGCCACATCCGGGGCACTGTCTCACCCGGGCGATGAAGGATCTCTTCCCGCGCTACCAGACGATGCGGGGGAAACTCTGCGAGCGAAAGGCGGGGTGGGACACCCACGGACTCCCGGTCGAGATCGAGGTCCAGAAGGAACTCGGGATCACGACGAAGGAGCAGATCGAGGAGTACGGCATCGAGCCGTTCATCCGCCGCTGCCAGGAGTCGGTCTTCAAGTACACGAAGGAGTGGGAGGCGCTGACGCGGAGTCTCGGCTTCTGGGTCGATCTCGAGAGTCCCTACGCGACCTACCATCAGTACTACGTCGAGAGCGTGTGGTGGGCACTCAAGCGCCTCTTCGAGGGCGGACTCCTCTATCAGGGTGACAAGATCGTCTGGTGGTGGGCACAGGGGGGGACGGGGCTCTCCGCCGGCGAGGTCGGCGAGGGGTACCGGACCGTCGATGACCCGAGCGTCTACGTGCGGATGCCGCTCCTCGATGAAGATGGCACCTCGCTCCTCGTGTGGACGACCACCCCGTGGACCCTTCCTTCGAACCACTTCTGCGCAGTCCACCCCGAACTCGACTACGTCGTCGCGCGAGATGAGGAGACCGGGGAGCGTCTCATCGTCGCCGCCGATCTTCTCGAACAGGTCGCGGAGAAGGGGAAGCGCTCGCTCGTCGTAGTCGAGCGCCGGCGCGGCTGCAATCTCGTCGGGGTCAGGTACGAGCCCCCCTTCGACATCTACACGCGCACGCTCGGCGAGACGAAAGCGCCGCTCTCGAGCGGCGGTGCAGACTTCGTCGGGTGGCGGGTGGTGGCTGCCGACTTCGTCACCACCGATTCGGGCACCGGCGTCGTGCACCAAGCCCCGGCGTTCGGCGAGGTGGACCACGATGTATTGATGGCGGAGCGCAAGCGGTTCGCCGAGCCTTCCGACGTTCCCCTGCTCAACGCCGTCGCCCCCGACGGGACGTTCACCGCCGATCTCCCCGAGTTCCAAGGTCAGTGGGTGAAGGACGCGGACAAGGAACTGATCCGCAACTTGCGCGATTCCGGGCGCCTCTACCACCGCGAACAGTACCGGCACGACTACCCGTTCTGCCCGCGTTCCGACCAGGATGCGCTGATCCAGTACCCACGGCGCAGTTGGTTCATCCGCACCACGAACTTCGTTCGAGAGATGAGCGCGAACAACGCCGAGATCACATGGCTCCCCGAGCACATCCGCGACGGTCGCTTCGGGAAATACCTCGAGACGAACGTCGACTGGACTCTGTCACGCGAGCGGTTCTGGGGGACCCCGCTCCCCGTCTGGGTCTGCGAGACCACCGGGCAGATGGAGGCGGTCGAGTCCTACGACGAACTCCTCTCGAAGCCGGGAGTCGAGGGGACCGAGGTATGGGCCGAGGCGAGGGTTGCGGATCCCGACCTCGATGAGAACCTCAAGATTCATCGGCCTTGGATCGATGCCATCCACTATGACTCCCCGTTCGCTAGAGGGGCCCGGATGCATCGCGTGCGCGACGTGATCGACTGCTGGTTCGACGCGGGGAGCATGCCGTTCGCCCAGTGGGGGTTCCCGCACAAGAACCGCGAGAAGTTCGTCGAGCAGTTCCCCGCGCAGTTCATCTCCGAGGCGATCGACCAGACCCGCGGGTGGTTCTACGCGCTCCTCTCGATCTCGACCCTTCTGTTCGGCGAAGCGGGGGTCGCGCGCGGGGATCCTCGCGTCCCGGCTGACCTTCCGTCCCGCTGGCCGCATCCGTTCGAGAGCTGCATCGTTCTCGGGCACGTCCTCGGCGAGGACGGCCTCAAGATGTCGAAGAGGCTCAAGAACTATCGCACTCCCGAGTACATCTTCGAGAACGAGGGTTCGGACGCGATGCGCTGGCTCTTCTTCAGCCAGCAGCCGCCGTGGACGAGCGTCCGGTTCCAGGAGCAGGCGATCGCCGACGGGCAGCGCGAGTTCCTGATCCGACTCTGGAACGTCTACAGCTTCTTCACGATCTACGCGAACATCGACGGTTGGCGACCGCGGGGAGACCTCGCAGGGACGCCCGGCGATGACCTCGCGCTGACCGAACTCGACCGGTGGATCTTGTCGGAGCTGCATCGCACCGTCGCCGAAGTGCGGGCCCGCCTCGATCGGCTCGAGAATTTTCCCGCCGCGAGCGGATTGAACGACTTCGTCGATGCGCTGTCGAACTGGTACGTCCGGCGCAGCCGGGATCGGTTCTGGGCGGAGGGGCTCACCCCCGACAAGAACGCCGCGTACGCGACCCTGTATCACTGCCTGGTGACCGTGACCGGACTCGCCGCCCCATTCGTCCCGTTCATCACCGAGACGCTCTATCAGAACCTGGTCGGGAGTCGCGGTGCCGACGACGAGGAGTTTCCCGAATCGGTCCACCTCACCGAGTACCCCGAACCGGAGACGCGGTTCGTCGACCTGGCGCTCTCCGATCGGATGGCGATGGTGCGCGAGGTCACCTCTCTCGGTCGTGCGGCTCGAGCTCAGGCGAAGATCAAAGTGCGCCAGCCCCTCGACCGGGTCGAGCTGATCCTCGCTCGGAGCGATGCCCCCGCCGCGATCGCCGAGTGCACTTCGCTGATCGAGGAAGAGTTGAATGTGAAGAGCGTGCACTTCCTCGAGCACGCCGATGAGTACGTCCGCTACGAAGTGAAGGCCAACTTCCGTACGATCGGGCCGAAGTTCGGGAAGGACGCGCCGGTGATCCAGAAGGAGCTCCGCGCCTATGCGAGCCCCGCGGCGCTCCTCCGCTCGCTCGAGGAGGATGGCGAGGCTCCCATCGTCCTCCCCGACGGCCGAGAAGTCGTTCTCACCGCAGAGGATGTCCAGGTCGAGGTCCACGCCCGCGAGGGGTGGACCGCAGCGCAGGGGCGCGTGGGAGTGATCGTCCTCCACACCGAGATCACGGAGGACCTTCGCAAGGAGGGCATCGCGAACGAACTCGTGCACCACGTTCAGCAGCTCCGCAAGGACCTCGATCTGCGGTACGAGCAGAGGATCGACCTGTACGTCACCGGCGACGAGGGGGTGCTCACCGCCGCCGCCGCCCACGAGGAGCGGATCTGCAGGGAGACCCTCGCGCTGACCCTCGCCCTCGAGAGCGGGGATGGCGATGGGCACACCGTG
>JAQBGV010000174.1:0-12119 GCA_032128395.1 Planctomycetota bacterium | reverse complement strand
GAAGTGGGAGCGGCTCTGCCGCGAGCACGAGGGGGCTGGGAGCCAGCCCCCTAACATCACAGCCCCCTTGACATCAACCGAGCGCGGGTCCCACTTGCATGTCATCGCAGAGTCGCGCACCATCTGCACTCCCCCCCCTCGGAAGGAGCGCCGCCATGCGTGCCCTGACCACGGTTCTCTCGCTCCTTGCCCTCGGACTCGTCGGCTGCGTCGGTGCGGCTCCTCAGGACGAACTCGACTCCGCCGGACTCGCCCCCGCCACCACCGGAATCCCCGACGGCTCCTCCTCCGATCGGCCCGATGCCCGCACCGTGATCCCCGAGGTCGGCTACACCGACACTCCACTCCTCCCGTACTCGGAATTCCGTGTCCACGATGGGAATCGCCCTCAGCCGAGAATGGTACTGGCCGGGGACCAGACCTCACTCCCAGCCCCCGGAGCTGCGCCCTCGGACGCGATCATCCTCTTCGACGGAAATGATCTCGAGAGTTGGACGGGGACCGGAGGTGCCGCCCGCTGGAAGATCGAACGCGACGCGATGGAAGTGAACGGCACCGGTGACATCCAGACGCGAAAGGAGTTCGGGGACATTCAGCTCCACCTCGAATTCCGGACCCCGGACGTGGTCCGAGGTGACTCGCAGGGGCGCGGCAATAGCGGCGTGTTCCTGATGGAGCGCTACGAGGTGCAGATCCTCGACTCTTGGCAGAACCCGACCTACCCCGACGGCCAGGCGGGCGCGCTCTACGGACAACGACCCCCCCTGGTGAACGCATCGATGCCGCCGGGGACCTGGCAGTGCTACGACATCGTCTTCATCGCTCCCCGGTTCTCCGACTCGGGCGAGGTCGAGAGTCCCGCGCTCGTCACCCTGTTCCACAACGGCATCCTGGTCCAACACGATCAGCCGTTCCTCGGCCCGACCCGACACCGCACGCTGCCGAGCTATGAGGCGCATCCGCCCCGCGGACCGATCCGGCTCCAGGACCACGGAAACCCGATGCGCTTCCGAAACATCTGGGTACGAGAGCTCGATACCAGGGACGAGTAGCAAAGCCCGTGGAACCCGAACCGAGTACGAGGGTCTCCGGCACGATCGATCGCGTGATCGAAGAACTTCCCCGGTGGCGTTTCGTTCCGGAGCCGGAGCGCATCCGCGCCGACGAGGACTCCCCCCTTCCCATCGGTTACGGGCAGACGATCTCTCAGCCTAGCCTCGTCGCGTTCATGACCGAACTGCTCGAAGTGGGGCGCGGAGACCGGGTGCTCGAGATCGGCACGGGATCGGGGTTCCAGGCGACGGTGCTCGCCCGGCTCGGAGTCACCGTGTACTCGATCGAGGTGGTGTCCGCTCTGCACGAGCGCGCGCGTGATCTTCTCGCGGAACTCGCCCCCGGGGTACACCTGCGCGTCGGCGATGGGCACGTCGGCTGGCCGGAGGCGGCACCCTTCGACGCGACGATCCTGACCTGTGCGACCACGAGGATCTCCGACGCGATCTGGGGTCAGCTCGCCGTCGGCGGTCGCCTCGTCGCTCCGATCGGTTCCCCGAACGAACTGCAGATGCTCGTGCGGCGGCGCAAGAACGCCGACGGCGGGTACACCGAAGAGGCGGTGACGCCGGTGCGCTTCGTGCCGATGACGGGGACTGGCCTCGCGTAGCGGGGCCAGTCCCCGCGTCACCGGGCTACAACTCACACGGGCTGAAACTCAGACAGTCGAGTTCGTCGAGCGTCGGGTCGATCGCACACTCCGCGAAGGGCGGCATCGGCAGCGGCCCATCGGTGAAGATGTAGAAGATCGCATACACCGCATCCGCGATGTTCACCTGGCCATTGTCGTCGTTGTCGCACGGATCGAAGCAGGGCGGGTTCGCGAGTCCTTGGAAGAGGAATCGGAAGATCTGGATTCCGTCCGCGATGTCGCAAATCCCATCCTGGTTGCAGTCGCAGCGCTTGAACGGGACCTCGCACACTCCCGGCGCAGGGAGCGTGAGCAGAGCCGGAGGGCTCTCGACCGGACCGCACAGGTTCGTGACCACGACGGTGTAACTGCCGTAGTCGGACTCCATCACGTCCGAGATCGTATGCGTGGACATCGTCGCCCCCACGATCGCCGCCCCGTTCTTCTTCCACTGGTAGGTCAGCGGCATGCTTCCCGTCGCGGTGACCGTGAAGGTGAACGGATTGCCCGCATCGGGGCAGACTAGGGCAGAGCCGACCGGAGGAACGGTGATCGTCGGACCGAGCCGAACCGTGAGGTTGAACGGAGGACTCGTCACTTCGAGACACACATTGGTGGCTCGGAGCCGATATGCGCCCGAGTCCGAGGGATCGACCGAAGTCAGGGTGAGGGTCGGCTGGTTCTCACCGGGGATCGGGCTCCCGTTCTTCAGCCACTGGAGGGCGGGCGCCGTCCCCTCGACGATGACCGTGAAGACGACGGTGTCTCCTTCGCATGCCGTGACATCGAGTTCCCCGACCGGGGTGAGGCTCGGCGGGACGATCACGATCACCACCGCCGGACTACTGGTGATCGAGCCGCAGTCGTTCGTGACGGAGGCGGTGTAGGACCCGGCGTCCTCCACACCCACCGCGGGCACCGTGTAGGACGGACCAGTCGCTCCGGGGATCAGTTTCGTTTCCAGGAACCACTGGTACAGGAGTACCGGGGCCCCAACCGCATCGACCGTGAGCGTGAGCGTGTCCCCGACGCAGAACGAACCACCGACCGGCTGCACACCGATGGTGGGAGGATTCAGTACCCCGACGATCGCCGGGTTGCTCGTCACCGACGCACAGGTGTTCGTGACCACCACGTCATAGCTTCCGGCGTCGCTCCGGGTCAGCGGGGCGAGGATCAGATTCGGTTGCGTCGCTCCGCCGATCGGCACGGTGTTCTTGCGCCACTGGTACGTCCGAGTGGGGTCGCCCGTCGCGGCTACGGTCAGAGTGATCGAATCCCCCACGCAGAGGGTGCCGCCGACCGGCTGAAGGGTGATCGTGGGGGGGGAGAACACGATCACATCCGCCGGATCGCTGGTGATCGGCCCGCAGATGTTCGAGACGACGACGTCGTACACCCCGGCGTCCCCGATGACGGCGGTGAGGATCACGAACGTCGGGCTGGTCGCCCCCGGGATCGGAAGGGTGCCCTTGCGCCACTGGTACGTCGGGGCGGGGTCACCCACCGCCAGGACGGTCAGCGTGATCGTCTCGCCGACGCAGACCGTCTGGTCCATCGGCTGGGTGATGATCAGCGGAGCGGTCCGAACCTCGACGATCGCCGGGTCGCTCGTCACCGTGTCGCAGACGTTCATCACCATCACGGTGTAGGAACCCGCGTCCGCGAGCGCTACCGCGGGGATGCTGAAGGTCGAGCTGGTCGCCAGTGGAATCGCGATCCCCTCGAACTTCCACTGGAAGGTGAGCGGCTCGCTGCCGATCGCCGTGACCATGAGGGTCAACGGATCCCCTTCACAGATCATCTGCGACACGGGCTGAACCCTGATCTGCGGCGCGACGAGCACGGTCAGCACCGCGGGGTCGCTAGTGACGAAGTCGCAGACGTTGGAGACCCTCACCGTGTAGTCGCCCGCATCGCGGGGGACCACATTCGGGATCGTGAAGGTCGGTTGCGTCGCTCCCGGGATATCGCTTCCGTTCTTCATCCACTGGAAGAAGAGTGGGAGCGTCCCATCCGCGGTGACCATGAAGGTCGCCATCTCGCCCACGCAGACGGTGACATTCTGCGGGTGATCGAGGATCACCGGCGGGAATTTCACTGCGAGGACCGCTGGGTCGCTCTCGACGGCGCCGCATTCGTTGGTGACCACCACGGTGTAGGAGCCGGCGTCCTCCGCCATCACGTTCGGGATCGAAAGGGTCGGAGCGGTGGCGCCCGGAATCTCGGCCTCGTCCTTCTTCCACTGGTAGGAGAGCGGCAGGGTCCCCGTCGCGAACACCGTGAAGGTAGCGGTCTCTCCCGTGCAGGCCGACGTGTCCCCGGGTGGGGTGATGATCTCCGGGGCATTCTTCACCACGAGCTCCGCGGGATTGCTGGTCGCGGTGCCGCACTCGTTGGTGACCACCACGTCGAAGAAGCCGGCGTCGGCTCGATCGACGTCGTACAGGACGAGCGTGGGATCGGTCGCGCCGTAGATGTCGACGCCGTTTCGGCGCCACTGGTAGTAGAGCGGATACGCCCCCTCCGCGACCACCGTGAACGTGACGTCGTCCCCCTCGCAAACCTCCTGGTCTGCAGGATGTACGACGATCTCCGGCGCCTCTTTCACGATCAGTGCCGCGGGATAGCTGACCTCCGTATCGCACGGGTTGGTGACGACGACCTTGTAGGTCCCTGCGTCATCGGAGTCGACCGCGCCAAGATCGAGAGTCGGCGAGTTCGCTCCGGGAATCGGCTCCCCGTTCTTCTTCCACTGATAGGAGATCGGCGGGGAGCCCTCCACATCGACGTAGAAGGTGACGTACTCTCCCTCGCAGACGTTCTTGTCGTCGGGCTGGTCCTCGATCTCCAAGTCGCACTCGACCTCGATCTCGACTTCACAGTGGGACTGTTGGCCCCCCGAGTCGGTCACGGTGAAGCGGATCTCGAACTCCTCCTCGTCGCCGCCCTGGAACGCCGTCGGGGTCCACAGGAATGTGCTCGAGACGCTCTGGCCGGGGGCGGAGTCGAGGGGGAGAGGAGGGGTCATCGTCGCCCCATCCGGAAGATCCACCGCGTCGAGGACGACGGTGGCACCGTAGATGTCGGTCGATGCCTCGACGACGAAGGTCACGGATTCCCCGATTTCGATCTCGAACTCATGGTCCGGGTACACCTCGCACTCCGGGGACGGCCCCGAGTGGCACTCGAAGACGATGTCGTCCATGGCGGCGGAGCCGTTCCAATGGAACACCATCCGCGCCACGCCCGAGACTCCGACCCCGACCGGCCCGACGTCCTGGGTGACGCGACCGTTGTTCCCCCCCGCGATGAGCGGGATGGTCGAGATCAGCCCATCGGTCGCGTCGTACAGTTGGACTTCGCCCGGATTCGTCCCTTCAGCATCGAGGTGCGTGAACTGATAGACGGTGACGCTCTGTGGCGTGAAGGGTGCTGTGATCGTCGAAAAATCGAGCTCGAGGACCATCCCCACGGCGGTGCCGTCGTCGGGTAGATCGACCAGCCCATCGCCGTTCAGGTCGGTGAGGCTCCCCGCGATGATCAGGATGTTGGACTGCGTTTGGTTGTTCTGGTGCGGCTCCCCGGACGAGCCTCCGTCTCCGATCCCGGGCCCGCCGAAGTCCTCGTTCGGGCACCCGAGGTCGGAGCTCCCGCCGGCTCGCATCGCGCTGTCGAAGATGACCGCGCAGTTCGATCCGGGGTTCGCGGGAAGGCTCCCGCGCACCCCGATCGGACCGATCCAGCTTCCCGGACCGCCGTCCGCCTGGATCGAGTCGACGATCGTTCCGGTCGACAGATTCTCGACGTCGAACTCGAGAGTGCCTTGGATGTCGGCGGCGACGACTGCGGCAGACGGAGCGAGCATGGTGCCGAGGGTCATGAGTGTGAATGCGACGAGCGACGCAGAATGACTCCGCGGACGGGGTGGATAGAGCATCACCATCTCCTCTTGCGTCCCATAGGGGAGCGCTTGCTTCCGACCCGAATAGAGGAGATCGCGGGTCGATGGACCCGTCGGCGAACGGGGCGGGGTGTCGCCGAGTCCCCCCTCAGAGCCCGAATCGTTCCGGAGTCGATCTGGGCTGGTACTCCCGATCCCCCCGGACCCGGGGCGCATACAGGCGAACACACGATACACGGTCGAACCGGGGCGGCGCTATCGGGAAACCGCCCGTTCCCAGTCTTCACACCGTGCTCGCAGCTCTGGGGAGCATGCGCAGTGTCCAGCGGTCCCGATCAAGGCGTCGTTGCAGCTCTGGGAATGCTCGGATAGCGTGTTCGGCGCCTCGGGGTGCGCAACCTCGGGGAGACCGGAGAGGAATACCCGTGGACCCGATCGTCGAACGATTCCCCCGAGCCCCGATCTTCGACGGGCTGGCCCCCGACGAGATCTCTCGATTCATCACCCCAGCCGAGAACATCGAGTTCACCACCGGCGGGACGGTGATCGAGGAGGGGCAGCTAGGGGGAGGACTCTACGTGATCGGCGCTGGGGTCTTCGAGGTACGGAAGTCGGTCGGGGGGAAATCGCAGACGATCGCTCGCCTGGAAGAGATGTCGACCTTCGGAGAGATGTCCCTCTTCGATGAATCGGTCCGCTCCGCCTCCGTCGTCTGCATCCGCGATGGTCGGCTCAAGAGAACCACGCGGGAACGGTTCCAACAGCTCCTCGATTCCGAGGACCCGGTCGCGCACAAGATCACGCTCAACATCTGCCGCCTCCTCGCACGCCGCCTCGCTGCGGTCGGCGACCTGCTGGTCTCGTGACCGCTGGAGTCGGGAAACGAGGTCGGCGATGAGAGTGGAACTTCTCCCCTCTACCGTAGGGGGAGCTGGCGCGAGTTCTCAGTTCCTCACCTCGATCCGGGTGGGAGAACACGTCTGTCTCGATGGAGGATCGGTCGGGTTCCATCCGGACCTCGAGATGCAGCGCCTCATTCGTCACGTGTTCATTTCGCACTCTCACATCGACCACACCGCATCCCTCCCGCTCCTCCTCGACAACGTGTTCGGAGCCCACCCGGAAGGGGTGCACGTGCACGCCACGGAGGAGGTCGAGCGCGCGCTCCGTGAAGACATTTTCAACGACAGGACCTGGCCCGATTTCATCCGGATCTCCGATGAGGGTCCGCAACGACTGATCACACTGCATCGTCTCGAGGTGGGAGTTCCGGTCGAGGTCGAGGGGTTGTGGATCCTTCCGGTTCCGGTGCAACACGTGGTCCCGACCGTCGGCTTCATCGTCGACGACGGGAAGAGCGCGATCGCGGTCGCCACCGATACCGGCCCGAGCGATGCGCTGTGGGAAGCTGCGAACCGGATCCCGCACCTGAAGGCGGTGCTCCTCGAGGCATCGTTCCCCGAGCAGCTCTCGTGGCTGGCCGAGGCGGCCCAGCACCTCACCCCGCGGCTCTTCGCGGCGGAGGTGAAGAAGCTACACGGAAAACCCGAAATCTATGCACTCCACCTGAAGCCGACCCACCGCGAGGAGATCATCGGTGAGCTCGAGCGCGAGGGGGTCGAGCGACTCCAGATCATGGAGTCGGGGCGGGCCTACCAGGTATAGGGATCTGACGCACTTCCGAGTCAGACTCTTGCGTGTTGTCGAGACCGCCACTCCGTCCTCTCGGCGAGGAACTCATCTCAGGAATGGCGCCGAGCTCGCCCAGTCCTGAGATCGGATGAGTCCGGACGAGATCACTCCACGTGCAGGAGGAGCTCGTCGATCGTCTCGCCGCGGCGATCCCTGGAGTCATAGAGGCGCACGAACCGCGTCGCGGCGGGGCCATCGGTCTTTCGGAGCGGCGTCACCCAGTTCGGTGGAATGGTCTGGTACCGCAGCCGGAGTTCGACCTCGAGAGGACCCCGCCCGGCGATGGGGAGGTCGATCGCCACCCGGTCGCCGCCGGCGACGAAGTCCGGATCTCCCTCGACCCCGACCGGCGCGGTCTCCTCCCCGTGGGGTCCAGCCCTCTGCCAACCGCGGGGGAGGAGGCGATTGTCCTTCACTCGGCGGGTCATCCGCAGGAGCTTCGTCGTCGTCCGTCCTGCCGAGTCCACCGGGACCATCTCGTAGATCAGGACGTCCTCGGGTGAGGCGATCCGGGTGATGTGCGGGAGCGGATGCCGATCGGCTGCGGCGATTCGTCCCTCCTCATCGGGTGTTCCACTCGCGAAGACGATCTCGCCCCCCCGGCTGACGACGACCTCCAGCCACGCCCGACGGGAGGGATACGCGCTCGGGAACTTGTGGCCGACGAGACTCTCGATGCCGACGTCGAAGCGCAGCCGCCCTCCCTGTCGCTCGGGAACGGTCGCAGAGAGTCGAGCGGTCTTCGTGGCGAGGAAGCGGCGGGTCATCCGGGCGCCTCTTCGGATCGTCTCGGGATCGGAGATCACTCCGAGCTCTTCGGCGTGATCGGCGAGCATGTCGAGGATGAACGCGTTCCCCCCGAGGAACGAGTGGGTCTCGATGTGTGTTCGCACCGGGATCGGTTCGTCCCCCCCGTCCGGCGCGCGTGCCAGTCGGCTGGGCTTGGCGAGCGGCATATGGCACTCCTGGCAGCTTCGCGAGTCCTTCGTCGGGAACACCTCGTCCGAGTACACGCTGTTTTGCCACTCGAGATACGGGGACTGTTCGATGAAGGGAGTGTCCCCCGAAGCATGGCTCGTGCGGAGGGTATGGCACACCGCGCAGAGAGCGGAATCCTCGAAGAGGTAGTCGAACCCGTGCTCGATCCCCTCCGGAGGATTGCTCGGGGTCCCCGGAGTCTCGAGCGGTCCGCGGTAGAGTCCGAGGGGGCCGAACTGCAGCTTCCCCGAGTGAGGATCCCCTTCGGCGATGGTGGCCCCGGAGATCCGGTGGCAGAGCGAGCAGGTCACGCCTTCGGCGGCGATCGGATCCAAGAGCGCGGCCGTGAGCCCCGGAAGAGGCTCGCCGCGGATCCCCGCTCCATAAGAGGCGGCCGGGGCGTGGCACCGCACGCACAGGACATCGAACTTCCCCGAAACCTCGCCGAGCGATCGGAGCTCCTCTTCGACGGCGGCTCGCCAGTACGGGTCGAAGAAGGACTGCGCCATCATCGATCCCTGCCAGAGCCCGTGTTGCGACAGATCCTCCCCATCGGCTGAGATGAACGCCGTGCTCTTCGGCGAGCGACTGTGGCAGGGAGCGCACTCGGAGGCGGAGGGGAACGGTTCGGATTCGCCCGGCTGCGCCAGAGCTTCTCGGTCCGGCGCCGCGAGAATCAACGCAATGGCGATGATCCCCCCGGCGAGAACGATCGCGCGCAGGTTTGCGAGGACCTTCACTTGCCGACGGTCGGTCCGAGCCGGGCCGCGAGCCAATCGATCAGGGGGAGCAGGCTCTCGGGGAGGGTCGCATCGTCGAAGGAGAGTTCGATCGGATGATCATCTCGATCGATCGACAGTTCATAGCGGAGGAGATCGCGGGCACCAGTACGGCGGTCAGAGGCGCAACCGTCGGAGCCGCTCACGTCGGAGCGCAATCCATCGGGTTGTGCTGCCTCGAGCAGCCCCTCGAGTTCTTGCCGCTCAGGGAGTGTGAGTTCCTCGGTGGCGACCCGACACTCCATCGACACTCCGGCGAACCCCCCGGTGCGTCTGAGCTGGATTCTCACGCAAACGTCCTCCCGATCACCGAGACGCCCACCGCGCTCCAGGCGCGGCGGACCGCGAGCTGCTCCGGACTGCCCGCTCCGTAGAGACGGGTCGCGACCTGGACGCAGGTCTCTGCGCACTCCGAGAACGAACTCCTGGGGCGCAGCTCGAGGAGTGTACGGTACCAGATCTCTCCGGCCGCCTCGAACGCGAACCCGCCGAGCTCCATCGCGGTGAGGTAGAACGCGTGGTTCGGGATCCCGGAATTTACGTGCACGCCGCCGAGGTCGGCGGAGCCCCGGTACTGGTCGGAAGTGTGGGCCGGCTGAGGATCGTCCCCCAGGAACGGGTCTCCGGCGTACGCGGTGCCGGGGGCGGAGAGATCGCGGAGCGCCCGCCGGGTGGGGGCAGGGGTGATCAGCTCCTCCCCTACGAGCCAGCTCGCCACATCGACGCTCTCGCCCTTGGCCCACTGCCGGATCATCACCCCGAAGACGTCGCAGAAGCTCTCGTTCAGTGCCCCCGGCTCGTCCTCGTAGACCAAGTTGCTCGTGTACTGGATCACCCCGTGGCACATCTCGTGGGCGACGACATCGAGGGAGCGGGTGAAGCGCAGGAACACCCTGCCGTCCCCGTCGCCGTAGACCATCTGCTCGCCGTCCCAGAACGCGTTCGCGAAGCGGCGGCCGACGTGGACGGACGAGATCAGAGGAAGGCCGCGGTCGTCGAGCGAGGCTCGTCCGAACCGTTTCCGGAAGAACTCGTGCACGATTCCCGAGTAGTCGTACGCCTCATCGACCGCGGGATCGCCGGTCTGTTCGTCCCCCTCCTCGCGGACCAAGCGTCCGGGGAGGGACCCGATCGTGCGGTTCTCGACATCGAAGATTCTCCGGTCGAGGGAGCGGAGGGTCGTCGGGAGCGCGAGCGCGGCGAGCGGGTGTTGGGCCGGGGCGCTGGCGATGGCGTCGATCCGGGAGCAGCGCGCGAGGCGACAGAGTCGCGCGACCTCTTCGTTCTCGGCGGCGATCGCCCGGAGATCGGGGTCGCTCGAGTTCGCGAGGTTCTCGAGGAGGAAGGGAGGGATGATGCCGCGCCAGGGACCGGTGAAGCGTGGCGGCTGACTCGACGACATCGGGCCTCTTCCGAAAGTGGTGTGCGGCTTGAAGATGCTACCTCGGTGGCGCCATCTCCGTCCACCTCGGGGCCCCTCAGTTGTCACGAATCTGGACGATGTGTCGGAATTCAGACCGCGGATTCCCCGAAGACTCCCCCGAAGGGCCATCCCCGGGCACCGTCCTTGCTCCAACCCCTCTGGGTGCGGACCGCGCCCTCACCACCACACAAGTGCCCGAGGAGTGCCGGTTGTTCACAGGACATAGCATCGGCTTCGGCGTGATGATCGCATGCATCGTGCTCACCCTCGGCCTCACGCTGGGCTGCGGCAATGTGGGGGGAAGAGGGGGTGCTCCGAGCGACCCCGGGGTGGAAGACCCCGTGCCGACCGTCCTCGGCGCACTCGCCGACGGGAATTGCCTCCTCGTCCGAGAGGATGGGCAACTCCTCCACTACGACCCGAAGGGGACCGAGATCGGTCGCCTCCAACTCGAGGTCACCGCGGAGGAAGGTTGCGCGCTCGGGCTCGTCCTCTGGAACGAGAAGGTGGTGGTGGTCGAGACCGCCTGGGACGGCCAGCGCTTCGGCATGTCGCCCGCCCTGACGATCGGTGCGGCGGGGGAAGTGATCGCCGTCGTGGTTCCCGACCTCGACCTGAGTGGCAACCAGCCGCTCCTCCACTACTCCCTCGGAGCCCTACCGGTCGAGGAGTATAGAATCGAAGCGATCACCGGGCACGCGAGTGCCGCGTTCGAGAAGAACACCGGGGAACCGCTCCACTATCTGCTCCGCCTCGATGGCTTCTTCGACGGCGAGCCGAAGCACGAGGTCACGTTCGACGGTGATCTGATCCTCGCGCTCTTCGCCGACGGGAGTGCGCGCATCACCGGAGAAGTCTTCGCGAACTCGTTCAATGGTGATTTCCTCCCCGCGGAGTGGCTCGCGGATGGGCGCGCGGGCCCCTTCGACGTGTGGGTGGACTTCGATCCGGTCGTACACGATGGAAAGTACGACTACTACGGGATCGTCCCGCGCGGCGGCGAACTGATCCATGTCGGCGACCCCCTCGACCGGGTGAATCTCGTCACCTATCCTTTCAGCGCGACGAAGCCCTTCCAGATCGGGTTCGGCGCGAACGGAAAGAACGACCACTTCGGCGCCTCGGGGTGGGTGAACTACAGCCACTTCTCGGACGGCGGGGTGGTCGGATGCGCCGCGGTCCATTGGGTGGCGTCCGACTTCCTGATGGATCTCGTGCCGCTGGAGGCGACGGAGGAGTAGCGAGTCCGGGCCATCCGGCCATCCCCGAACCCGGCCAGATTCTCAAGTGCCAGCAGCGCAATGAGTTGTCGCTGACCTGTCGCCGACCTGGTTCGGGATGCTGGCAAGTTCTTCCATGCGCTGTCTTGCCGCGGCTTCCTTCATCTCGCGCCGCTCTACTAGGTCATGAACCACCTCATTGCGCGGGCGGCTCCTCAGCGCGGGTGGACACCCGATTCGCAGCTCGACCTTGGTCGGGAGTTTCGAGCGCGGAGAGAAGAAGAATTTCGGGCGCATTGCTTCGTAGACGCTGGCGCCCTCGAGGAGATCTCGAGGATGGCTGATCAGCCCGGGCCAGGCGGTGCCCTGGTCGACGAGGCCGGCGGCGACGGGATTTGCGAGGACGTAAGCGAGCTTGTCGAGAATGTCCTCGGCAGTG
>JAQBGV010000173.1:0-34713 GCA_032128395.1 Planctomycetota bacterium | reverse complement strand
CACTGCCGAGGACATTCTCGACAAGCTCGCTTACGTCCTCGCAAATCCCGTCGCCGCCGGCCTCGTCGACCAGGGCACCGCCTGGCCCGGGCTGATCAGCCATCCTCGAGATCTCCTCGAGGGCGCCAGCGTCTACGAAGCGATGCGCCCGAAGTTCTTCTTCTCTCCGCGTTCGAAGCTCCCGAGCAAGGTCGAGCTGCGAATCGGGTGTCCACCCGCGCTGATGAGCCGCCCGCGCGATGAGGTGGTTCATGACCTAGTTGAGCGGCGCGAGATGAAGGAAGCCGCGGCAAGACAGCGCATGGAAGAACTTGGAATTCCCTTCCTCGGCCGGAAAGGGATCCTCGCTCAGTCGCCGTTCGATCGTCCCGGGAGCCGGGAGCCGCGCTTCCGACTCTCTCCGAGTGTGGGGTGCCGAGACCGTTGGAAGCGAGTGGAGCAACTGCAAGAGCTGAAGTCGTTTCGGATCGAGTACCGGCAGTGCTCCGTGGAGTTCCGAAGTGGCTGCCGCTCTGTGGTGTTTCCGGAGGGGACGTGGGGTCCGGTGGAACTCTACGGGGTAAGGGCGCGAGGGGAGCCTCGACCGCGGGCAGCCTGACGATGGAGAGAGCCGATGAGGAGCGCGTGAGTCAGCGCTATGGATGGAAGGACTGGACGAGGGGCAAAACTTGTCCGATCGGGGACGGAAATCGCACGAGAAAACCGCCAAGGGAAGGGTGCGGATGGGCTCGAGAGTCGCTCGTCCGACAAAATTCCCCGCTCGGGGATGACCCGAACCGGGGCGTCGGACAAGAACCTGGTTCGGGGATGTGGGACAAGAACCTGGTTCGGGGATGTGCGGACAAGAACCTGGTTCGGGGATGTGAGGGGCGTCGGACAAGAACCTGGTTCGGGGATGTGCGACAGGACAGGACCCACTGGACCTCAGCTCACCGTTGCGCACACGTCAGCGCAGCAGGATTTCACTGCCGAAGTGGGCCTACCCCAGACCCAGCAGAATATCTTCCCTCAGGCCCAGGAAGCCCTCGAGGTACTCGCGGCGCTCCGCACGGATGCGTTGGACCTGCCGCTCGTACTCGGCCTCGCGCCCTTGCTCTCCGTAGAGACGACGCGGTTGTAGGACTCCGATGTCCTTCGCGTCGATCCCTGGCACTTCGCTCGCGACCTGGTACCCGAAGTCGGGGTCGGTCTCCCAGGTGATCGTGCCTTCCGCGATCCCCTTCACGATGGCGCTCGAGTGCGGGATCCGCACCTTCTTCGAGCGGTCGTCCTGGTCGGACCCACCGACGCGGCCCGTGTTCATCAGGTAGACCTTCATCGGATGGGCCTCGAGCAGTTCGAGGAAGCGGTTTCCCTGCTCTGCGTGCGGGAGGGGGAAGAAGGGGTTCGTACCCGGGACGCGCAGGAACTTGCCCGCTTCGTCGGCGCCCCCGGCGCTCGTGCCCTGAGTCTCGCCGAGCATGAAGTACGCGGCGGCTTGGGCCGGGTCGAGCTGGCAGACCCCGGGGATGATGTTCTCGTTGCGGTTCAAGATCAGCAGGAAGTCGGCTTTCCCGACCTCACGGGCGTCGATCGCGCCGTCGATGTCATGCATCCGGATCACCGCGCGCCCGTTCTGGGTGTAGCTCTCGTCGAAGAAGTCGAGCTCCCCTGCGGCGTTCTGCGAGATGTTCTCGAGATAGGACTCCTTGCGGCAGACCGCTCGGAAAATCGTCGGTTCGTCCTCTTCCGAGAGTGCGAAGGTCTTCGCGAAACAGCCGTTCTCGGTGGCGTGAATTCTGCCATCCGGCATCAGTGCGACGAAATCATCCTGCACCGGCCCGGAGCCGTTCTGGCGGGTGAAAGTGGTCGTGGTCTTTCCGGTGCCGGAGAGCCCGACGATCAGTCCGACTTTCGTCGTGTCCCCGACCGGGATCACCTTCAGGCCAGCGTGGAGCGCGATCCCGCCGCGGCGGTGGACCCGCTCGTTCCACATCCGCAGTCCGCCCTTCTTCGACTCACCGAAGTAGTCGGAGTTGAGGACGCGAGTCACGCCTGCATCGAGATCGACCGCGATGACTCGGTCGTCCGGGTATCCCCTCGCCACGACGCTCGGCGTGTAGATCACCGTCAACTCGGGGGAGAACGAATCGCCCTCATCGCCGTCGAGCGGGTAGTAGAGAAGACTCTGCATCGCCGCGATGTTGGCGTGCGCTTTTTCCATGTAGAGACGTGCAGAAGTTCTGAACTCTGGATCGTTGCCGATGTATCCATCGATGACGATCATCGACGTGCCTGCGATGAATTCATCCTGCAGCTTGGCGATCCGCTCTCCCTCTTCGCGGGAGATGCACGGAGTGCTGAACTGGGTCGGTTCATCGCTGATCACGAAGGTCGATCGCTTCGATCGGGAGACGACCTTCGTATGCACGTTGAAGTTGTCGTGGGAGGTGCGCTGCGCGCTCGGCATCGCGGCGGTGAGCCCGCGAAGAGTATCCGCGTCGGGTCGGAAGATGGTCTCTCGGGGAGTCACGGTCAGCTCCTGATGGTGAATCTTCATCGAGGGGTCGATCCTTTCGGCTGGCATTTCCGGTGAAATCGACCTCGCATCGATCATACCGAACGCCTTCGAACTTCGAAGCGCTGGGTCGGAATCGAGTCCTTTGGAAGTCACCACGAAGCGCAGGTGAACCCCCGGGGGGGACCTGGCCATCGCACCGACGGCTCCGAACCGTCACGAGTCCGCTCATGACGAACTCCGGACGTCCAGGGAGGGGGGTGCGAGGAGGTCCGATGGGTTACCCTAGCACCGAGGAGATCGCTGGAAAAGCGATCCGAACCGGCTTCTCGGCCGATTTCGGAAGATCTGAGAGGAGATTCGAACTCGTGGCGCAACGATCCCCGGACTTCGGAATTGCGAGTGCGAATGACCCCGGGTCATCGGAGCGACGGGTGCGCCTCGCGATCGGCGGGATGACGTGCGCGAGCTGCGTCCGAGCGGTGGAGCGGGCGATCACTTCGGTCCCGGGAGTGGTCGATGCGGCTGTGAATTTGGCCACAGGAGATGCCCGCGTAACCCTGTCATCGGCCGACGGGGACCCGGGAATCTCACCCCGCCTCGCGGCCGCGGTCGAACGAGCGGGGTACACCGCGCGGGTCACTGCCGCGGGGGAGGTCGAAGCCGATCTCTCCGCCGAAGAGTCCGCCGCAGCCCGTCGACGTTTTCTACTCGCCCTCGCCGGCACCGCTCCGGTCGCAGCCGCGATGTGGGGGCTCGGTCCAACTCCGCTCTCCATCGCGATCCAGGGCGGCTTCGCGTTCCTCGTCCTCGCCGGCCCCGGCGGAAGCTTCTTCCTGTCCGCGACTCGAGCGCTCGCGCGCCTGCACACGACGATGGACACCCTGATCGCCCTCGGAGCCGGAACCTCTTTCTTGGCCTCGATCGCGGCACTCTTCGGCTGGCTCGGAGCGGGCGCTCCGCTCTTCTTCGAGACCTCCGCGTTCCTGATCACTTTCATCTCGCTCGGCAAGTGGCTCGAAGCTCGTGCGCGGGGCGAGGCGCGAGCCGCGCTGCGCAGCCTCCTCGACCTCTCTCCCCCCACCGCACGCCGGATCGAAAATGGAGAAGAGCGGACCGTCCCCGCCGCGGAACTCACACCGGGGGACCGGATCGTCGTGCTTCCCGGCGAGCGGATCCCCGCGGACGGCGTCGTGCGCCGGGGGACGACCGCCGTCGATGAGTCGCTGCTCACCGGGGAGTCGGTGCCGGTCGACAAGAAGTCGTGGGACGAGGTGACCGGCGGCTCGCTGAACGAGTCGGGACGGATCGAGGTCGAGGTCACCGCAGCGGGGCAGCGCACCGTGCTCTCGGGCATCGTCCGAATGGTGCGGGAAGCGCAGGCGGAACCGGCGCCGATCCAACGCCTCGCGGACCGGGTCTCCGGGGTGTTCGTCCCCGTCGTGATCGTCCTCGCGATCGCGACCCTCGTGACGTGGCTCGCGCTCGGCGCTGAGCCGGCGCGGGCGATCGGTTTTGCGGTCGCGGTGGTGGTGATCGCCTGCCCCTGTGCTCTCGGTCTCGCCACCCCGACCGCCATCCTCGCCGGCAGCGGACTCGGACTGCGGCATGGGATCCTGGTCAAGAATGGGGGGGCGCTCGAGTCCCTCGCCCGAGCGACCGTCCTCCTTCTCGACAAGACGGGCACGGTGACCGAGGGACGCTTCTCGCTCGTCGCGGTCGAGACCGCAGGCGCGTTCGACGAAGATCGCTTGCTCGCAACCGCCGCCGCTCTCGAGCGCGGTTCGTCGCATCCCATCGCGCGGGCCGTGGTCGCCGCCGCCGTTGCACGCGGACTCACGGTCCCCGCGCTCGAAACGGTCGAGGAAGCGCGCGGCCTAGGCTTGGCGGGTCGAGTCGCGGGAATTGCCGTGCGGGTCGGACGGCGGGAGTTCCTCGTCGAGGATGGAGTGGCGGTGACCGCCGACTCCGACCGCCAGACCACACGGGTGCACGTGGCGATCGACGGTGCGTTCGCCGGGGTCCTTCACTTCGCAGATTCTCCGCGCGCAGAGGCCAAGGAGGTCATCGCAGAGCTGCGCGCCGACGGGCTCGAGCCGATCCTGCTCACCGGCGACCGCCGGGGCCCGGCGGAGGAGATCGCGAGAGCGGTGGGGATCGCACGAGTCGAGGCGGAGGTCCGACCGGGTGAGAAGCAGGACCGCGTCCGAGCGGCGCAGGCGGGCGGTGCGGTGGTGGCGATGGTCGGGGACGGGATCAACGACGCCCCGGCGCTCGCGGCCGCAGATGCAGGAATCGCGATCGGGGCCGGAGCCGATGCGGCGAAGGAGAGCGGTGGTCTGGTGTTGGTGCGCTCCGACCTGCGCGACCTGGTCCGCGCCCGCCGACTCGCGCGTGCTACCCTCGCCAAGATCCGCCAGAACCTCGGGTGGGCCTTCGTCTACAACCTGTTGGGGCTTCCGATCGCCGGCGGGGCCTTTGCGACTCTGGGAGTCGTCCTCCGGCCAGAATACGCCGGACTCGCGATGGCGCTCAGCTCCGTCAGCGTGGTCGGCAACTCCTTGCTTCTGCGTCGGCGCGAGGGGACGATCTTCTCCTAGGAAGACCGTGAAGGGGCGCTTCGTCGAACTCTCACGGTCGAATCGTCGCGATATCCGCCGCCACCGGGAGGAGCGCTCGCTTGGGTCGCATTTTCACACCGTTCGAAGCCAATCGCACCTTGCCCCTCGTTCGCGGCATCGTCGCCGACATCTTGGAGTGCGGACGTGCACTGCGTGAGCGCTGCGCATGTGAAGAGTCCGGGGCGAACGGTCTCCGCGAACGGCTCGGCGACTTGCTCGGGGAGCTGGTGAGGATCGGGTGCGACTACAAGGACTGGGACTTCGCGCGCGGGCTCGTCGATTTCCCCGCAGAAATCGAAGGCGTGAAGGTGCTCCTCTGCTGGCGCAGTGACGAACCGTCGGTCACTCACTACCACGGAGTGGTCGAGGGTTACGCGGGGCGGCGGGAGATCCCCACCCATCTCCAGGCCGCACCCCATCCGGTGGACTGCTAACCGCCCGCGGAGGCTTCGCTCCCCCACGCACCCTCGGGTACGTTCTTCTCGACGAGCGCTGCCGTGCCTGCGTCCAGGTCGTCGCGGTGGAGGAAGCGCTTCAGGTCCACGCACGCCTCGTCGACCTCGACGTATTCCCTCTTCAGGTTTCGATTCTTGCGCGCGAGGTGGGGGTAGACGACCCGCCAAGTGACGGTCCCCTTCCCTATCGAGACGGACTGGAGCTGGATTCCGGACATCGTGCGGGCCCTCCTGAGTGAGTATCAGGTGATTCTAGTGTGGTGTTTGGAAAGCGAAACGGACCTTCCAAGCACCACACTAGATACGTGGGACTTCGATTCCAGTCGATGCGAGGACCGACTCTCCTTGCCGCATTCCTCTCCCCCCGGCAGGATGACCCGCCAGCCCCGCCCCGGGGCCGATCCCGAACCCCGGAGAGCCGGCCGATGACCCGACGCGCCTACGACGCGATCCTGCTCGATCTCGATGGGACTCTCGTCGATGATGATGGGGAGATTCACCCGGTCACCCGCAAGAATCTGCACGCTGCTTCGGAGTCCGGGGTGACGGTGATGATCGCGACCGGGCGCTCCGAGGCGACCGCGGTTCCGGTGATCGAATCGCTCGGGATCGACACCCCCGCGGTGATCTACAACGGCGCGGCGGTCTACTGCCCACGGGAGCGGCGCCTCCTCGAAGAGCGAAACCTCCCCTTCGAGTTGCTCGAGGACCTGCTCGACTATGCGGACCGCTTCGATCACTTGCCCGTGGTGATGTGCGCAAAGACGAAGCTCGCACTCTGCCCGCGCACCGACGCCGAAGAGATCGCGCTCCACGACATGAAGAACCTGCGGATCGTCGAGCCGAAGGCGATGCGCGTCGAGCGACCGATCCGGGTCAGCCTCTTCTCGGGGACACATGCCACCAGCGATGACTTCGTGAGGGAGCTGATGCAGGAGGTGGGCGAGCTCGATGCGTACCTCACCTGGTTCCCTCTCAACCTGCTGCCGACCCACCGGGGGAGCGAGCTCCTCGTGATCGACGTGCAGCCGCGCTGCCAGGGGAAAGCCGAAGCGTTCCGCATCCTCAAGGACCGCTTCGGGGTCTCCCCGGAGCGGACGATCGCGATCGGGGACGCGGGCAACGACCTGCCGATCCTGGAGCGCGCGGGGCTCGCGGTCGCGATGGAGAACGCGCTCCCCGAAGTCAAGGCCGCCGCCCATCGGGTGATCGGGATGAACGATTCCGCCGCGATCGGCGAGCTGGTCGCCGAGCTCCTTCTGTGACGGAGCGCCTCACCCCCGCTTCCCCCGGCTTCCGCGAAGTACCGCGCACCGGCGTGATCTACGTGATGACCGAGGCGAAGAAGCGCGGGTACACCCCGGGCTCTCGAGACTGGGCGAACCTGGGGCAGGGTGCGCCTGAGACCGGACCTCTCTTCGGCGGCCCCGAACGGCAAAAGCGCGTCCAACTGCTCGCGGAGGATCACGAGTATTCCCCGGTGGACGGACTGCCGGAGCTGCGCGACGCGGTCGCCGCGCTCTACAACGAGCGCTACCGGCAGGGAAAGCAGAGCCAGTACTCGCGGGAGAACGTCGCCATCGTCGCCGGCGGTAGGCTCGCGCTGTCGCGCGTGGTCTCGACTCTCGGCCCCACCAACGTCGGCCACTTCCTCCCCGACTACACCGCCTACTAGGAGCTGCTCGGATCGTTCGGGACCTTCGTCTCGATCCCGGTCCTGCTCGATACCGATCGCGAGTACGAGTTCTCGATCGAGCAACTGCGCGCCGAGATCCTCGGCCGCGGCCTCTCCGCCGTGCTGCTGTCGAACCCTGCGAACCCGACGGGGAAGCACGTGACGAACGACGAGCTCGACGCGTGGATCGCGCTCGGGCGCGAGGTCGCCTGCACGATGATCTTCGACGAATTCTACAGCCATTACATCTACGACGGCCGCGTGAGCTCTTCCGCGGCGGCCTATGTCGAGAACGTCGATGAGGACCCTGTGATCATCCTCGACGGCCTGACGAAGAATTGGCGCTACCCCGGTTGGCGCGTCGCGTGGACGATCGGTCCGCGCCGGGTGACCGAGACGTTGGCATCGGTGGGGAGCTTCCTCGACGGCGGCTGTGCGCGCCCGATGCAGCGCGCCGCGATCCCCTTGCTCGAACGCGAGTGGGCCGATGCGGAAGCGCGCGCGATACAAGCCGCGTTCACGCCGAAGCGTGCACGACTCCGCGCGGCGCTCGAGACGCTCGGGATCAGAGTCCAACCGGCGCCGGCGGGCGGCTTCTACTGCTGGGGGGACCTCAGCGGCCTCCCGGAGGAACTGAGCACGGGTGGAAAGCTCTTCCAGGCCGCTCTCGAGGAGCAGGTGATCGTCGTTCCGGGACGTTTCTTCGACGTGAACCCCGGCCAACGCCGTCCCGACCGTCCGAGTCGGTTCCAGAAATATGCGCGTTTCTCCTTCGGCCCGAGCATCGAAGAAGTGGAGCGGGGGATCGAGGGGTTGGCTCGGGTGATCGGGAAGGCACGCTGAGGCCTCGAATCAGCGCTGCCTCACCTCTGCTCGGATGGACGATCTCCCGATCGCAGGACCTTGGTCACTTGTAACTCGCGCTGGTAAGACCCCAAGTGACCGTAGCTCCCCGGCTCGCTCAAGACCCCCTCCACCGAAGCCTCGATCGATCGATCTTCGTGGACGTCGCCCGAAGGGAACTGTAGATCGCGGATCGCCCCCGAGACCCAGTAGACCTCGTCCTTCCCCTCGGGTCGAAACTCGCTGCGCTCGAACCCGACAGTGATGCGCCCGCGGAAGACGATCGGTGCCTTGGAGGAGGGCTGGCTCGCGGTGCACGAAGACAGAACGCACAGCAAGAGGCAGATCGAAATCTGCCGTGTCCACGTCGTCATGTGCTCCTCCTTCTCCGACCGATGCTCCTCGGTGGGCGGGTCCATCGAGTCTCGAAGACGAATCGCATCCGCTCAACCCTTCGTCGCACTCCGGAGCTTCTTCAAGAGTGCCGTCATGTCCGGCGGCAGCGGCGACTCGAACTCGACCACCTTCCCGGTGCGCGGATGGCGGAACGCCAGTCGCGCCGCGTGGAGCGCGGGGCGAGGGAACTGGATCTCCGCCCGCGCGGCGTCGTTGCTGTAGATCGGATCGCCGACGAGCGGGTGGCCTCGGGCCTGGGCCTGCACGCGGATCTGATTTCGCTTTCCCGTCACCAGCTCGACCGCGACGAGCGACGCACCTGGGAAGCGCTCCTCGACACGGTAGCGGGCGATCGCATCGAGGCCGTGTTCCTGGGACAGCGCGACTCGTTGGCGACGAGTGCGTCGATCTTCGATCAGCCGGTCCTCCCAGAGCCCATCATCGGGACTCGGCGTTCCGAGCAGGATCGCGGTGTAGCAGCGCTCCGGTTCCCGCCTCTTGAACTGAGCGGAGAGATGGCGAGCTGCCCCTCCGTGCCGGGCGACGAGGACGAGGCCGGTCGTCCCGCGATCGATCCTGTGCACGACGAATACGCGGCGCCGTCCGCTGGGGTCGAGGAAGTTCTCGAGGCGCGCCAGGACGGTATCGTCGGTGTCGGTCGCGGCCTCGCGTGGGACGGTGAGAAGCCCCGCCGGTTTCTCGATCACGAAAACGTCCTCATCCTCGTGCACGATGCGCAGGTCGCCGAGCGCGGCATCGGACCTGGACGGCTTTGCGCTCCCCGGCCGATCGATCCAGATCCGCACCCTCTCCCCCCCCTGGAGTGTGCGTCCCCCGTCGCGGACCTGCTGCTCGATCTCGTCGATGAACACCCGGCCGCGCTCGATCGCGGTGGCAGCCTTCGACCGTGACCCCAACCGCTCCGGCGCGGCGAGCCACTTGTCGAGCCTGGCTCCGGCGTCGGGTTCGGTGATCTCGTGCAGATCGCCGGAAAGGGGGCGCGGGGACATCGGATCTCTTGTCATGCCGCGCATGATAGTGTGGGGACCGGCTCCGCGGGAAGCCTCGTTCGAGACGTCGTCGTGCGGGTCGCGTCCTGTGGGCTGGCGGCTCAGGTCGATCGTATCGGTCGATACCTCGATCTGAGCCGCCGTCCGACCGGGCGTGAGCAACCGGCGACGTCCGAATCGAGGCTTTCCGACAGCCTCCTAGCCCGAAACGGGCCCAGCGACCCACTCATAGCCGCGGCCGTGGCGCGTGACGAGGTGCCGGGGTGCGGCGGGGTCCTGCTCGAGCTTTCGGCGCAGGTTCATCACGTGATAGTCCACGGTGCGGAGATCGCTCGAATCGGGGTCATCCCACACCGCAAGGTGGATCCGTTCCCGCGCATGCGCTGCATTCGGATGGCGGATGAGAAAGGAAAGCAGGCGCCACTCGATCGGCGAGAGCTCGACCGGCTCACCGCCGCGAGAGACATGCCCACCGGCGATGTCGATTTCGAGGTCCGCGATGCGCAACGTCTCGTCCACCGGGATCGCGCGGCGCAGCAGTGCATCGATCCGCGCGGTGAGTTCGTCGAGACCGAAAGGCTTCGCGAGATAGTCATCCGCTCCCGCGCGCAGCCCTTCGACCTTCTGCTCCTCGCGACCGCGCGCCGACAGGATCAGGACCGGCAACTTGCGGTCGCGGCGACGGAGCCACCTTAGGACCGAGATTCCGTCGAGTCCGGGGAGCATCAGGTCGAGGAGCACCAGATCGGGGGCCCACTCCTCGATGGCGCGCTTCGCCGCGAAACCGTCCGCGACCGAATGGACCACGTGACCATCGAGCTCGAGCTTGGTGACGAGGCCGGTGCGGATCGCCTCGTCGTCCTCGACGACCAGGATGCGCGCCGTGATCATGCCGGCTCCTTCCCGCCGAGGGCGCGCGCCGCAGTGGGCGACGCTCTCTGATCGTCGCCGATCGGAACGACACGGCAAGGGAGCGTCAGGGTGAATCGACAGCCTCCGCCGTCGCGCGGGGTGTGTTCGAGGGAGCCACCGAGGCGGTCGGCGAAAGAGCGGGAGATCGACAGCCCGAGGCCGGTCCCCGGCACCGCGAAGTCATCGAACTCGGCGCGGTAGAACGGGTCGAAGATGCGTTCTCTCTCCCCCGCCGGCACTCCGGGGCCCCGATCTTCGACGACGACCCGCGCGATCCCCGGCTCGCCGGCGACGATGACATCGATCTGCGCAGCGGTGTCCTCCGGAGTCACTCCGTACTTGAGGGCGTTGTCGAGGAGGTTCTCGACGATCCGTTCGAGCGCGTCGCGGTTCGTCTCGACGTTCGGAGGACGACCGGTCGCCTTCACCTCGATCGTGACTCCGCGATCGACTGCGCGCCCGCGGAACTTCCCCGCGATCTCTTCCACCACGGTGATGAGCTCGAGGGGCGCGAGAGCGAGGGGCGCGGCGCTCTGTCGCGCCCATGCGGCTTCGAGGATCTCCTCGATCCGCTGGCCGAGGCGCTGCGATTCCCGCGTGATCAGCTTCGCGAACTCGTCGACCCGCTCGCGGGGGAGCAATTCGTTCTGCAGCAGCTCGCCGAGCATGCGGATCGAGGTGACGGGGGTTTTCAGTTCATGCGAGACGTTGGCGAGGAGGCGGACCTTCAGCGCGGCGAGGCGGCGCTGCCGGTCGAGGGCGAGCCAGGTGGCAAGGAGAGCACCGCCGACGACCGCGAGCACGCCGAAGAGCAGCCAGCGGAGGGTCGCGGCTCGGCGAAGAGTCGCGGCGCGGCGGGTCGAGACCTCTGTATCGGTGAGGGCGAGAGTGGCGATGGGTGTGCCTTCGAGGAGCACGGGGGCGATCGCATCTCCCGATTCCGCGAGGTGCAGCGAGTATCGAGGGGAGGGCGTGGCGAGGCGACCCTCGACCTCCGCGAGCGCAATTTCAAACGTCCCGGTCACCGCATCGGCTGCGAGCGGCAGGAGCAAGATCCCCGCCTCGAGTGCGGGGCGCGACGCGCGCAGTTCCATCGCCCGCCTACGAATCGCGTCCTCCTGGAGGATTCGCTTCGAGATTGCAGCATCGAGCCGCGGCTCTTCCACCCAGCCAGGAAGAGTGCGGAACCGGGCCGCGAGCGTCGCGAGCGCCCGGGCGGGGACGCGATCGAGCCGCGCGAAGAGATCGGCGCCGGTCACCAGGGGCTCATCGGCCGTGCGCGGAACGGAGAGCGCGGCAACCAGATCGACCGGGAGTCCGCTCGGATCCAAGAAGGCGAGCGATGGGCGATCCCTCAGCTCACGGAGTGTGGCGAGGCCCCAGTCGCGCATCCCGTCGACCCCGAGAGCGACCCGCGCCGCGGGGAGAAGAACCGTGTCGCACAATTGCGCGTCCTCGATCGTCGTGAGCGTGAAGGTGTACGCGTCGATCGCGCGGAGAGGTTCCCCCGCCGCCGCGAGTCGGTCTCCGGCGTCACGCGCGGACTCTGCCAGGAGACGGGCGTCTTCATCGGCGACCGGCGCGCCGGCGGAGAGGACTCGTCCCTCCGCCGTGAGGTGCACCCTCCGCCCCACCGATTCGTCCCGGCGCAGCTCGGAAGCTGTGTCTTGGAGCGTCTGTTCCCACCGCCGCGCAAGCGATGTGGCCTCGTCCCGCAGAGCGCGCTCTTCCTCATCAAGACGCGCATCGCGGTCGCGATCGATCCAGCCACTTCCGAGGACGGCGAGGACCGCCACCCCGACGAGGATCAGGAGACTCGGGATGAGTCGCCGAACGATCACCGACGGCCACCACCGCCGTCTGCGGCCTTTTCCCCGAAACGCTTCTTCCACTTCTCCCGCTGCGCGAGGGTCTCTTCGATTCTCTCAAGGGCATCGAGAGCGGCGGCACGCACCGCGAAAACCGGGTCGTTGAGCAGCTTGGTGAGGGGCGCAAGGCTCTCGGGTGCAGCGAAGAAGGCGAGTCGCTCGATCGCGTTCAGGCGACTCTTGGTCGGAGCCACCTCGATGGCTCGGTGCAGCGCGGGAAGCCACGTGTCCTCCTCGGCTTTCATCAACAATTCGTAGCCGAGATCGCGAACGCGCTCGTCCGAGTTTGAGAAAAGGGTCTCCAGATCCTCGGGGCGGTCGGGGAGCGGTGCCTTGTTCCATGCCCAGAGAAGCACTTCGGATTGGGGACTCCGGCGGGCTTCGTCTCGATGCGGATGGAGATACTTTTCCAAGTTACCATGATACCGGACCATGGCGCCGCCTACGGTATCGGTGCCCATCAAGAGCGCTCGCCAATCGAGACCCTCGAGAAACTCCTGGAGATTGGAATACTCCTTACTCTGTTGGGCGAGCAAGTTGAGAAGAGAGCTTCGTAGATCGGCAGGGACCTGTGGATCTTGTAGTAGTCGGGTCAGCGCCGCGGCAGGAACGGGCTCGGCCACCTGTGAGGCATTGAAGATCTCCGACGAGAGCTTGCGCAGGATATCGGGATCTTCGATCCGGTCCGCGGCCAGGAGGAAATGACTCGTCCAGGGGTGAGGTAAATTCGCGCGAGTCCCTTGGTCGAAGTTCTGATAGATCTCGATGTTCCACCCTCGGGGGATCGATTCCTCCAGAGCGAGGCCGGTTCGATCAGAAAACTCCTCCGCATCTCGAACTCTCTCGAGGTGAGAGAGGTAGATGCTGAGGAGGTCTGGCGCGGAGATCCCCTCATACCTCACCGAGAATTCGAGGGAACCAAAGTTGAGTCTGCGAGTCCGCCCGGCATTGAGTCTGCGAGTCCGCCCGTCCTGGTCCTCGATCACCTCTCCGACGGACACCTTCCAACCGGGCTCATTTGCCTCCGCGAAGAATCGATCGAGTCGCTCCGCATCGGCGTCTCGAGTCTCGCCCCCGTCCGGCAGGCGGAGAAAAAGCCCCACGAATGCGACAAATCTGTGGGGTGGGTCCGCATTCGGGTCTTCGAGTACCTCCCGCAGCAACGCTCGGCTCTCCGCCCGCCCTTCCCGGTAGGCACGCAGCAGGATCTCCAGCGCAAGGCCGCGAGTGACCATGTCGGCATCGGAGGCAAAGATGCGCCGCATCGCAGCCTCCATCTCGAAGGAGATCACGACGGGAGCGATGATCTCCACTGTCGGTGGATTGATGTTGCCTCTCCGTCCTCTGGCAGAACCCACCACTTTCGAGGACCGGGTAGCGAAGTATCTGACCCATTCCATCGGACGAAAGGCACCTCCTGCCCCGACCCAAGGCTTGTTCGGGTCTACTTCTCGGATGCGGTTTCGGAGAAAGTCCTCGAAGACGGGGACCGCCGTATCGTCCTCGAGCGCCAAGGCGAGCAAGTGGTCGAAGAGCCGGCATGCACGAAAGATCCGGGCTCTCTGAACCGCGGGGAAGTCAGGCCCCAGCGCTTTCCAGTCATCGTCGTAATAGGTCTCCCGGCTTCCGCGGAGCGTCCCGAGAAGAACAGGGGCATTCGCTCCTTCGAGGAGTGAGAGGAGATGCGCTCGTCTCTCCTGGTGGAGCAGCAGGAGCGTATCTGGCATCGGCTGCCGCCCCACGGTCGAGAGCGGGTTGAGATCTTCTTGTCGCACCAGGTCCGGAGCATTTCGGAGGATTTCTTGGAGCAATTGCTCATAGGCGGAGAACGAGGTCTCCACCACCTCCAAGAGCAGATCGCGGATGCGGGCCAGGCCTTCCGGGTGCGCGGAGAAGGGAATGTTGTGATTCCAGTCATCGTCGCGAAATTTATCTTGGAGCGTGACCACGGTTCTGAGGTCCTCTTCCAACCGTTTCCAGGACCCTAGATAGAGGCGGGTGGTCGCTGCCATCCATCGAGCACGCGGTTCATCGGAGTCCGAGTACGACTCCAAGATCCGCAACGCTTCTCCCAGATCTTCAGCGGACTGGCTCTGGAGCATCGACGCGAGCAGGGAGTCGTTTGCGGGTTGTTCGTAGTTGCTCTCGATGAGCACTGGGATGTGCTGAACCCTTCCCATTCCGATCAGGATCCGGGCTAGCTCGTACCGATGCCCCGCGTCTCGTGAGTTCTCCAGCATCGGTTCGAGCACCGGGACCACGACGACCCCCAGGGATTGGAGTCGCCTCCGGGCACCAAAGGCGGCCGACGCGGAAGATCCGACCAACTGCATCCCCCACTCGAAGATCTGCGCCTGGATCTCCGGGTTCTGCTCGACCTGCACGAGCCAGTCGAACTCGGGGAGGCGATCCGCGCCGTCTTCGATCTCGGTGAGGTAGCGGCGCGAAGCGTCGACGAGCTTCTCGTTGTCAGGATGCGCGGCGATCAGCTCCTCGTACCGCTCATTCGCTGCGCCTAGTTCGCCGCGCTTGCGGTGCGCTCGCGCGATGGAGAAGAGAGTGCGCGCGTGGAGAATGGCGGAGAGGTCGTCGCGGGCGAGGAGCGCCCGATAGGTCTCGATCGCGTCCTCGATCTTCCCCTCGCCGAGCTCGAGGAGTTCCGCTTCGAGGAGGCGAGCCTCAGGATCTGGCGTCGCAGGGGCATCCCGCTCTTGGCCGAGTAGCGGCAAGGCGACCAGGCAACACCCCAGGATCAACAGGAGTGCGGCGATGAGGTCGATAGGGCGAGTGGTGCAGGTAGCGGTGCGCAACGGATCTCCCTTCGATCGGGCCAAGGTGATCTTCGGAGACTCCTATTGGGAAGTTGTTGGTTCTCACCGGAACCGAGGAAACCGCGCCTATCCAGACCGTACCCACCGCCACGCTCTGTGGATCTTGCGATCGCGGAAATCGGGGGGGATCGACCCCGGAGTCGTCTCCTCGATCGTCCAGCCGGGCGGGGGCGTGGTCGTCGGTTTGAAGCGCCGATAGTTCGTTGAGAAGATCATCGCTCCCCCCGGCGCCACCAGCGGCAGGAGCAGCTCGAGGAGCGGGCCGTGGTCGCGCTGCACGTCCCAGACCTGCTTGCTGCCGTGTCGATTCGAGCGGGTCGGCGGATCGACCACGACGAGGTCGTACGACTCTTCGACGGGGTGACCGCGGAGGAACTCGATCGCGTCTGAGCGCACGAGGCGGTGCGCGTCTCCCTCGAACCCACCGAGCCGCAAGTTCTCCCCCGCCCAGTCGAGGTAGACCGCCGAGGTGTCGACGGTGGTGGTCGCGACCGCCCCCCCCGCCGCGGCGGCGACCGTGAACGATCCGGTGTAGCCGAATAGGTTCAGGAAGCGCTTCCCCCGCGCCTCCTCGCGCACGCGGGCCCGCGTGAGCCGGTGGTCGAGGAAGAGGCCGGTATCGACGTAGTCGGAGAGGTTCACGAGAAAACGCAGTCCCCCCTCGGTGACGATGCGCGTCTGTCGGATCCGCGCCTGGACCTCGTGCTGCTTCCCCGGCGCCAACTTGTCCTTGTGCTTGATGAACACGTGCGAGGGATCGATGGCGAGCGCCTCGCCCGCGGCGCGGACGAGGCGCGATTCCTGAGACTTCCCGCCGTCTACGAATTGCCCTCGCTCCGCGGAGTAGATCGTGATGTGCAGCGCATCCCCGTAGCGATCGACCACCCACGGGATCGACGGAAGGTCGCGGTCGTACAGCCGGTAGCAATCGAGCTGCTGTTGCTGCGGCCAGCGCCGACGGAGCCAGGCGTTGCTCGCGAGAATCTCCTCGAAACGCGTCTCATCTCCCTCGGGGCCGCTCGGCGCCGTGGACTTCGCCAGGTCGAGGGGGCGACCTCGAAAGACCCGGGACTCCACCTTGGGCTCGGAAGTCTTCTCGGCGGGCTCGAACAGATGAAGGATCCACGATGCGTCTCCGTCTTCGAAGGACCACCGTTTCGCCGCGGTCCGAACCAGTCGATCGTCGAGATCGGTGACCGGTGAGAGCACGGCGTGGCGCGCGAGGCGGTGCTCGCGGAATCTCGTGGTGAGCGCGGCGAGTTCATCGGGCTTCGGAACGGCGGCGAAAACGGTGACGACCAGTGCCGGCTCCGGGCCGCCCGAGGGGCCTCCAGGGTGAACGCGGATGTTCCCCTCTCCGCCCACGTTCACCGCACGAAGAACCAGGGCGAGGAGAGACGCGGGGACCCCCGTGTTCGGGTGCTCAGCACCGCTGCGGAGTGCTTCGAGGTCGAGATAGAGCGCGCTCTTGGCCTTCTCCGGCTCCCGAACGAGGAGAGCGTCCTCCGGCTCGAGCGGCGACCACTCTTCCCACGGGAACTCGGCGAGGGCGACTTCGCACTCATCGGGGGTCCCCGCCCCGATGCGCAACCGCAAACGCGCGGCGCACCGACACTCTTCGAGTACGCGATCGACCGCCCCGCGGTCTCCACGCCACTGAACGACCCCGGGGGCGCGAATGCGTGCGCGTGCCCCGCACTCGGTCAGAGCGCGGACGAGGAGCGGCTCGCCACCGATCGGCACCGTCGCGAGCAGGAACGGCTCGCTCGGACGCTTCACGATCCGCTGCCGGTCTGAGCGCTGGGGGGCTGGGTTCGGGGGGAGTGTGTTCGGGGGGACATCGACGCTCCTCGAGTGGAAGGGAGTGGCATCATAGCGGCGGCACTGGGTCGATGGCGGAGAAGATGGGTTCCCCCGAGAGCGCCGATGACGACGATGGGGTCGACAGGAGTCCCCGATGCGATGCGCTCTGCTGATCCTGCTCACCGCCGGAGCATTCGAGGACCCTCCCCAGCGAGTCCCCTGGCCGGTTTCGACCGAGCACTCACCCCCCCGCGTCTCGAATCTCTTCCACGCCCCGCTCGTGTTCGACCAGGCTCGCGGCTACCTGCACGGGGGGATCGACGTCCGCGCTCCGGCCCGGACCCCGGTTCTCGCCGTCGCGCGCGGAACGGTGTGGATCTACCGCGAAGGCTTGTTCGACAACCTGGTGTTGACCGAGAGGAACGGGGACAGCTGGGAGTATCGTCACCTCGGCGCGGACCTGGTGCCGCCCGAGATCCTGCGTGCGATGGAGGAAGGGACGATCGTCGAGGTCGGGAGTGTGCTCGGCGAGATCGGACCGTGGGGGCTCGGCTACACCCACCTCCACTTCAACCGCCGCCTTGCGGATGGAACGATCACCGATCCGCTCGCCGAACTGCTCCCGCTGGCCGACTCGACGTCACCGCAGGTCCGCGAGATTCGGCTCGCGCCGGCGGAGAGCAGCTCCCCCTTTCCCCTCGGGATCAGTGGAGTGACGACGGTTTCGGGCGCGGTCGACATCATCTGCGAGGTCGCCGATACCAACGACGCGGTCACCCGATTCGTCCATCCGCCGCAGAGTGCGCGAGCTCTCTTGATCACAGAAGATGGCAGTGCGATCGAGCTCACGCGTTGGGATTCGTTCGCGACGTCCCTCCCCCGTCCATCGACACTCCCCGTCCCGAGGTACCCGCGAGCAGGTCTCGGGGCCTACCGAAGAGTCGGACCCCTCGCGCTCGAGAATCCGATTCCGATTCCGGGGGCGCAGAAATTCTCGCTGGTCATCACCTCGGGGCTTCGAGGAGGGTGGAGGACGATCAACGCACCGGACGGTCTCTACCGCCTTCGCATCGTCGCCCGCGACCGAAGCGGTAACGAAGGATGGGGGGAGATCGAGATCGGTATCGCGAACGAGAGCCCCCCTCCCCGCCCCCCCCGGACTCCTCCGAGCGCTCTGGAGCGCGAGCTCTCGCGCCACGGGTTTACCACCTGTTTCCGCGGAGACTCCGTCGAGCACACCTTCTTTCTGCCGACAGAGTGGTCGAACCTGACTCTCCTGCCTCCCCCGGGCACCGAAGTCATCTCGAGCGCAGAAGTGGCCGGCCACTGGCGGGTGCAGGTCCGGATCGACACCGCGGGCCAGTCGCAGCTCCATCGGGATGTGGTGATCCCCCTCAGCGCGGCCGGCACCTCGGTGACGTTGACCGTCACCATCGAGGCGCACCCCCTCATCGAAGTGGCGAGTACCCCCCATCGAGTGCGTAGGAACGACGCCGGAGGGCTTTTCACGCACGTTCGGCTGAGGACCCCCAGCCCGATCGTGATCGGGAAGATGCGGTGGCTCATGGGGGAGCGCAGCGGCTCGGCGGAGCTCGCCCTCGACGTCGAGGTCGATCCTCACTGCCGTGTGATCGGCGTCGCGATCCCCGAGGAAGCGATCGGGGGCACGCTCGACATCGAATTCCGAATGCTCGGGCGCGCAGGTACTCTCTCTGTGCGACTCACAGAATCCAGTGATTGACAACGGGTCATCCGACCACTAGCTTTGTGGAAGTGGTGCGCGTCGATAGAACGCGCGACAGAATCCTCGGAAGAAAACTGCGCGAAAGAAGCCGTCTTCACATGAACTTTCGAGTTCTCCTTACGAGCCAGGGTCAACCGTGCCAGTGTCCGATGGGCATTTGGTATGGGGTGCCCGGTCGGCTCGAGGAGGATCTTCGGTAACGCTCAGTGAGACGTCGAAGAGATCCGAGAGCCGCCGGGCGCCCCAAGGGGTGTCCGGCGGCTTTTTTTTTCTGAACAGTTTCGGAGGGAGCGCGGCATGGCAGCACGGAGATTCTGGTCGTGGGGCGACATGCTCGCCTCCGCGGCCACCGGGCGCCTGGACTGTGGAGGAGGATCGAGTGATCCGCCGAAGGCCCCCCATCGCACCGACACCGCACCGCGAAAGGCCGGGATCGAAGAGATTGCGGGGCGCGGAATTTGGTTCCGGAGCCCCGACCTCCCAGGGCCGAAGCGCTCGACTGTTCAGGAAGTAGCGGACCGTGGGATCTGGTTCCGCATCGAAGATCCGATCAGACCTCGCACCGATCCGCGATTCGAGCTCCGGGGCGTCGCCCCGCTCGCAGCGCCGGCGACCGCTCGAGGGACGATCTATGAGAGAGCGAGGCGGTAAGAGAACGACACACACCTCCTTCTTCGGCCCGCGAGTCCGGAGTCACCCAGAGAGCGCTGGTCCTCACCGAGAACCGGCCCCGTCTACTGGTGATTTCCGCGAGTTCGAGTCCCGAAGAGCCCCCCCAAGTGGCCAGAGCTCCCCTCGTCGACCCCGTTCTCGGAGGCGCGAGCCGCGGCCAGCAAGTAGAGCCCCCGCTGCAGTGAGCAGCGGGGGCTCGGGGTTGTGGAGAGTTACTCCGGGAGCAGTTCGATCCCGTACTGCCGGACATCATCGGTCGCACGATGGCGATGGTTCCGTACAGAGGGATCGGGGGGGCGTGCCGGAGCTCGAAGCGTCCATCTGCATCGGTCTGGGGGTTCACGCCTCTTTTTTCTGCTCCTTCTCCTTCTTCTTCGCTACTCCGAGCTCCGCGAGCTTGGTCGCGATCTGAACACCGTGCTCGCGCACGTTCACCTCTTTGTCGATCGCGAGGAGCTTGCCGTCCTTGCCGACGTAGATCGTCCAGCGGTTCGCGTAGCCCCGCTCCGAGAGCACCCCCATCGCGGTGGCGGCCTCTTTCTTCGGGTCGGCGAGGATCGGGTAGTGCACTTCCAGCTTCTTCGCGAACGCCGTGTTCGTCTCGGCGTCATCGCAACTCGCGGCGAACAGGGCGACGTCGTACTCCCCGATAGCGGTCTCGCTGTCACGCAGCGAGCTGCATTCCATAGTTCAGCCGCCGGTGTTCGCCTTCGGGAACCAAGCGATCACGAACGCGCGCTTTCCCGTCAGGTCGCGCAGACGGTGGTCTTTCCCGTCGGAGCCCTTCAGCATGACATCGGGGACGACTTCGCCGACCTTCCACTCCATCACGGCCTCCTTCTTGGGGGGAGTCGGCGTCGGATCTTGGGCCGAGATCATCGTCCCGCTCAGAAACACGATGCACGCCGAGGCGAGAATCCATCTGCGCATCTCAGTATTCCTTTCCCGTGTACAGCCCAGCGACCTCTTCTCCGTAGCCGTTGTACGGGAGAGTGTCGCGTCGCTCTAGGCTTCCGATGTCTCGCTCGGTCGCTTGGCTCCAGCGCGGGTGCGGCCTCTTCGGATTCACGTTGGAGTAGAACCCGTACTCTCGGGGATAAGCGGCGTTCCAGAAGGTCGGCGGGCGCTCCTCGGTGAACTCGATCTCGACGAGGGACTTCGGCGACTTGTAACCGTACTTCCACGGCATCACGAGCCGCCACGGCGCGCCATTTTGCATCGGCAAGGTGTGGCCGTAGATCCCCAGAGCGACGAACGCGAGCTCGTGCGTCACCTCATCCAGCCGATACCCCTCGAAGTAGGGCCACGGCCAGTGCTTGTCCTTCTTCTGTCCGGGGAGCCGTTCTTCGTCGAGGACCGAGACGACGCGCACGTGTTTGGCGGAGCCGAGAGGTTTGCATTTCTCGATGAGTTTGCGGAGCGGGAAGCCGGACCATGGCACTTGCATCGCCCACGCCTCGACGCAGCGGAATCGGTAGAGCCGCTCCTCGAGCGGGAACCACCGGAAAAGCTCCTCGAGACCGAACTCGAACTCCTTCTCGACGAGACCCTTCACCCGGACCTTCCACGGATCGACGGGGTACCCCTCGACGTAACGCCAGACGTCCTTCTCCATGGAGAACTCGTAGAAATTGTTGTACTTCGAGGTGATCGACTCGGGGGTCAGTGGGCGCGGCGCGAAGTCGTACTTCTCGTTTCGCTTCGCCGGGAAGAGCGCGCCGTACTTCTGGTGGAGTTCACCGTTGAGGGCCTTTTCTTTCGTCTCCCCACTCTTTTTCTCGTCGTCCTCATCTCCGCGCGAAAATGCCGCGCGCAGGAGGAACGGTGACGCAGCGAGCGCCACCCCGCCGAAACCGAGGGTACGCAGCAGCATCCGTCGATCCTGGAAGGCTCGCTCGGGGGTCGCGGCGGACTCGGGAAGATCCCAGTCAGATCGGGTGGTCATGCGTCGCTCCTCCTCGGGTCGAATTCCACGATCGAGATGGTGGGGGGTCGGGTCGCAGGGCGCAACGGTCCGGGGAGGAGTTCGATCCCACCGAGCGCGTTACTCCGATTCCCCCGCGGCCGGGAAGACCAGATCGGCGGTGCGGATGTGCGTCGGAGCCGTCGGTCCGGCCGATCCCGAAGATTCCGCGATCACCTCTGTCCAGGCGAGGACGACCCGCCGGCCGACCCGTTCGACCTGGGGAAAGCCGGAGGCCCGACCGGGTGAGGTCCGGGCGATCAGCACCGAGGGGTGCTTCGTCCCATCGGTCGCGATCCAGCGGCCGCGGACCTCTCCCCCCTCGTCCCCGCGCTCGAGCCAGATGGCGAACCACCCGGAGTCGGGGTGCGACACGACATCGACGCGCCCGACGGGGTTCCCATCGTCGATCGCGACCGGGGCGCCGAACTCGTGCCCGCCGTCGGCCGAGTGCGCGAGAAAGACCTGTGGCCGCCCTGCCGCCTCGGTGTACCACACTGCGGCGAGCTCATCGTCGCGCGCTGCCAGAGTGGGGCCGTTCACGGGGCACCCCTCCTGGTTCCAGCCGTCGTCGTGGATCGTCTTCGGCGACGAGATGCTCTCGGTCGAGATGCGAGCGAGGGAACAGTCGCGGATCTCCTCATCGGATCGATCGCGGTAGGCGACGACCAGATTCCCTCCCACGACCGCCCCCGTGGTCTGACAGCACTCGCAGACGCGAGGGTCGATAAGGCGCTCGGGACCGAGCTTCCCCTCCCGATCGATCGTCACGGTCCGAAGCGACATGTCGCCGCCGCCGTGCCCGTCGAGATCATCCGATCCATGACCTCCGGCCATCGCCCGCCCGTCGAGCCACACCAGTGAGAACGCGTCCTCCTTCGTAGCGGCCATCGTCACGAATCCGTGCTCGGTCGGGGAGCGATCGCTGTGCGGGACGATCGAGTCACTCCAGGTCTTCCCGCCGTCGCGGGAGAGACTGACCTGTACGCCGTACGCGTAGGTCTCGACTCCGACCCGGGCGAGCCAATGAGCGGCGAGGGTGCCGTCGGCGAGAGCGGCGACCGATGGAAAGTCGGCCCAGTTGACGAACCAGTCGCTCCCCTCGGCGACGGGGCGCGCTTCGGACCATCCCTTCGCGGTGAGCGCTGCGAAGAGGAGGCGCGTCGTGCCATCCTTCCCTGGCTCGACCCAACTGAGGTACATCGTCCCGTTCGCACCGAGGGAGAGATTCGGCAGATGGCTGCTCTCCCCTGCGGGAACCGCGAGGCCCTGGATCACCGGGCGGGAGCCATCGGTGGCGGCAGTCGAGACCAGGGCCAGAAATGAGATCAGTGTGTGCAGCAAGAGCAGCGTCTCTCTCCCCTTGCGAAATCAGTACCCCGCGGCCATTCCATCCTTGCGCGACTCCGAAGCTCCGAAGTAGATCCCGCTCTCGGGGTCGCGGAGGATTCCTTGGTACCCTCCGAACTCGCCGCGTCCCGGTTCGAGGCGATGGCCGCGCCGCTCGATCTCGGCGATCGTCTCCGGGGGGAACGCACTCTCGAGCGAGACGACTCCCCCATCGGTCATCGTCTCACCGGTCGGCTGGGACGACCCTTGGTGGAGGATCCGCGCCCAGTCCCCCGCCTCCTGCACGTTCATCTTGAAGTCGATCATGTTGATCAGAACCTGCGCCTGCGCCTGTGGTTGCGTCGCCCCCCCCATCACCCCGAAGCTGAACCACGGCTTCCCGTCCTTGGTGACGAAGCCTGGGATGATCGTGTGGAAGGGGCGCTTGCCGGGGGCGTAGGCGTTCGGATGTCCTTCTTCGAGCGTGAACAACTCGCCGCGATCCTGCAGGCCGAACCCGAGTCCAGCGGGGCAGACCCCGCTCCCCATGCCGCGGTAGTTGCTCTGGATCAGCGAGACCATCGTCCCCCACCGATCCGCGACGGTGAGGTAGACCGTGTCCCCGTGCTCGAGCGCGGGGTTCCCGGCCTCGAGGCGGAGCTTCGACTGCTCCGGGTCGATGAGCTTGCGACGCTCCGCCGCGTACTCCTTCGAGATCAGACTCGCGACCGGCACATCCGAGAACGCCATGTCGGCGTAGAACCGCGCGCGATCTTCGAAGGCGAGCTTCTTCGCCTCGACGAAGTGATGCACGTAGTCCGCGCTCTCCGGCCCCCACGCGGCGAGGTCGTATCCCTCGAGGATATTGAGGATCTGCAGCACCGCGATCCCCTGCCCGTTCGGCGGGAGCTGCCAGACCCTGTGCCCGCGGTAGTCGGTCGACACCGGCTCGACCCACTCGGAGTGATGGGTCGCAAAGTCCTCCGCGGAGAGATAGCCGCCGTGCTCCGCGATGAACGCCCCGATCTGCTTCGCAAGGTCGCCGCGGTAGAACGCGTCGCGCCCCGCTTCCGCGAGGATGCGATAGGTGCTACCGAGGGCGGGATTTCGGAAGATCTCTCCCTCGCGCGGGGCGCGCCCGCCATCGATCGTGAAGGTCTTCAGGAACCCGGGGTACTCGCCAAGTCGGCGCACACTGATCCCCCAGTAGTGGGCGATCAGTTGGGTGACCGGGAACCCCTCTTCGGCGTAGGCGATCGCGGGCGCGAGCACTTCCGCCATCGGCAGCTTGCCGAATCGCTGGTGCAGTGTGAACCAACCGTCGACCGCGCCGGGCACCGAGAGCGGGAGCACGCCGTACGCGGGGATCTTCTCGTGATTCCCCTTCGCGAGTTCGGCGCGTAGCTTCTCGGGGGTGAGCGAGCGCGGAGAGCGCCCCGATCCGTTCAACCCGTAGAGCTTCTTCGAGTCGGCATCCCACACGATCGCGAACAGATCGCCGCCGATGCCGGAGCCGGTCGGCTCCATCAACCCGAGGCACGCGTTCGCGGCGATGGCGGCGTCGACCGCGCTCCCTCCTCGCTTCAGGATATCGAGCGCGACCTGGGTCGCGAGCGGCTGGCTGGTCGCCGCCATCCCGTTCTTCGCGATGACCATCGACCGGGTCGCGAACGGCTTTCCGGTGATCCGGTCGGCGCCACCGAGTCGCGGGGAGAGTGAGAGCAGAACGATCGCGAGGATGGCCAGCTTCAACATGTGGGGGTCCCTTTCGTCGCCGGACCACTCAGGAGAAGCGATGCCGGTCCCCCGCGCAAGGGGACTGGCTCTGCACGGCGGTGGCCGTCCCATCTTCCGACTCTACGACCCCAAAATCACCCGGGATCGAGGTCGGAGCGCGACCGGAGGGGTTACAACACCCCCATGGAACGCAACGAAGAGCTCTTCGTCCGGGCAAGGCGCACCATCCCCGGTGGTGTGAACTCCCCCCGTCCGCGCGTTCGGTTCGGTCGGCGGGACGCCCCGGTTCATCACCCACGCGGAGGGGTGTCGCCTGACCGACGCCGCGGGCCGGGTCACCATCGACTACGTCGGCGCCTTCGGACCGATGATCCTCGGACACTCGCATCCGGCGATCGGCGCGGCGATTTCGAACGCACTGAAACACGGGACCAGCTTCGGGGCGCCGACCGAGGGTGAGATCCTGCTCGCGGAACGGATCTGCGAGCGCGTACCGAGCGCGGAGATGGTCCGGCTCACCTCGAGCGGCACCGAGGCCACCATGACGGCGCTGCGACTCGCCCGGGGAATCACCGGGCGCGATGCGTTCGTCAAGTTCGAGGGGAACTACCACGGCCACGGCGACAGCTTTCTCGTCGCGGCCGGATCGGGAGCCGCCACGCACGGCCACCCGTCGAGCCCAGGTGTCCCGGCCGCGCTCGCGGCCCTGACCCGGCTCGCCCCCTACAACGACCTGGGCGCAGTCGAGGCGATCTTCGAACGGGACGCGAGCGAGATCGCGGCGGTGATCGTCGAACCGATCGCGGGCAACATCGGTTGCGTCCCGCCGGTCGCGGGATTTCTCGACGGGCTGCGGAGGCTCTGCAGCGAACACGGCGCTCTGCTGATCTTCGATGAGGTGATGACCGGCTTCCGGGTGCACCCGAACGGAGCGCAGGCCCTGTACGGCATCACTCCCGACCTGACCACCCTCGGGAAGATCATCGGCGGCGGGATGCCGGTCGGGGCGGTGGCGGGACCGCGGCAGCACCTCGAACGGCTCTCCCCCACCGGCGAGATCTACCAGGCGGGGACCCTCTCGGGAAACCCGCTCTCGGTCGCGGCGGGGCTCGCACTGCTCGACCTGCTCGCGGACGGGGAGCAGGAGATCTACCCGACCCTCGACGCGAGGACCGCCCGCCTCTGCGCCGGGATCAGCGAGGCGCTCGAGGCGGCGGGCATTCCCCACACGACGCCGCGGGTCGGATCGATGTTCTCGGTCTACTTCCGCGGAGAGCCGGTGCGCAACTTCGCCGATGCACGGGCTGCCGACGCGGATCGATTCCGCCGTTTCTTCCACGGCCTCCTCGACCGTGGAATCTCCCTCGCCCCGAGCCCGTTCGAAGCGGGCTTCGTCAGCCTGGCGCACGACGACGACGCGATCGAGGAAACGATCGCGGCGGTAGGTGCGGTGGCGCCGCAGCTGGCCTGAGGCGTACGCGCCGGTCTCGGTCCACCCAGCGTTCGTGGGTGATTCCGAAGCGGCTCAGTGGCAGAAGAGGAGCGCTGGGTGAGGCAGTGTCGGACGTGTGGGTCGTGCCAACTCCACCTCTCTCGATGAGGGATTCCACACCTTTGCGAAGAACTGGATCTCGGAGACCAACGACCTCGTCGACGAGGAGAATGGCCCCCGCCTCGTAGCGCGCCTTGAGGCGGCCAAGTGTGAGCTCCCTGAGATTCTCCCAAGTGCGGAGGCTTGCGATTTCTTCCGGCAAGCAGAGGCGACTCAGAGCCGATTGCTCGAGGTCGCCAGAGAGGAGGAGGACGTCTTCCCCATCCGACTCGAGGGACTCGGCAAGCTCTTGCAGCAAGAGGCTCTTTCCCGATTGCCGCGGGCCGACCAATTCGACGGACTTCCGCATCTTGAGGGACTGAGCGAGTTCCTCGACTGCACGCTCACTCAGAAGTGTCCCGAGGTGCTTTCGCACTCGTGCCTCGAGGGAGCCGCAATCGAGCAGAGAGAGCGCATCCGTTGCAGACTCGGGGCTGGCTCCAGAGCGACCCAGGAGCGCATCGACGACGGCGCACGCCTCGCTCGAAACCCCGGGCACTGCCTTCTCGAGCGGAAGGAGAGCCAGCGACGACGCCCTTCTCCCCTCCCGCACCGCGCTTGCAGCGGGGAGCTCACCACCGAGCGCTGCGTAGAGCATCACCCCAACCGAATAGAGGTCAGACTGCGGAGTCGCTCTTTCGCCGAAGAGGTGCTCCGGTGCAGCGTACAGCAGGGTGGCGGCGACGAACTCCGGCCCGGTTCTCGAGGGGCGTCGCCAACGACCCGCCACCCCGAGCTCCAGCACCGCTGGTGTCCCGAATTTGTCGACGAGGACGTTGTTCGGCTTGAGGTCACCGTGAACAAAACCCGCGGCGTGAAGTCGTTCGAGTGCTTCAAGCAGGGAGATCGTTCTTTCCTTGAGAATTTCCCATGTTCGTGCGCACTCTCCCGGGAATGGAGTTCCCTCGAGAAGCGGCATGACGGGGGAGCGATCGTTCTCGTCCTTCTCGGTGTCGAGAAGCGAAACTCAGTCCGGGCAGACCTCCTGCGAAGTGCACTCGATCATGTCGCCGGTCGTGTCGAACGCGCACTCGGTGGCGAGGATCGCCGGGCTGAGCGCGAAGAGACCCATCACCGTGTAGATCGCGTCCGCAACGTTCACCCGGCCGTCGTCGTTTGCGTCGAGGGCGTCCCTGCACATCCCCGGCGCCTCTCCCCCCGTGAACTGCCACGTCAAGCTCCCGAAGACATCCGCGATGTCGACCGCGCCGTCCCCGTTCCCGTCCCCTCGCAGGAACGGCGGCCCTGTCGACGCGTGCACCGATGAGGATGCGGTGGGGTCGTTCCGGTACGACTGCCACTGCGCCCAGAGCGGCCGATCGCTCGTGTTCTCGAAGTCGAAGGCGAGGGTGCCGTCCGGCGCGGCCGAGAACACGAGCTCAAGGTCGCCATCGCCGTCCAGGTCCGCGATGCTCGGGCGCTGATTGTAAGTCGTCGGCGACGTGAACCCCGTAAGTGGCCACCCGGAGAGCTCGACCAGGAAGCGGTCGAACACGTGGCAGGTCGTACCTCCGGGCCAGTTCGAGAATGCGGCGATCTCGGAGCCGCCATCCCCATCGAGGTCCGCGATCGCGAAACCGCTCGAGAACTCGATGAACGGGCCCCCCGCGGTCGTCGCCACGATCCCGGCGTCGATGTCGAGCACCTTCAGGTCGACCCCGCCGATCACCACCTCCTTGCGGCCGTCGCCGTCGAGGTCCGCGACCGCGTGCGAGTACGGCCACGAGGCCACCGAGATCGGTGGCCGGTACATGGTGCCGTCGCTGCGCATCATGAACAGCCTCGACTCACTCTTCCCGACGATCTCGCGCGAGCCGTCGCCATCCAGGTCCGCGATGATTGGGAACGACATCGTGCGCTCGTAGGCACCGGACCCGGGCACGGCCGGCCAGCCGGGGAGCAATGTGCCGTCGCCGTGGAAGACGTAGCACGGGGCGTCCCCTGAGAAAGTCGCATTTCGCGTCGCGATGACGACCTCCGCGAACCCGTCCCCGTCGAGATCGTCCGCCGCCAGCGTGCAGTACTGCCCGGGGTACGACTTCGGCCAGCCGGGGAGGAGCGTTCCGGTCCCCGAGTACGCGGCGACGGTGGCGTGGGGATTGAAGCTGTATCCGTCGTTCAACACGATGATCTCGAGCCCCGCACCCGGGACGAGGTCGGCGAGGAGCAGCCATTGGAGCCCGGTCGAGACCCAACCGCCTTCGACCGACAGGTCGACCGGCCAGGGCGCGACGACCGCGCCCTGGCCGTCGACGACCTCGAGCTGATTCGTCCCGCCGCTCTCGTACGCAATCTCGGGGACGCCATCGCCGGTGATGTCTCCCACACGCACGTGCTGATCCAATGCGGGAAACCCCTGGAAGTTCCAGCCGGTACAGAGCTCTCCCGAGGCGCAGATGACCCACATTGTGTACCCGGGATTAGTGAGAACCACCTCCCGCATTCCATCGCCATCTAGATCGGCCGCAATCGGAGTCCGACCGATGCCGAGAGCAGGGGGCCACCCAAGCTGCAACGGCGGTTGTCCCCGGAGCGGCGACAATAGCGGCGTTCCGATGATCACGAGACCCACCGCGAGCGTTGCCCGAAGCGGCAGTCGCCGCGTGCACGAGGTCATGGACATGGCGTCACCTGGCACGTGAGGGAGCCGTCCGTCGGATCGATGCCGCACGTGGGATGCGGCGGTGGAGGTGCCGGACCCTGCGTGAAGAGGTAACCGAGCAGATAGACCGGATCCGCGATGTTCAATTGCTCGTCATCGTTTGCGTCGCCGGCGGACTCGCAGTCGAGCGGCGGCTGGCCGATGCCGAAGAGCGCCTCCAGGATCCTGATCGCATCGGCGATGTTGAGGCTCGCGTTGCCATCCGCATCCCCCCTCTGGAACGAAGTGGGATAGATGAACTCGTCGGCTCCGATGTCCATCGTACCGTCGACTCGGTTCTCCCGATCGAAGTCTTCGTCGAGGAAGGGGTTTGCAAGGTAAAGAGCCTCCAGAACCGGATCGGCGTCTTCCAGCGTCGATGTGGAGGTCGGAGCCTGATGGCCGAAGAGGTCGCTGAACTCCGCCTCGACCGAGTTCGATGTCGGATTCGAAGCGGGCGTCCCGAGAAGGTCGCCAGGAGACGGAATCGGCGAGCAGTCGGGCATCCGACTGTAGGTGAACAGATTGACGCTGGAGAAGAGCGCGTACCAGTTGTAGTCGTCCGTCGAGGGCGGGGGCGTCACCGGATCGGGTAGGTTATCCTGGATCACCACACCATCGCCAGTGACGTACTGGCAGCAGTCGAACAGCGAGAACCCCGTTCCCCAGAAGAGGCTTGGAATCGGTGGCGTGACGACCTCGTTGCTCGCGATCGTATTGTGCTCGAACCGAACGAGGTAAGGGAAGACCAGGGCGGGATCCTGCGCGGAGACCACCACGCCCGCGCCCCAGAGGCCTGCGGAGTTGCCCAGGAACGTGTTCCCGATGATCAGCTGATCCTCGTGGCCCGGGTACGCCTCGAACAGCCCATCGCTGTTGGCGGGGAGCTCGACACTCAAGTGGAGTCCCCCTCCAGTTTCCACGTACCCGACACCCGGAGCTGGAAGACCGTTCAATCGAAATTGGTTCCCGATGATCGCGAAGTTCCAGGGTTCGGGCATCGGAGCCGTTTCCTTCGAGATGTTGTAAACGCCCTGCACAAACATTCCTCCGCCCGATTCGTTGGCACTGTTCTCCTCGACGATGTTCTGGCGAGCGAAGAACCTGCGTGAATAGGAGAAGTCCGGCGTGAATTGGTAGTACACCCCTCCACCCTGGGAATCGAAGGAAGTTGCACGATTCGAGTAGATCGAGTTGTTGCACATCTCGACATTCTGTCCGATCGCGCGTATCCCTCCGCCATCCGCCCCCCGATTGTCGTGGATGAAGTTCCGGATGATCTTCGCGACGGTCGCATTGCTCACAACGTACTGGATGAAGATTCCGCTGTTCGACCACTGTGAGATCTCGTTGTGAAACACTTCGATGTCGGCGAAGTTGCCTGCGAAGATGCCGGAATTCCCGCCGCTCCCGGTCGCGTGATGCAGGTAGTTCCCCCGCACCCGTACCGGGCAGGCGGCCTCGATAGAGATCCCGCCCCGATACCCGACCAGCTCGAACCCCCGCCAACCACGATTGTACGCATCATCAGTCAAGTAGTCCGGGGGATTCAAAGATTGCTCCACCATTGTCGTCCAGCCGAAGTTGAGGACGGCCCCAACTGAAGGAGTGCCGATGACTCGCACTGCCCAGGCGGGAGGGTTCACCGAAGGGAATTGTAGGGTGGTGCCGTTGTCGACCGCCGGCTTGTACACGGGGCCTTCGAAGGACGCGATGATGACCTCGTTCGCCATGCCGGTGACGTCGAGAAGCAGCTGACTCCCGGCGTAGATTCCCGCCTCGACACGGATCATCACCGGATCGGGAGAGACCTTCGCCACGTCGAACGCCGCCTGGATGTCCGCGATCGTCCCTGGCGCGGTCACCACCAGCACATCGGCGGGATCGACGAACGGCGGGATCTCCGTCAGGGATCCCCGCGGCTCGTACTGACAGAAGAGATCCTCGGGAGGTCCTCCTCCCATCGCCATCCCGCCCCCCTCGGGGGACGAAAGGGGATTCGATGTCGGGAGCGTCGCATCGCCGACCGTCGCGTACTGAATCACGAGCTCCTCTTCGGACGGGGATGGCCACTCTTCGGGCGGCGCACCTGGTGTCGCGGGAGCGCTCGATGAGATGACCATGGAGCGTTCGGAGAGGTGCGGAATCACCCAACCCCGCTGAGGTGTCGAGAAGAGTGCCCGGCTGTCGAGGCCAACTCCGCCCGAGTCATCGAATGCGAGTAAGATCGATCCCGCTGCGCTCGGAGGCACAGCCAACTTGAGCGCAAGGAGCTGCCGCGACGCCATCTCGGGGAGCGGTGACCGGAAAATCGCGACGAGTCGAACCGCTGAGGGCTCCAACTGTTCGATCGATTGGAAGAGAACGCCATCGCTCGACCAGTCCGCGCCGACACTCGGATCGGTAAACGACATGCCCTCGGGGGCGAGCAGTCTGAACTGCACGGCCTGCAGGGCTCCGCCGTTCGATCCGAAGCTCAGGTGGTCCGCCACCACGGAGACATCGACGGTCGAGCCCGGAGCAACTTCGCTCGGCCCCTCGATGCGAAGTCGGTAGAGATCCTGCGCCGTTGCAGAGAGCGATGGGACGCCGAGCGCGAGAAGCAACCAGCAAGCGAAACAAGCGCGATTTGCCGAGGGGTGGGGGGGGACGTCGAGTCGATGCAACATACGCCAGCCGCCTTCCGGAAGTCGCTCGTGAACCAGCCCAGCGTCGCTCACAGCCGGGAGCGATCCGCCAAGACATTCGGCACTTCTGCGCACGAGAACTCGCCATCTGCTCCGTCGTCGGGTCCGACTTCAACTCCAGTGTTTCCTGGACTTGCAGCTGAGCGTCACGAGCTGAAGTTGTCGCTCTCTCTCCATGAGCGATGCTTGAGACATGGACAACAAGACTCGAACCGTACGGAGGTACGACCATCGCCTCCGCGATCTCGTCCACTCGACGGGTGACATCGAACACGCGACGCGATACGGAGTTCCTCGATCGACCGCCCGCGGCTGGCTGACCTCGGAGCCTGCCCCTGTAGTTTCGGTCGATATCGTGGACATGGACGCGAGTGCTCTGCGACAGGAAGTGCTCGGGCTGCAGAAGCGGATCCTGAGGCTGCAGGCGCTTCTTCGACTGCTCTTCGCGTTGCTCCGGGTCTCTGGATTCTCGCTCGATCACGCGCGACTGCCAGCCGGCGATCGGAAGCAGAGGCTGCTGCGGGCGATCGACCGAGCCTCTTCGGTCCTGCCACTCCGCAGCGTGCTGCGTGTCCTCCGGCTGTCCCACACACGCTACTACGCGTGGAAACGCGAAGGCGAGTGTGGGCTCGACGATGCTCCCTCGTGTCCTCGCTTGTCACCGCAGCAGCTGACGCCCGCCGAGACCGTGGTGATCAAAGAGATGGTCACGTCCGAAGAGTACCGGCACGTTCCCACTGGAACGCTCGCGCTGTTGGCACAGCGGCTCGGCAGAGTCTTCGCCTCGCCGACGACCTGGTACCGACTCGTCACCAGAAACAAGTGGCGTCGCCCCCGACGACGGGTTCATCCGGCCAAGCCCAAGGTCGGCATTCGCGCGGCTCGTCCAAACGAGATCTGGCATATCGACACGACCGTGATCCGACTGCTCGACGGAACCCGCGCCTACCTGCACGCGGTGATTGACAACTTCTCGCGCCGTATCTTGGCTTGGAAGGTCGCGCCGACGCTCGATCCGGCCAGTACCGCAGAACTCCTCCTCACCGCGTCGACTGGCGTGTATGACGAGACACCGACGCTACTCACCGACGGAGGAGTGGAGAACTTCAACAGTGCCGTGGACAAGCTGATCAAGTCCGGCACGCTACGTCGACTTCTCGCGATGACGGACATCATGTTCTCGAACTCGCTGATCGAGTCCTGGTTTCGATCCATCAAGCACCAGTGGTTGTTCCTCAACACACTCGACACCGTGACCGCCGTCGAGAAGCTTGTGAGGTTCTACGTCGCCGATCACAACGGAGTCCTGCCGCACTCTGCGTTCAAGGGTCAGACCCCGGACGAGGTGTACTTCGGCACGGGCGAGGAGATACCCGGTGAGCTCGACGCGGCCAAGAAGGCCACACGGGCAGAACGAATGGAGGTGAACCGCGCTCGTTCATGCACGGTATGTGACCCGCTCTTGAACTGAGCGCTGGACGGTGTCGGAGCCGACTGGATCTTGCGTGAAGCCGGTGATCCGAGCGTCGAATTGCGCCCTGCTGTGCTCCCAGACGTCCAGACGATCTTGTTTGCGTCGGGATCACAGAAATCACTGCCCCGACAACCCGTGTCCCCCCACTGCTGAGGCGGTTGGCCCGAAGTGGCGAGTTCTCGCGCGCAAAAGCACCGAATGTCCTGGCAAACAGCACGGCAGCAACGCGCCGTACTCTTGGGCGAAGACTCGTTCGGGAATTCGTTCACGCTCGAAGTGGCACTTCGCATGATGGACAGTGGCGGGCTTCGAAACCTCTATTGTGGGAAGTTTCGGAGCGCGGCGACCAAGATCGGTTTCAGCAGATCGTCGCTCGTCTCATACATTCGCTGAAGCGCGGCCCTGGCTCGCTCGGTTCCCAACGCGACGAGGAGAGGAATCAGCCTTCGCCTCACCAGCAACCCCTCAAGAGTGGAGGCGGAGACCAAGATATCGTCACGCCCCTCAAAATCTGTCGCCTCGCAAGCACCGAGAATTTGTAGTGCCCCTACGCCATCGCCCCTCACCACTTCAAGGGCTGCGTCCACCCACGCATCTAGCGGACCCCTAACTCCTGTGAGCATAAGTGCCATCGCAGCGCCCCAATTGTCGGGAAACGGCTCGGAGTCAGCGATTTCGTGGAGCGATGAGAGCACACTGACATCGGGACTCGTGACGGAGATCCTTCCGAGATACTCGGCGGACGCCCACATCGGAGGGCCGGGGAGCCGGGTCCGGAGATCAGCGAGAGCCATCCGAATTCGCTCACTGTCGTTCGGGGCGAGCTCGCGCAGTAGCCGAACACCGAGAGCAACGACATCTGGATCGGCAGACCGATTGGACCTCTCCAACGCGAGCAGCGTCAGCTCCAGCTTGCTCAGGTTCGTATCCAGATTCAGAAGCTGGCACACAGAGGACAGGTAGAGTTCGGCGAGTGAGGTGGGTGCTGAGAGCTCAGCCTCAAGTCTTGCGATTTCTTCCCGAGCCTCATCAAGCTCGGATTGGAGGAGGGGAGCTGCTCCGGTCGGCTCAGCCGTTGCGACCTCGGGCTGCGCTGCAGGATCCGCGGGTCCATCGTAGAGCGGTGGTGCCGCCGTGCTGGCAACTGTCAGAGCTTCCTTTAGGCCACTGATCTCATTGCTTTGCCCGATAACTCGCAACAGGAGAATGCTGCTGAGGACAACTAGCGCTGGCGCGAGAAGAAGGCGCAGGGGCCTTCTGGGGGGCAGCGCAGGTGAATTCACTGACAGGTCCCTCCTTCTATGGTCACCTTAGATGTGTAGACGCACCATTCCACTAGGAGCTCGCCGATCATGATTGACTTGGACTCGCACTGATTGTCGGCGGTCGCGGATCCGCCGCTGCAGACTCTCCCGGCACCGCAGGTGGCATCAGCTAAGTCCATGGCATCAAGAAGTGCTTCAGCCTGAGCTTGAGCCATGAGCGTTGGATCGCAAGGATCATCACACTTACCAGGGGAAATCGTAAAACTTCCCACGGTCCCGACTCCGACCCCACCGCAAGCAACAATATCGGCCAGGACAGGGCCCGGAATTAATAGCAAGAGGGCAGAAAGAGTCAGCACAGTACGTTTCCAAGACATGCTTCCTCCTAAGAGTTCCACTGATGACAATTGTGATTGCGCGCGGGTCCCAGCTTGCGCTGCCTCACCTACACGAACGACATAGTAACCCCACTGTGACCCTCATGCCACTCGCCGCCTATGTCGCAACGGAACCCACAGAGGGGCAGACGGCACTCCTGCGGAGCCTCCGGATGAAGGGTGTGCCCCCTACGGAATGATTGCCGATCGCTTCGTGACGATGCGTGGATGAATCACTCTCCTCCGGACCTTGAGTGTTCCGCACTCGATGAGTGCATTCACAATCGCTTTTCTCTGACATCGCATCCGCATTGTCTTCGAG